>NZ_JANMET010000036.1:0-9807 GCF_031377265.1 Tabrizicola sp. | reverse complement strand
GCGACGAACTCGACAGCCCGTGCGGCCGGATCTACCTGATCAAGGACATGCTGGAACAGGGTCGCCCGGCCGATGTGCGCACCGTGAAGCATATCGACCGGTGCCTGTCCTGCCTTGCCTGCATGACGACCTGTCCCTCGGGCGTGCATTACATGCATCTGGTCGATCACGCGCGGGACTATATCGAGCGGACCTATCGCCGCCCGCTGTCCGACCGCGCGCTGCGCTGGGTGCTGGCAAAGGTGATCCCCTATCCGGGGCGGTTCCGGCTGGCGCTGCTGGGTGCGAGGATCGGACGGCCCTTTGCGCGCTTCGTGCCTGATGCAAGGTTGCGCGCGATGCTGGCGATGGCACCCAAGACCATTCCGCCGGTCAGCCGCAATGACGATCCGCAGGTGTTCCCGGCACAAGGGCCGCGCCGGATGCGCGTTGCACTGATGACGGGTTGTGCGCAGCGGGCCCTGAATACCGATATCAACGATGCGACGATCCGGCTGTTGACGCGGCTCGGCTGCGAGGTGGTGGTGGCCAAGGGGCAGGGCTGCTGCGGAGCGCTGACGCATCACATGGGCAAGGCCGCGCTGGCGCATGGGTCGGCGGCGGCGAACATCCGCGCCTTCATGGCGGAAAAGGCGACGGGGGGCCTTGATGCGGTGGTGATCAACACCTCGGGCTGTGGCACCACGGTCAAGGACTACGGCCACATGTTCCGCAATGATCCCCTGGCGGCGGATGCGGCGGTGGTGGCGGGTCTGGCACTGGATGTGAGCGAGGTGCTGGTGAAGCTGGGCCTGCCGCAGGGGGCCGCGAAGGGCATCAGGGTGGCGTATCACGCGGCCTGTTCCCTGCAGCATGGCCAGCAGATCAAGACCGCGCCAAAAGACCTGTTGAAGCGCGTGGGGTTTGAGGTTGTGGAACCGGCCGACAGCCATTTGTGCTGCGGATCGGCGGGCACCTACAACTTGCTGCAACCGGTGATTTCGCAACAGCTGAAGGACCGCAAGGTCCAGACGCTGGAGGCGCGCAAACCCGATGTCATCGCTGCAGGCAACATCGGCTGCATGATTCAGATCGGCTCGGGCACCGGGGTGCCGGTGGTGCATACGGTAGAACTGCTGGACTGGGCGACCGGGGGTCCGCGCCCCGCCGCGCTTGGGGTCTGAATACGCAGCTTGCGGCAAGTCACAAAACCGCCCAAGTTGCGGATTAGCGCAGATCAAGCCGCGTCGGAGGCCCTATGCAACGGTTTTTCCTTGCCCTGCTGCTGGTGATATGTGCGGTGCCAGCCACTGCTGAAGATGCCGCGATGGTCGGCCTTCAGACGGCGGATGATGCGCGCGGCTGGTCGGCGGTGGGCAAGCTGATGCTGGGGGATCGCGGCTTTTGCACCGGGGCACTGATCGCGCCGCAACTGGTGCTGACAGCGGCGCATTGCCTTTATGACAAGGAAACCGGCGCGTTGATGCGGGCCGAGGATATCCAGTTCTATGCAGGCTGGCGCAACGGCAGGGCGGTTGCCTACCGCAGCGTGCGCCGCGCCGTGGCGCACCCGGACTACGTCTATGACGGCGCTGACAAGCTGGACCGGGTAAGCTCCGATCTGGCCTTGCTGGAGCTGAACCAGGCGATCCGTTTGCCATCGCTGGTGCCGTTCGAAACCGATGTAACCCCGGCCGCCGGCGATCTGGTCAGCGTGGTCTCCTATGCCCAGGATCGGTCGGAGGTGCCGTCGATTCAAGAGGTTTGCGAAGTTCTGGCACAGCGCGACAACATGCTGGTGCTGTCGTGCAGCGTGGACTTCGGGTCATCCGGCGCGCCGGTGTTTTCGCTTCACGATGGCGTGGCGCGGGTTGTGTCGGTGATCTCGGCCAAGGCCGAAGTCGAGGGGCAGAAGGTGGCGCTGGCGGTGCCGCTGGCCGCCGCGCTGACCGTGCTTAAGGAGGCGCTGGCCGCCAGCGATACATCCGTGCGCGTTGGCATTGCGGGTGTCCGCGTTCTGTCCGGCGGGCAGGAAGGCGGGGCCAAGTTCATCAAGCCATGAGGGCCGCGCGCGCCGCAGTCTGGCTGTGCCTTGCGGCCCTGCTGTGCGGCCCCGCGGTGGCCGAAGATGACAGTGGTCTGGAACGCCTGACCCGCCGGGAACAGCTTTTGGGCTGGGAGGCGGTGGGTCGGATTGATATCGTGGATGGCGGGTTTTGCACCGGTACCCTGATCGCCACCAACCTTGTGCTGACGGCCGCGCATTGCGTGATGGAACCGGACGGCACGCCGATCGACGCTGACCGGATGACCTTTCGCGCCGGGCTGGCCGATGGCACCGCCATCGCCGAGGTGGCCGTCCGGCGCACGGCGGCGATTCCGGGTTACGCAGTGGCGCGCAGCGATCTGGATCAGCTGGGCCTCGACGCCGCACTGCTGGAACTGGTGTCAGACATCCCGGCTGCGGTTGCCGCGCCGTTTGTGGTGGAAAGCCCGGGCGATGGCGATGAGGTGAGCGTGGTCTCCTATGCCAGAGGGCGCGAGGAAGCCCTGTCGTGGCAGAAGGTCTGTTCCGTCCTTGGCCGCCGATCCGGCCTGATTGCGGTGAACTGCAACGTGACGTTCGGCGCCTCGGGCGCGCCGGTTCTGGACCGGTCTTTCGGGCGGGCGCGGATCGTGTCGATCATTTCGTCGGGTTATGCCGAGCAGGGCGCGGTAGTCGCCTTCGGCATGGAACTGCCTGGAATCGTTGACCAACTGAAGGCGCGCCTGCGGCAGGGCAAAGCCTTGAGCGAGGCAGGTGGTGCCGCCGCCCCGGCAATCCGGCGGATCGGCGCAGCCGACACCCGCCGTGACACCGGCACGCGGTTCGTCAAGCCCTGAGCCTCGGCAGGCGCGCGCTGGGTCTTGAAACCGCGCTGCTCGTTTCCCAGATAACTCACATCCGGGTGCCATGATGGGTCCGGTGCCAACTGCCCTGCCCCCTTTGGGGAGGCCCTCAACATCGCTTCTTGGAGGATGACCATGCGTAGCTATGATTTCGCCCCGCTGTACCGTGCCACCGTCGGGTTTGACCGGATCGCCGATCTGATGGATCGTGCCCTTTCCAGCGACGTGGCCCAACCCACGTACCCGCCCTATAACATCGAAAAAACCGCCGAAGATGCTTATCGCATCTCGATCGCGGTGGCCGGGTTCTCGCCCGAAGATCTGACTGTCGAAGTGCGCGATGGCGCGCTGCATGTCGCTGCCCGCAAGACCGCCGACGACAGTGAGCGCGCCTTCCTGCACCGCGGCATCGCCACCCGCGCCTTCGAGCGGCGCTTTGCGCTTGCCGACCACGTTCGGGTCGTGGGTGCCACCCATGAACACGGCATGCTGCATCTGGACCTCGTGCGCGAAACGCCCGAAGCGCTGAAACCGCGCCGGATCGAGATTGCCCGCGCGGGTGATGTCGAGGTGAAGGCTGTCGAGGCGCAGCCGATCAACTGATCCGGCGATCCGGCAGGACGAAGGGCGCGCCGGTCAGGCGCGCCCTTTTTGCTGCGTATGGCGGCGCAGGGTGATCAGTGCGGCCAGAGCCGCGAGGCCGACGACCAGCGCCGTTACCAGAACCGACCACGCACCGCCGCCTGCAAGGATCAACCCGAAGGCCAGCGGCGCCGCGGCAAAGCTCAGATTGATTGGCAGGGCAAGCCGCCCGGCCATGGACTGCGTCAGCGTCATCCCCCTGGCCTGCAACAGTTCGACCATGACGATGGCAAAGCCCCAAGACCTGTACCACAAGACCTGGACCAGAAGCGAATGGGCCGGGGGTGGTGAGCATGGCCGCCAGGAGGCCTCCAGCATCAACCAGCCCAAGCCATAGCTGACCGGTCCCGATGACGTTGCGATCACGACAAATCCCGCAGTTGCGGTCAGTGATCTGAGTGCCAAAATCCTGCCTGCCCCGTAGCGGGCACAAAGCGGCACCAGCGCGCGGGATGCAAGCGCCAGCGCCAGCAAAAAGACGCCCGATCCCGCAAGCGCCATCGGCAACCGCAGGCCGAGGTCTTGCAAGATCGGGCGGGCCAGAACGGCCAGAGCGTTGAAGGCGGTGGCCCAGCCGGTCACTTGCGTGACCGACAGGACCATTGTCAGAAGGAGGGGGCTTGCCTCACTGCGCCGAAAGGCTTTGCGCCAGGCGCATCAGATTGACCGCCTCGATCCGATAGCCGAACGGATCATCGCCGCGCGCCGATAGACCGAGTGCAATCGCCTCGTCCCAGCCCCAGTCGTTCAGATAGACCGAGTTCTGCAGGATCTGCCCGAACCCGGCAATCGCGGCGGCAAAGCGGGCGTCGTCAGTGGCAGGCTCCTGCCCGGTGATCCTGGTTTCGGTCAGATCGGAGGTGTCGGCCCCCGGTGCCTTGGCGCGCACCTTCAGGATACCAAGCTCGTCCGGGCCGTCTGCGGCAGTGGTCCCCCCGTAGCGCAGCGGGTCATTCAGCAGCGCGTCGGAACCCGGCGCGGTGACCTCGTAGATCGCCGTTACTTGCGTGCCAGCCCCGATTTCGCCCGCATCCACCGCGTCGTTGTTGAAATCCTCGCGCCGCAGGGCGCGGGTCTCATAGCCGATCAGCCGGTATTCAGCCACTTGGGTGGGGTTCCATTCGATCTGGATCTTGACGTCGTCGGCAATCGGGAACAGCGCCCCGGTCAGCTGGTCCACCAGCACCTTGCGCGCCTCCGACAGCGTGTCGATGTAGGCCGCCGTGCCGTTGCCGTTCTGCGCCAGCGACTGCATCACCGCGTCATCCAGATTGCCGCGCCCGAAACCCAGCACCGAAAGATAGGTGCCGCTCTCGCGCTTCTTGGCCACATAGGCCTCCAACCCTTCGGGATCGCTGACGCCCACGTTGAAATCGCCGTCGGTGGCCAAGAGGATGCGGCTGACAGTGCCGTCCTTGGCCATGCCTTCGGCCACCCGGTAGGCCAGTTCCAGCCCCTCGGCCCCGGCGGTTGACCCACCGGCGGACAGATTGTCCAAGGCTGCAAGGATCGCGGTCTTGTCGGATGCCTTGGTCGGCGGCAGAACCTCGCCCGCACTGCCGGCATAGGTCACGATGGCGATCTGATCCTCGGGGCGCAGCTCGGCCAGCATCATCGACAAAGACTGTTTCAACAGGCCCAGCTTGTTGGCATCTTCCATCGACCCGGAGGTGTCGATCAGGAACACAAGGTTCAGCGGCGGGCGGTCGGTGATCGGCGGCAGCGCGCCCTGCAGGCCAATGGTGACCAGCCGCGTGCCGGGGTTCCACGGGGTTTGCATCACGCTGATCGTCGATTTGAACGCCGCCTCTGACGCATCGGGGGCGGGGTAGTCGTAGGGGAAGTAGTTGATCATCTCTTCCACCCGCACCTGATCTGGCGTGGGTAGGATGCCAAAGCCAAGTGATGACCGGATCACCGCATAAGACGCGGTGTCAACATCGATGGAGAAGGTCGAAACCGGCTCCTCTGCGGTCACCTTCACCGGGTTCACCGGGGCGTTCGCGTAGGCTTCGGTGCTTTCCGGCAGCTGCAGGATGCCGTCTTCTTCCACGATCACCGGCATTGCGGGTTCAGCCACAATATAGCCCAGCGTGTCTCCGCTGTTCTCGGCTCGCAGGCGCAAATCATCGTCGGCAAGGGCCATGCTCATCTCTGGCGCGGTGGCACCCGCCACTGCATTCCCGTCAACAGTCGCCGCTTCGGACACCGACGAGGCGAGGCCCTCAGCGGCCGGGTCTTCGGCGGTGCGCTTGGCTTCAAGGCGAGGCTCCGGCACCGGCAATGGGGCATCGGCGATGACGTCCGGCGAGACGACGGCGTCTTTCGCAATATCGCCTTCAGTTTCGGGCAATGGGACCGGCGTCTGGCCAAAGCGGATATCGGCGACCGGCAGGATCACCGCCACACCGATCACCAGGGCGGCGATGGATGTGGTGGCGGCAAGCGCGGGGCGGGTGGTGAGGAAGTTGAACATGCGACGTACTCCGTTCAAGGAAGCCGCCCCATTCGGGCGGTCCTCATTGGAACGGGCTGGGTCGGTGGATCCTTGGAGCCGGTCGAAATTTTCCATCGCCAGCGCCAGCGCGCGGGCCTTTGCATCCGCGTCCGCTGCGGGCATGGCTTTCAGGGCGGCCTTCAGGTCGTCGGTCATTTCGCGTCCTCCTTTGCCTTGGCCCGCAGGCGTTTCTTCACTTCGCTCATCCGCCAGGCGATGGTGCCTTCGGATACGCCCAGAATCTTGCCCGCCTCGGCCTGCGTCATTTCTTCGCCCAGGACCAGCGCCACGGTGTCGCGCAGTTCCGCCGATAGCAGTGTCATCGCCTGGGCCAGCCAATCGGCGGCTTCCCGTTCGGTCGTGATCTCGTCCTGGCGGGCCAGTTCCCAGTCACCCCAGCCAACCGCCGCACGGCTGCGCGTGGCCTGACGGCGGCGCAAGTCGTGGGTGGCGTTCACCACAACACGGTAAAGCCATGTGGTAAACCGCGCTTCGTTGCGCCAGTTGCGCAGCTTGGCGGGCAGGGCGGCACAGATGTCTTGCGCCAGATCCTCGGCCTCGGCCCGGTTGCCGGTCAGACGGAACGACAGGCCAAAAACCCGGTCGTAATGCCTGCCGATCAGCACGGCAAAGGCGGCGCGGTCGCCGGTGGCGGCTGCAGTGGCAAGGATCTCGTCAGGTGTTTCCATCAGCATCACGATAAATGAGACGCGGGGGCCGGGGCAATCCTTGGGACGCCCGCAAAAGAATTCTGTCTGGGATACCTGACCCAAAGAAAAACCCCCTTCCCGGTGGGCCGGAAAGGGGGGTGCGGTGGTGGCTTCGGTTTGGATCAGTAGATCAGGCTGTCATAGACCGCATAGGCGCTGCCCGTGCTGGACAGGTTACGGCTCAGGCCTTCGTCGGCGGCATAGGCCAGAACCGCGTTGTAAGTGCCCGGCCCGAACGACCCGTCAAGGCCGCCGCGGTAATAGCCCCAGGCGCGCAGGTTGCGCTGGATCGCCTTGCGTTCAGCCGAAGAATAGCTGCTGAAGGCCTGCGCTGCCGGGGTGCGGTAGATCGACGTGGTGTGCGTCGGGCGCGGCTCGACGTAGACGGGCGCGGGAACATATTGCGGTGCGCGGGCACGGCGGTTTTGCTTCAGAATCTCGTCGATGATCACGGCGGTGGCGACACCGGCGACAAAACCTTGTTCCTTTTCGCCCCAGGCAAGCGCCGGAGCGGCCGGAACGGCAGCGATGGACAGGGCGGTCAGCGCGGCGATCAGCGAAGATTTCATGTTGATGACAGGGAGCAGCATGTCGTTTCCTTTCGGGGTTAACCCCATGGCAGCGGGGTGATGCGAAAAGAAATGGGCTATCTGGGCATGCTAGGCAAAAACGCCTGATTGCTATCGGATAACGCGTTTTATTCTAATGACTTACGCTAGTCTTCCCAACCCTTCAGCAGCGCCGACAGACGCGCCAACCCTTCATCCAGCCGGGTTTCCGGCCCGCCGCCAACCCCCAGCCGGATGTGATTTGGCAGGCCGTACGCGCTGCCGGGCAGCAGAAACGTCCGGTACGGCGCTGCCAGCAAACGCCGCGCGAGGGTTTCGCTGTCAATCCGGTCCAGCCGCGCCAGCCCGATCAGCCCGGCCTCGGGCCGCTGCCAGGACAGGCGCTGTTCGGCCCCGACAAAGCGGTCAAGCTTTTCCAGCGTGGCGCGGCTTTCACTGCGGGTGGTGGCCAGTGCCATGGCCAGGCGGTCGGGCCGCAGCGCGATCTCGGCGATGTGTTCGCCCAGCGTATTCATGATCTCGGACGCATTCTCGCGCAGGATCATCGCGTCGCGCAGCACCCCCCGGTCGTGCGCGATGATCCACCCGGTTCGCAGGCCCTGCAGCCCCAGCGCCTTGGACACCGACCCGGTGGTGATGCTGCGCGGCGTAAGCCCCGCGATTGACGGCGCACGCGGTCCGTCCCACTCCAGCCCGGCATAAACCTCGTCCACCACCAGCCAAAGCCCGTGCTGGTCAGCGATCCGGGCGATGGCATGCAGGTCTTCGGCCGGGATCAGCGTGCCCGTCGGATTGTTGGGGTTGGTGAGGAAGATCATCTTGGTGCGCGGCGTGACGGCGGCGGCAACGGCGGCTGGGTCAAGCCGCCAGCGGTCTGTCTCGCGCCGGGGCACCTCGCGCAAGGTGGTGCCGATGGCGCGGGCCATCACGCCCACCTGCGGCCAGCCGGGCGCTTCGGTGATCACCTCATCGCCTGCAGACAGCAGCTGGCGGAACAACAGATAGTTCGCCTCCGCCGCCCCGGCGGTGATAAGCACGTCATCGGGGGAACAGCGGCCTTGCAGGCCCGCCTGATCGATCACCCGTTGGCGCAGTGCGGGCAGGCCAAAGAAGCTTTTGCCGTTCCAGTCCAGCGACAGGCCCGGATCAAGCGCCTCCAGAAAGTCACCAAGCCGGGGCGAGCGGGCGAGAGAAAAGCCGATGAAACATTCAGGCGGGTCGGCGGCGGTGGTTTCCAGCAGATAGTCGAACAACTTGTGAATGGTGACCTTCACCGAACGTCACGCCCCTGATTCAGGATGATGATGTTGCCGGAAGACACATCGCCCGCGGACGAGATCAGGAACCCCACCCAGGCGGCGATTTCTGCGGGCTGCATGGCGTGGCCATGCGGCATCGCACTGATCGCGCGGGCCAGAACCTCCTCGCTCAGCACGTTGAACAACGGGGTCTCGGTCATCGCCGGGGCCAGCGAATTCACCGCAATCCTGTCGCGCGCATACCGCCGTGCAAGATCCTTGGTCAGGGTATCCATCGCGGCCTTCGAGGCGCGGTAATGTGGCGGGTCGAACACATCAAAGTTGTACGCCCCGTTCGAAGAGATGTTGACAATCTTGCGCACCCCGGGCCGCCCCGCCATCGCCTTGACTGCCTGCTGGCAGCAGTGAAACGCCGAGGAAAAGTTGATCGCCATCTGGCGGTCCAGTTCCTGCGCCGGAATCTCGGGGAAATCCGACATGAAGCAGGTGCCGGCATTGTTGACCAACGCATCGACGCCACCAAAACGCGCAGTGATCCGGTCGAACAGGTCGATGATGGCCTCTGCGTCGGTCAGATCCACTGCTTCGGGGGTAAAGCCGTCCAGATCGGCGGCCATCGCGAGAAGCGCAGGGCCATCAATGTCGACGCCCACGACCTGCAGCCCGTCAGACAAAAGCTTGTCGGTTATGGCGCGCCCCATGCCGCCTGCCGCCCCGGTAACAACAGCGATGCGCATCATGCCGCCCGTCCCGGAAAAGCCACGCGCCGGAACGGCCATTCGCGCGCAAGCCAGCCCCGAAACGCCTGCCCAAGGGCCACATCCGCCGGATCGCCGATCCGGCTTTGCCGCGCCCAATAGCGGGCGTCGACGTCAAATTCCGGGTCCGAGGCTGGGTAGATGTAGCAGCATCCCAGACATCTTTCCCCGTCCGGCGAGATGACCGTGTAGGCAAAAGAATGGCGAAGACTGAATTCGCGCTGGTGCCAGCCCAGGTCGACCAGGTTGTCTTCCAGCGTCAGGCCTGCGGGCCATGAACTGCTGTCCCCCATCTGTTCGCGCAACTGGGCCGTACTGGACATGACCGCGTCATAGTCGCGGACAAGATCGTGCACCGTCAGGGGCCGCAGATGGAACTCGACCGTTTCCAGCCGTTCGGGCACGGTGAAATCGGCGGGGATGATCGGACGACGGTACATTTCGGCCTCTCTTGCTGGTCTTGTGCTCAGCCCACGACAAAGTCGAAATGCTTGCGGACGTTCT
>NZ_JANMET010000023.1:0-2053 GCF_031377265.1 Tabrizicola sp. | reverse complement strand
GTCGCCCGTGGTGCCGTCAGGGGTGGTGCCGTCGAGATTGGCCCTGGTGCAAGCCAGCTGCCCGCCGATCTTGGCGCCGTTCACATCGACCGTGCCCTTGGCGGTGAGGTCGCTGAGAAAGAGGTCCGCGCCGATCTCCACGCCTTGGGCGTTCAGCGCGTCGCCGCCCGCGCCGTCGAGTGTGGCCCCTTCGCAATCCAACTGCCCGCCGATCTTTGCGCCGTTGACATCGACGGTGCCCGTGGCGGTGAGGGCGCGCAGGAAGAGGCTGCCCTCCACCTTGACCCCTTGGGCGAAGAGGCCGGGGAGGTGGCTGCCGTCAAGGCTGAGCTGCGCGAGGCTGGTTTGTGCGAGCTGCGGTTCCGCCTCGAACCGGCAGGCACGGAGGACGCAGCGGCCCCGGCCCTTGGTGAAGCTGAGGTCGAGTGTTTCGGGGATATGCGCGCCTTGCAGCCAGACGCCGGAGGGATGCAGCCCGCAGTCCGGGGTGGCGCCGGTGATGAGGAGGCGGAGAAGGGGGTCGGAGCAGGCCCCGACCAACACAGGGGGCGCGGTTGACTGGCTGTCATCCCGGCGAAAGCGGGGACCCGGATCGACCGGCTTGCCCATGGGTCCCCGCCTTCGCGGGGATGACAGGGTGGGAATGGTGCGCTGTGGCGCACCCTACGCTTGCTTGGACCGAGGGCAGCGCCTGACCGCCGGGTGGGCGCTGCAACGCCGGTTCTGGGCGCTTTATGGTTCAGCACCTCCCACAGCAATTCTGCTGGTGACGTTACAAAAGCGCCCGCCCGAGGGGGCGGTCGGGCGCTGCCCGGCGGGCTTCGCCCTTGATTCCGGGCGGGGTGGGAGAGTTTGGGCTGCATGATTATATGCGTGAAATCACGCACTCTACGCTTGCTACGGGTCACAGCTATGAGAGTTCGGAAGTTCGCGAAGCAGCTCTACCAGAATAGTTCCAATGATCCCCGGTGGATCGAGGTGCCTAAACGCCCAACCACGGGCCTGAATCACCGCGATCAGCCTCAACAGCGGAGGTATCGCCTCTGATATGAAGGCTTTCTCGATGGACCAACCCTTTGGGCTGAAATGAGAAAATTTATCGCGAAGATGCTTTAGTCTTCGAAAGGACTTTTCCGTTTGGTCATCGGTCTTTATGACACCCCATAGGGCGGAAAATCGGTGAATGTCCCATTCATCCGTTTGAAAAGTGCGTCAGGGCTCGCGAGAATTTCAATTGGCATGGGGCCTGACAGATTTTGGAGCCAAGCAAGCGTCTGCTCGGCGCTGTCATTTCTCAAACACTCAATCTGGGTCGTGCCTGAGGCGTGGCAAACGATCGCCCCTTGGACTGTGCTGAAAAGGCTGAGAACAACCCACTTCCATGCTTGAGCATCATGCTCTGTCTGTGCAAGGCTCAGCTTCAGGTGTTTCAGGGAGCCGAGCACATCTTCCGCTTCACTCGTTTCGAAGTAATGTGAAATCACGCGAACCTCAAAAAGCCCAAGGTGCGCAATGAATGCACACCCTACGAGACTCCACCCCTCACCTAATCGTATCGCCCCTCTGCAACGTCGGGAACAGTTCAACCTTTTCCCCCGGACTTGCCGTGCCCGCGATGATCTGCGCCGCCTTCCGCCCGATTTCCAAACGGCAGGCGTCCATCGTGGCAAGCCTGCGGGGCAGACCGTCAAGCAGTTCAACCCCGTTGAACCCGGCGAGGCCGATCTTGCCCGGTACGTCGAGGCCCTGATCAAGGCAGTAGAGCAAGCCCCCTGCCCCGATCATGTCGTTGGAGTAATAGAGGAAATCGACGTCGGGTGTGCGGTTCAAGACGGCGGCGGTCATCTCGCGGCCCTTCAGCAAAGCGGAGCCGCCAGAATAGTATTCGCGGTCCACCAGCGACAGGCCCGCTTTGGCGAGGGCTTCTTCGAACCCCTCAAGTCGTTTTTTTGCGCGGTGGTCGTTTGGCATAATGGGGCCCCAGAAAGCAAATCGGCCATAGCCAGCCCTGTTGATCTCCTCGGCCAACAGGCGACCGGCGCGGCGATGGGAA
>NZ_JANMET010000017.1:0-2157 GCF_031377265.1 Tabrizicola sp. | reverse complement strand
TCTGGCCGAGAACATCGACCTTGGCCGCGCCAAGATGGTGGTTGGCCATTCCGAAGACGGCACCTCGACCCGGGTTCTGGCGCAAGACCCGGAGAACCCGGATTACGGCACGATCGAGTTGGTGTTCACAGCCGATCCGGTGGAATTGCGGCAATGGGTGATCACTGATGATCTGGGCGCGCAAACCACTGTGATCCTTGGCGAAACGAAGAAAGGCGGCAGCTTGGGTGCCGCCCTGTTCGACATCACCGCCGAAACTCAGAAACGCGGAAACTGACCAATCAGCGGCAATACTGCAGCTGATCGCGGTACATTTCCGATCGCGCGCCGACTGCAGCTGCAACCTCTACCAGCCAGGGCTTGCCCAGATAACTCTGGCTGGCATAGCCGGTGCGCCCCTCGTGATAGGCAAGGTACTGCGCTTCGGCATCGCTCTTCGAGATGCCAAGCGACTGGCTGCTTTGGTCCATGTACCAGCCCATGAAATCGGTCGCATCGCCGATGTCATCGCGCTTTGCGCCGCGACCGCCTGCCGTATCCTGGTACTCTTCCCACGTGCCGTTCAGCGCTTGGCTATAGCCATAGGCAGTGCTTTGCCGCCCCATTGGAATCACGCCCAGCGCAAAGGTGTAAGGCGTGCGTGCGTTGCCGATAAACTTCGATTCCTGGTAGATGGTGGCCATCAGCACAGGCACCGGAACCCCCCAGCGCCGTTCTGTGGCCCGCATGGCGCGCATATACTCTGGCCGTTCGCGGATGATCGCGCAGGCGTCTTCCAACTGTCTTGGCGCCGAAAAGTTGCCGCCCCCGCAAGAGCCCAGAAACAGCAACAACAACGACGCACGGAGAAACCTGCTCATCTGCCCCTCGTGCTTTATAGTCTTTTGCCAAGAAGATAGACCAAACCACCGCTGTTTGAAATGGGGAACTCCTGACCCTCAGATCAGAAAAGCGAGAGTGAGCGGCAGGGTCAGCACCGACAGCAGGGTCGACGCGATAACCATTCCCGCCACCGCATCGGCATCGGCCCCGTATTTCTCGGCCAGCATGTAGGATGTCACGGCAACCGGGGTCGACACTTGCAGGATCAACACCGCCAGCGCCACTGGTGGTAGCCCCAGCGCCCACCCTGTGCCCGCTGCCACCGCAACGCACACCGCCGCACGGATCACGCTCAGCCAAACGGCGCGACCAAGATGCCCTGCAGACAGCCGCGCCACCGCAACGCCCAAGGTGATCAGCATTACCGGAATCGCAATCTGGCCCAACAGTTCCAATGACCGGGTCAACCATTCCGGCGTGTGCCAGTCCTGCCACAGGAACAGCGCGCCCAGCAGGGTGGCGCCCACCAGCGGCTCCTTAAGCACCCGCAGTGGCGATCCGCCCCCCGCCACGATCCACAAACCAAAGGTAAAGCTCCACACCGCCATCACCGCAAAAACCACCACGGCAAAATCGAGCCCCGCCTGCCCGAACGCGAAAAACGCCAGCGGCAGCCCGACATTGCCGGTATTGCCAAAGATCAACGGCGACAGATAGGTACGCCGGTCCAGCCGCAGCGCCGTCGTCAGGGCCCAGAACACCAGCGTCAGCGCGCCATAAGCCGCCATCGCCGCCAGCGTCAGATCGCGTAGCGCGGCTGGCTCGATCTCAGTCTTCATCAGGGAAGTAAAGATCAACGCGGGAACGGAAAGGGTCATGCACAACCGGGTGATGAACTCCATCCGATATTCGAACCCGGCCTTCACCCATAGATATCCCACACCGCCCAAAACCACGACAGGAGCGATGATTTCCAGCACTGTAAGGATAATGTTCACAGACTGTTTCCCTTGAACTGCCGCCTCTTTGATGGACAAGAGGCTGCGCAAGGGATTACTTACCATCCTCAGGGGATGCAACGCGATGCTGAAGACCCAAGCCAAATATCACATCGGTCAGGTGCTTCGGCATCGGAAGCACCCGTTTCGCGGTGTGGTGTTTGATGTGGACGCGATGTTTTCTAATACCGATGAATGGTACGAGAACATCCCCGAAGACAGCCGCCCGTCTTCGAAATCGCCGAACAGATCGCCGAGGTCGGGGTGGTCTACCGGTTCGCCGGTTTCGTCAGGGACCAAGTTCTGTTCCGAGACGTAGGCAACGTAGTAGCTTTGG
>NZ_JANMET010000376.1:0-28403 GCF_031377265.1 Tabrizicola sp. | reverse complement strand
CCGGTCGGGCGGGGTGAGCATCTGCAGCGCTCCGGGGGCGGGGGTGGCCGATGACAAGGCGGTCTATTGCTATGTGCCGGAAATGATCCGGTTCTATCTGGGCGAAGAGCCGATCCTGAACAATGTGCCGACCTGGCAATGTGGCAAGCAGGATGAGTTGAAGTATGTGCTGGAAAACCTGAGCGATCTGGTGGTGAAGGAAGTCCACGGGTCAGGCGGTTACGGGATGCTGGTCGGCCCCAAGGCTGACCGCGCGCAGGTGGAGGCGTTTCGCGCCAAGATCATCGACGACCCGGACAAGTACATCGCGCAGCCGACGCTGGCGCTGTCAACCGTGCCGACCTTTGTCGAAGAAGGCGTGGCGCCGCGACATGTGGATTTGCGGCCCTATTGCCTGGTCGGCGAGCGGATCGAGCTGGTGCCGGGCGGGTTGACGCGGGTGGCGTTGAAGGACGGCTCGCTGGTGGTGAATTCGTCGCAGGGGGGTGGGGTGAAGGACACCTGGGTGTTGGCGGAATGACGCAATGCTGAGCCGGACCGCGGACAATCTGTACTGGCTGGCGCGTTACATGGAGCGGGCGGATACCTCGGCGCGCCTGTTGGAGGTGGGCAGCCGGATCAGCCTGATCCCGTCGGTGCATGGTTATCGCAGCGAATGGGACAGCCTGTTGCAGGCTTCGGGGATGGCCGAGGGGTTTGCCAGGAAATACGGCGACCCGGTGCAGCGCAACATTGAAAGCTATTTGTTCTTTGACCGCGACAACCCGTCTTCGGTGGCCAGTTGCATCACGGCGGCGCGGGAAAACGGGCGGATCGTGCGAACCGCGTTGACCACACAGGTCTGGGACGCGCTGAACACCGCGTTTCAGGAGCTGAAGGCGCTGGAGCGGCGGCCCCGGTCGGAACTGGACTCAAGCCGGTTGACGGATTGGGTGATGCAGCATGCGGCGATGGTGCGGGGCGCGATTGACGCAACGCTTTTGCGCAACGACGGCTATAACTTTCTGAACATCGGCTATTATCTGGAACGGGCCGACAATACCGCGCGCCTGATGGATGTGAAGTATTACGTGCTGCTGCCACGGGTGGATTTCATCGGATCTGGCCTCGACAACTATCAATGGACCACGCTGTTGCGCGCGATGGGGTCGCACCGGGCGTTTCACTGGGCTTACGGTGGCGAGGTGACGGCGGGCAAGATCGCCGACTTTCTGATCCTGAACCCGCAATGCCCCCGGTCGCTGACCACCTGCGTTGCGGGCATGGCCAATCACCTTGGCCGGTTGGCGAAAGCCTATGGGCGCGAGACTGCGGCGCTGGTGCAGGCGCGTGCGTTGATGGCGGGGATCGAGGCCACCACGGTGGATGGCATCTTCGATGAGGGTCTGCATGAATATCTGACGCGGTTCATCGAAAACACGGCGATGCTGGCCAACGCGATCCATGATGCCTACCTGAGCGGAGAGATGCGCTGATGCGGCTGAGCGTCGATCACGTCACCCACTACAATTACGATCGGCCCGTGCGGTCGGTGGTGCAAAGCCACCGTCTGACGCCATCGGTGTTTCAGGGCCAAAAGGCGGTGGATTGGGCAATCACCGTATCGGGTGGCACGCGCGGGGCAGAGTTTCGCGACGGTGCCGGGGATCTGGTTCAGGGTTGGACGGTGGCCGGGCCGGTGAGCCAGGTGACCGTGACCGTCCGCGGCATTGTGGACACGGAGGATATGAGCGGCGTCCTGCGCGGCCACAAAGAGGTGGCCAAGCCCGACTGCTATATCAGCGCCACCGGGCCGACGCGGGTGGACAAGGCGCTGGCGGCGCTGGCGCAATCGGTCAATGCGGACGATCCGCTGGCTTTGGCGCATGCGCTGATGGGGGCGGTGTCGGATGCGATTGCCTACAAGCCGGGGGTCACCAGCGCCCATACAACCGCCGCCGAGGCGTTGGCTTTGGGCGAGGGCGTGTGCCAAGACCATGCGCATGCGATGATCGCGCTGGCGCGTGTGAAGGGAATGCCGGGGCGCTATGTTTCAGGTTATCTGTTTGCCGATGCGGCGGGCACGGCGCATGAAGCCGCACATGCCTGGGCCGAGGTGTTCGTGACCGGGCTGGGCTGGGTCGGGTTTGATCCGGCCAACCGCTGTTGCCCGGACGCACGCTACATCCGGCTTGGATCGGGGGCCGACGCACAGGATGCAGCGCCGATCCGTGGCATTGCGCGCGGCGGCGGGCGGGAAGAACTGGATGTGACCGTTGCGATCCTGAATCAGAATCAATAGGGTTCGCTGCGGACTGAGGGGACGAAGAATGACATATTGTGTGGGCCTGATGCTGAACGAAGGCATGGTGCTTTTGTCAGATACGCGGACGAATGCGGGGCTCGACAACATCTCGGTCTACCGCAAGATGTTCACCTTCGAAGACCCCGGTGAGCGGGTGATCGTGATCATGACGGCGGGCAGTCTGTCGGTGTCACAGACCACGATCGCGCGGTTGCGCGAAGCCATTGAAGACCCGGATGCAACGCCGGACAGCAGTATCATGCTGGCACCCACCATGTTGAAGGTGGCTGATATTGTCGGCGGCATGCTGGCCGTGGTCCGGGGCGAGATCGACGAAAAGCTGAGCGCGATGCAGGGTGCCACCGCCAGCATGATTGTCGCCGGGCAGCGCCGTGGCGGGGCGATGCGGATGTTCCTGATCTATCCAGAAGGCAATTACATCGAGGCCACCGAGGACGCGCCGTTTCTGCAGATCGGCGAGCATAAATACGGCAAGCCGATCCTTGACCGGGTGGTGAAGCCGTCAACCAGCCTGGTGGACGGGCAAAAGGCGGTGCTGCTGAGCATGGATTCGACGCTGCGATCAAACCTGTCGGTTGGGATGCCGCTGGATATGTGCGTGATCGAGCGTGACGCCTGCCGGGTAACCCAGAAACGCCGGATCGAGGCGGGGGATGAGGCGTTTCGCGCGATGAGCGAGGCGTGGTCCACCGCGCTGCGTGACGGATTTTCGCGCATCGTGGTGTGAATATCGGGCTGGCCCCTTGGCAAGGCGGGGATGGCGACCTAACTTCAAGGAACAAGAGGAGATCGTGATGCCGAAACTCGTCCGTCTTTACATCCAGAGTGTGGCCATCGGCTTTGCGGTGGCGGCTGCGTTTACCGGCTTGCTGGTGTGGCAGGATGTGGCGGGGATCGGGCATCTGGTGATGGGGTCCGACATTGGCTGGATCGCGGTGTCGATGCTGGTCTTCTTTAACGGGATCGTGTTTTCTGCGGTGCAGTTCGCGGCTGCGATCATGGGGATGGCCGAGAATGACGGCCCGCGCGGCGGTTTGCGCGACCACTCGCGGATGATCCCGATCCGGGTTGAGGTCGTGGCGAACGACACCCGGCAAACCCGGCGCTGATGGCACCAGAACCCGCTACGCAAGGCCTGCCGTTTGGCGGGCCTTTTTTGTTTTTGTTGCAAAGGGTGGCGGGCCCGCAGCAACCGTGAAAGCCGGAGTTTTCCCGAGAGCCTGAGGTTTCAGGTGGGTACCAGGTAACAGGACCAAGATCCGGTCAGAGCCAGCGCCCTTTCGGTTGCTTATCGGCCACTGGAAAAGAGACCCGCACGAGAAGAGCAGAACCCGCCAAGAACCAACATAGGTCGCATCGGAGCTTGCCGCAAGGCTTGCCAGATGTTCATGTTTGGTTCATGTTAAGGCATGTACCAGCAAACCGACACCCTGCATGTCTTGCCCGGCCAGCGTTTGCAGCGCGGGGTGTGCCGGGGATTGCGGTCGTTCGACTTTGTCTGTGTCGAGGAGTTGGTGCCCGCGCCCGGCCTGCGGGTCGATGTGATGGCGCTGGGTCCCAAGGGCGAGATCTGGGTGGTGGAGTGCAAATCCGGCCGCGCCGATTTTGCCGCAGACCGCAAGTGGCAGGGCTATCTGGACTGGTGCGACCGGTTTTTCTGGGCAGTGGATGCGGAGTTTCCGGTTGAGCTGCTGCCGGAGGGTACCGGGTTGATCCTTGCGGATGCCTATGACGCCGAGATCGTGCGGATGGGACCGGAGACGTCGCTGGCCGGGGGGCGGCGCAAGGCGGTGCTGCGGTGTTTTGCGCGGCATGCGGCGTCGCGGTTGCAGGGGTTGCGCGACCCTATGGGCGGGGTGTGGGCCGTCTGATCTGCGCGGTTCGCAGTTGAAGGGCGGATGCGTGGGCCGGTCAGCGCTTTTTCTTCGGGCCTTTGTCGCCCATCGCGCGGGCGGCTTCGGCGGCGGCGCGAAGCTCCTCGGCAATCTCATCGGCCTCTTCCGGATCGAAATCCAGCGGCAGCTCGATCCCGCCTTCGGCCTCGATATAGATGCGGACCATGCCATGGTCGGTCGGGCCGATCTGGATATTGGCCGCGATGTCGCTTTGCTTGTCGATGCCCATTTCGGTTTCTCCGGCTGAGTGGCCGGGAGGTATCGGTTTGAGGGCAAGGCTGCAAGCGAGAATAACTTGACAGAATCAACTAATCTGTCGCACCTGCACCTGCACCTGCACCTGCACCTGCACCTGCACCTGCACCGGCGAAGGAGTGTGCGATGGATTCGATCGACCGGATCAGGGCTTTCAATCGGTTCTACACCGGGCATCTTGGGCTGTTGTCGCGCAACTATCTGGGGTCCGGGCTGGGGCTGACCGAAGTGCGCATCCTGCATGATCTTGACGCGACGGAGCCGCCACGGGCGCGCGATCTGGCGCTGGGGCTGGGACTGGACGAAGGGCAGGTGAGCCGCGTGTTGGCCGGGTTCGGGCGGCGCGGCTGGCTGGAACGGCGACCCTCGGAGGTGGATGCGCGGGTGCGCGATCTGGGGCTGACGGCAGCGGGGCGGCAGGTGGTGGCAGAGTTGCGCGCTGCGTCGCGCGCGGCCCTGGCAGAGGTGATTCCAGTCGCGCGGGCCGAAGTGGTTGCCAGGACGCTTGCCGAGGCAGAGGCGGCGCTGGGACGGGGCGAGATTGCCTTGCGCGATCTGGCGCCCGGTGATGCCGGCTGGATCATCGAGCGGCATGGCGCGCTTTACGCTGAAGACGAAGGGTTCGATGTTACGTTCGAGGCGCTGGTGGCAGAGATCCTCGGGGCTTTTCTGCGCCAGCATGATCCGGCGCGGGAGCGGGGTTGGATCGCGGCGCGCGCGACGCTGCGGCTGGGATCGATCTTTGTCGTGGCAGAAGCGCCAAAGGTCGCCAAGCTGCGCCTGTTTCTGGTGGAGAGGTCCGAGCGTGGCACTGGGCTGGCGCAGCAGATGCTGGAGACGGCCCTGGACTTTGCGCGCGGGGCAGGGTTCACCTCGATTCGGCTTTGGACGCATGAAAGCCACCGGGCCGCGGGGCGGCTTTACGCGCGAAACGGCTTTCGCTTGACCGAGGCGCACCCGGTGCAGTCGTTCGGGCAGGATATGGTGACACAGGCTTGGGAACGCGACTTGTGAAGCTGCTTGCAATCCCGGGGTCGCGGGGCTAAATCGCCCCCGAGTGCCGACGTAGCTCAGTTGGTTAGAGCACTAGATTGTGGATCTAGGGGTCCCCCGTTCGAGCCGGGGCGTCGGTACCATCACTCACCCAAGGCCAGTTGACAGCGTTTGGGCAAGGTTTTCCTTGCCTGCGCGCGATTGCGTGGCATCCTGTCGCAATTACAGGGGCAATTGTCGCCCGACAGTCATTTGGACAAGGGCCTTTCGCGCCCGGAGGAGAGGGTCATGCAAGACCGGATTGAACCTGCCGATGGTGCCGCAGCGGCCAACCCGACGGCCAAGAAGCTGGTGATCTTTGCCGATGGCACCGGCAGCGCCTTTGGCCAGCAGGAATCAAACATCTGGCGGATGTATCAAGCACTGGACAAGACGCAGGGGCCGGATCAGCCGTTGCAGATTGCGCGCTATATTCAGGGGGTTGGCACGTCGTCGATTGGCGTGCTGCGGTATTTTGACGGCGCGACGGGGCTTGGCGTGCCGTCGAACGTGCGCAAGCTGTACCGGTTCTTGTGCCTGAACTGGCGGGACGGCGACGAGATCTATCTGTTCGGCTTCAGTCGCGGGGCGTTTACGGTGCGCACGCTGGCCGCGCTGGTGGCACGGCAGGGCCTGATGCCGCAGGATGTGACCAGAGCCGAGATGGACCGCAACGCGATGGCGGCGTGGCGGGCGTATCGCAAGATGACGGCACCGTTGATCGAGGGCGGCTGGCTGCGGATGAACCCGCTGATTTCGGTGGTGCGGGGGCTGCGCGACGGGGCGGTTGCGGCCAAACGCTGGGTTCTGGGGCAACGCCAGCACGCGGCGGTGACCGCCGCGTTGCCCGAAGCGCGCAAGCCGGGGCAGGTGCCGATCACGTTCATGGGGGTGTTCGATACGGTCGAGGCTTATGGCCTGCCGGTGGACGAATTGCGCAGCGTGGTGAATTGGCTGATCTGGCCGATCCAGTTCCGCAATTTCCGCTGCAGCCCGGTGGTGCGCCGGGTGCGGCACGCGCTGGCGCTGGATGAGGAGCGGCGGAGCTTTTACCCGCTGCGCTTTCAGCAAGGACTGCGGCCAGACGGGTTGCCCGAGCCTGATTTGCACGAACGCTGGTTTCCCGGCGTGCATTCGGATGTGGGTGGCGGCTATCCGAATGACGAGATCGCGTTTGAGCCGATGCTGTGGATGGTGGACGAAGTGTCACCGGATCTGCGCTTTGATCAGGCGGCGCTTGGCCGGTACCGCGCGCGGCTGTACCCGCAGGCGCCGATCAACGATTCGCGCGACGGTCTGGCGATGCTGTACCGATATGGCCCGCGCCCGATACTGGCGGGGCCGGAGTTTGGCGGCGAGCCACTGGTCGATCTGGCTGCGGTGCGCAAGATACTGGAAGGGGCGGACGGCTATGCGCCGCTGACCCTGCCAGCCGCGTTCCGGGTGGCCGCGATGAACAAAAGCGACCAAAGCCAGCCGGGGAGCCTGCAGCGTGACAGCGATGCGGCGGCGGTCATCGACCGGCTGATCGGGCTGCGCCGCAAGACGAACTGGATCACCATTGCGGGCCTTGTGGCGTTGGTTCTGCCGTTGATCCGCAGCCTCTATGGCGATTGCTGCGAGGCGGCGGGGTCGGTGCTGTCTTGCAGCATATCTGTGGTGACGGGGGCTGTGTCCGGGGCGCCGGGGGTGATCCTTGCGGACTGGCGGTACTATCTGGCGGTGGCGCTGTTGCTGATTGCGGTATTCTGGGTGAATGCGCGGATGGCCAGCAAGATCCGCGACGCGTCCGGCAGGCTTTGGCGGGTGCCGCCTGTGCCGCAGGCCGAGGGCGCGCTTCAAACTTCGGGCGGGGGGCAGTAGGGTTTGCGTTCCCAAGCCTTTGAGGATTCGCATGACCGTTGCCCGCATACCGCAGACCATCGCCACCGAAATCGGCGCCGCGCCCGCGCAGGTAAGCGCCGCGATTGCGCTGCTGGACGAGGGGTCTACGGTGCCGTTCATCGCGCGCTATCGCAAAGAGGCGACGGGGGGCCTTGATGACACCCAGCTGCGCAATATGGCCGAGCGGCTGGTGTATCTGCGCGAGCTGGAGGCGCGGCGGGGGGCGATTGCCGGGTCAATCACCGAGCAGGGCAAGATGACCGATGCGCTGGGGGCGGCGATTGCCAGGGCGGTGACCAAGGCGGAACTTGAGGACATCTATCTGCCCTACAAGCAGAAGCGGCGCAGCAAGGCGATGATCGCGCGCGAAAACGGCTTGCAGGGGCTGGTGGATGCCATTCTGGCGGACCGGGCGGCGGAGCCGATGGTGCTGGCGGCGCGGTTTGTGACCGAGGCGGTGCCGGATGCCAAGGCGGCGCTGGAGGGCGCGCGCGACATCGTAGCCGAGGGGTTGAGCGAAGACGCGACGCTGTTGGCGCGGTTGCGCGATCACATGAAGCGGGTGGCAAAGCTGAGCGCAAAGGTGGTGGACGGCAAACAGATCGAGGGGGCGAAGTTTTCGGATTACTTCGCGCATACCGAAGCCTGGGCCGGCGCGCCAAGCCACCGGGTGCTGGCGATGCTGCGCGGGCGCAACGAGGGGTTTCTCAACGTCGATCTGGAGATCGACGCCGAGGCGGCGCGCGGCGAAAGCCCCTGCGAGCGGGCTTGTGGTGCCGCGCTGAGCACCGGGTCGCGGGGGCCGGGCGATGCCTGGCTGCGTGAGGCGGCGGCCTGGGCCTGGCGGGTAAAGCTGCGCACCAGCCTGACGCTGGACCTGATGGGCGATCTGCGCGAGCGGGCGGAGGCCGAGGCGATCCGGGTGTTCGCGCGCAATCTGAAAGATCTGCTGCTGGCGGCACCCGCCGGGGGCAAGGCCACGATGGGCCTTGATCCCGGTATCCGCACGGGGGTGAAGGTGGCGGTGGTTGATGCCACGGGCAAGGTGCTGGAGACGGAAACGGTTTATCCGTTCCAGCCGAAGAATGATCTGCGCGGCGCGCAGGTGGCGCTGGCGCGGCTGATCGGACGGCACGGGGTGAAGCTGATCTCCATCGGCAACGGCACGGCAAGCCGGGAGACCGAAAAGATGGTGGCGGATGTTCTGGCAGTGCTGCCGGGGGAGAAGCCGGTGAAAGTGATCGTGTCGGAGGCGGGCGCGTCGGTCTATTCGGCGTCGGAGCTGGCGGCGAAGGAGTTTCCGGGGCTGGATGTGAGCTTGCGCGGGGCAGTCAGCATTGCGCGGCGCTTGCAGGACCCGCTGGCGGAATTGGTGAAGATCGAACCCAAGGCGATTGGCGTCGGTCAGTATCAGCATGATGTCGATCAGCACCGGCTGGGGCGCAGTTTGGAGGCGGTCGTTGAAGATGCGGTGAACGCGGTTGGGGTGGATCTGAACACCGCGTCGGCGCCGCTTTTGGCGCGGGTGTCGGGCGTGGGGCCGGGGCTGGCCGAGGCGATTGTCAGCCACCGTGAGGCCAACGGGCCGTTTGCCAGCCGCCGGGAGTTGCTGAAGGTGGCGCGGCTGGGGCCGAAGGCATTTGAACAGGCGGCAGGGTTCTTGCGGGTGACGGGCGGCAAGGAGCCGCTGGATGTGTCGTCCGTGCACCCTGAGGCCTATGATCTGGCGCGGCGGATCGTGGCCGCCTGCGGGCGGGATTTGCGGTCGGTGATGGCCGACCCGTCGGTACTGAAGGGGGTGGAGCCGCGGGATTTCGTCGATGCGCGGTTCGGGTTGCCGACGGTGAAGGATATTCTGGCCGAGCTGGAAAAGCCGGGGCGCGACCCGCGGCCTTCGTTCAAGACCGCGACCTTTGCGGACGGGGTGAATGATATCAAGGATTTGCGCCCTGGGATGCTGCTGGAAGGCACGGTGACCAACGTTGCGGCCTTTGGCGCGTTTGTCGATGTGGGGGTACACCAGGATGGGTTGGTGCATGTGAGCCAGCTGGCCGATGCCTTTGTGAAGGACCCGCATGCCGTGGTGAAGGCAGGCGATGTGGTCAAGGTGCGGGTGGTCGAAGTGGATGTGGCGCGCAAGCGGATCGGGTTGACGATGAAATCCGGCAGTGCCGAGGCGCGCGAGGCGGTGCGCGAGCGTGAGGCGGCGAGCAAGCGCGAGGCGGTGCGCGAGCGCGGGCCGGTTCCGGTGAAGGCGCGGGTGGTGGTGCCAGTGCAACCGGCGCCGTCTTCGAACACCGCATTTGGCGATGCCTTGAAGGGCAAGTTCGGGCGGTAAGGTCGGGACTGGAGGGTTTCACACCCTCCAGACCTCCCGTGGGATATTTGGGGACAGATGAAGGACCGGTGTTACCGGCGGGGCATCTTCTCGAAATCGCTGAGGGCGGCGGCGCGGAAGGCGGGCAGGGTTTCGCAATGTTCGGCGAGCGCCAGAAGCGGCGCGTGGGCAGTGGGGGAAAGCGCTTCATCCATCCGGTCCTGCATGTACCAGATGAGGGTGGTGATCATCACATCGGCATGGGTCAGCGCGGGGCCGCAGGCGTAAGGTGCGGCCAGGCGGCGGGTAAGTTCGTCCAGGCCCGCGCGCGTCTGGCCAAGGCAGCGGTTCAGCCAGTCGGTACTGCGGTGTTCGGGGGCGTGAAAATGGCGCTCGTAGACTACGGCGGCGGCCTTTTCCAGGGTGCCCTGGGCGAGGGCGGTCATCTGCAGGGCGTGGCGGCGCGCAGGACCGGAGGCGGGGATCAGGGCCGCGTCGCCTGCCTGTTCATCCAGGTGGTCGAGGATGGCGGCGCTGTCGATCAACACCTCGCCGTCATCAAGCACCAGGGCGGGGATGCGGGTCAGGGGGCTGATCTGGCCGATTGCGGCTGCATCGCCAAAGATCGAGCGGATGTCGCGCGTGAAGGGTATGCCGTATTGGTGCAGCGCGATGGCGATGCGGCGGGTGACGGGGCTGTCGTATTGGCCGACGAGGATCATAGGAGGTGCCTTGCGGGGGATCAGGTTGCGGTGTCAGCGTAGCCTGTCCCAAAGCCACTTGCCAACAACCGGTACCAGCGTGACGCCGCCAAGGATGGCGAGCAGTGGCCAGCTCATTTCCGCGTCGTTCATTCCGGCCCCGACGGCGGAGAGGATGAAGCAGACCGGGATGATACCGAGGAGGGTGGCAACAGCAAACCGCAGGAAGGTCAGGGCAGTGACGCCGGCGGCATAGCTGACCGCGTCAAAGGAAATGAACGGGATAAGGCGCGAGGCGAAGACGATGGCCATCAGCGACCATTGCGACCGGGGGGCGGCGATGGCCCTGAGAACGCGGTTTTCCGAGGTGCGGATCGCGTCGAAGCCGAGGTAGCGGGCGGCGGCGAACGCGATGCAGGAGCCAAGGAGTGAGCCTGCGATGGTGAAGACCCCGCCCCAGAGCGTGCCGTAGATCGCCCCGGCGGCAACGGCGATGGGGCCGCTGGGAATTGGGCTGGCGACGATGGCCAGCGCCATGATCCCGATCAGCGCAATGGGGCCGATGGGACCAAGGTTGCTCAGACGGTCACGCAGCCAGATTTCGCTGAACACCGGGTGCGTGTCCATCATCAGGTACGGCAGTGCCAGCCCTGCGACCAGAGCGAGGACGAGGCCAGCCGCGACAAGGCGGCGTTTGGTGAAAAGGGGCTTGGCACTGATCATTGGAATAGGGCTGGCATCCATCACCGGGTGCCGACAGTCAAGAGCAGAGTGTTGGGGTCTATCCTGCCTTCGGCGGCCTGGAAGGCGTCAAGCGGTTTGGTAAAATCGCTAGGCCGGGGGGGTGGCGGCTCTGGGCGATGCCGAGGCGGATCTGGTGGGTGTCCTTGGCCCTTTAGCCGCGCTGATGCGGGCGTGGCGGATTCTGGCGCGTCCGGACCAGCGCGACACGCCGCGGATCGAGGCATTCTTCCGGTTCATCCTGTTGGAGACAGACGCGTTGCATCCGATCCTGACGGGGTAGGGGAGGCACGAGAAGTGATGCGCCCGGATCAGCATCGGGCAGACCTGTGGGGGATCATCCTGTGCCAAACCGGGCCTTGCCAAACCGGGGTTGTGGTTTGTCAGGTGCGAAAAAGGGGGGCTGTATGTGCCCTCATGGCCTGTCGGCCAAACCACCCCAGAGGATATTCTTGAACAGAAAAAAGGGGGAGGGTCAGGAGGCGCCGCCGCCGATTGGCACCCCGAAGCCTGCCAAGCGTTTGCCGAACTGGATCACCTCGATTTGCAGGGGTGGGTCAGTGGCTTCGGCCGGGACGGTTGTCCTGACCAGTGGCACCCAACCCTCGCGGGTGTAGAAACGCGCGGCGCGGTGGTTCCGGGCAGCGCAGTCGAGGAGGGCGTTGGTGATGCCCGTGGCGCTGAGGCGGGCTTCGCCGTCACGCAGAAGGGCGGCAGCGAGGCCGGTGCCACGGGCTTCTTTGGCAACGTAAAGCTGGTCAAGGTGGTTGGCCTTGATGATGCACAAGCCAAGCGGCGCGCCGGTTGGCCCGGCCACGCGCAGGCGGTTGCCAAGGTTTTCAAGGCGCTTGGCAAACAGGTCCGGCGTGCGCAGTGCCACGAGTGCGGGCGGCGTGATTGCAGCATGCGCTTCGTGCCAGCAGTGGTGCCAGACCATGATCAGCGGTTCGATGTCCTCGGCGACCGCCGGTCTGGGCGGCCAGACCGTCACGCCGCCGAGCCGCCCACCGTCAACCCGCCGATCAGCAGCGTCGGCTGGCCGACGCCCACCGGCACCCACTGCCCGCCCTTGCCGCAGTTGCCGATGCCGGGGTCGAGCGCCAGATCGTTGCCAATGGCGCGGATCTGTTTCAGGGCGGTCGCACCATCGCCGATCAGGGTGGCACCCTTTACCGCAGCGCCGATCACGCCATTTTTGACCCGGTACGCCTCGGTGCAACTGAACACGAACTTGCCGTTGGTGATATCGACCTGACCGCCGCCAAAGCCCACGGCGTAGATGCCGTCCTTGAGGGAGGCCACGATGCCGGCGGGGTCGTCGGTGCCTGCCAGCATGTAGGTGTTGGTCATCCGCGGCATCGGGATATGGGCAAAGCTTTCGCGCCGCCCGTTGCCGGTGGGGGCGACGCCCATCAGGCGGGCGTTCTGGCGATCCTGCATGTAGCCGACCAGAATTCCATCCTCGATCAGCACGTTGCGGGCGGACGGGGTGCCTTCGTCATCGACGCTGATGCTGCCGCGCCGGTCGGGCAGGGTGCCGTCGTCAAGCACGGTCACGCCTTTGGCCGCGATGCGTTGGCCCATCAGCCCGGCGAAGGCCGAGGTTTCCTTGCGGTTGAAGTCACCCTCCAGCCCGTGGCCGATGGCTTCGTGCAGCAGGATACCTGGCCAGCCGGGGCCGAGGACCACGTCCATCACGCCCGCAGGGGCCGCCTCGGCAGAGAGGTTGACCAGTGCGATGCGCAACGCTTCGCGGACCATCGGCTGCCAGGTTTCCGGCAGCATCAGGCGGGCAAGGCCATAACGCCCGCCACCACCGGTGCCGCCTTGTTCGCGGCGGCCCTGTTCCTCGACGATGACGGAGATGTTGAGCCGGGCCATCGGGCGGACGTCGGTCAGGCGCAGGCCTTCGGGGCGCAGAATCTCCACCTCCTGCAGGCTGGCGCCGATGGCGGCAGAGACCTGCACCACGCGCGGATCGAGCGCGCGGGCGAAGGCGTCGATTTCTTTCAGCATGTCGATCTTCACCGGGAACGTGGCGTCGGCCATCGGATCGGCGTCGCTGTAAAGCTTGATGTTGGTGCCCTTGGGCGAAGGCGCCATCGTGCCGCCGCCGTCGCCCACCGCAAGGCGGGCAGTGTCAGAGGCGCGGATCAGCGCGGATGCGGAAATTTCGGTGGAATGGGCGTAGCCTGCCACCTCGCCGCGCACGGCGCGCAGGCCGAAGCCTTCGGAGGCGTCGTAGCTGGCGTTCTTGATGCGGCCATCGTCAAGCACGATGCTTTCGCCCCGGCGGCGTTCGAAGAACAGCTCGCCATCATCCGCCCCGGCAGTGGCCAAGCGCAGGGTGGCAAGGGTTGCGGCCTCATCCAGATGCGTTTCGAACGGGCGGAACGGGGCGTCGGACATGGGGCGGGCCTTTCGGGGAGGGGAGAGCGGAACCTAAGCGCAGCGGGGGCCGTTCGCAAGGCATCGGGGCAACAAGGCGTGCGTTCAGGGCGGGAAGACCGTTGTCAGGAAGTCCACCTCACGCGCCCAGGTGGCGGGATCGAACAAGGCTTCGTGGCCCGCGCCGTCGATGGCCACGAAGGTCTTGGGGTCATTGGCGGCGGCAAACAGGCGCTGGCCGAACGCGAAGGGGATAACCTCGTCGCGGGTGCCGTGCAGCACCAGCAGGGGCACGGTGATCTGGCCGATGCGGGGCTGGGATTGAAACTGATCGCGCATCAAAAGGCGCACCGGCAGCCAGGGGTAGACCAGCGCCGCCACGTCGACAGCCGCGGTGTAGGGCGCTTCGAGGATCAGCGCGCCGACGGGGTGGTCTGCGGCAAGTTGCACCGCGACACCGGTGCCGAGGGATTCGCCCAACGCCACGATTTGCTGAGCGGGCACGCCTTGCGCGACAAGAAACGCGTGCGCGGTGCGCGCATCGGTGATCAGACCTTGTTCAGAGATCGTGCCGCTGCTGCCGCCATAGCCGCGATAGGACAGAAAGGCCGCGCCAAGGCCCTGTGATTGGTAGTAGGACAGCCGCGCTGCACGGTCGGCAATACTGCCTGCATTGCCGTGGAAAAACAGGATGGTGGGCCGATTTCCCTGCGCGGGGGCGTACCAAACGACCAGCGTTTCGCCATCAGGCGTGGTCAGGTTATGGGCCTGAACATCGGTCAGACCCGCTTCAACCGGCGTGGGGTTGCTGTGCGAGGGGAAGTACTGAAGCTGGCGCTGCATCACAAAAACGCTGAGCAAGGCTGCGGAATACAGCAGGGCGAGGGGCACCAGCGTCAGCTTGATCAGGATCATCGAGGGTGCCCCGCCGTGTTGATCGCCCTGCGATGGCGCTGCTTTGTCGCAACGGTTTCGCTTGTCGCGACCCGCCTAATATGGTTTGAACGGCCCCGTAAACAACGGGATTCTGCCCTTTGCGGCAGGGGTCCGCCAAAGCGGTGAAAAACCGCATGACGCGAACGGGAACAACACCATGCGCCTATCGACAGCGATGACCGCGATTGCCTCTGCCGGACTTACGAGCTTTGTGGCCGGTCAGGCCGCCGCCCAGCAAGCCCTTGAAATCATCGGGCAACCGATTGACGGAAAGATGGGCTTCCAGCCGGCCGCCACCAAGATTGCAACGGATTTGCAATGGCTTGACGGGATGCTGAACATCATCATGGGCGCGGTTGTGGTGTTCGTCAGCGGGCTGCTGATCTATGTGATCCTGCGCTACAATCAGCGGGTTCACCCCAAGCCCGCGACCTTTACCCACAATTCGCCGTTGGAAGTGGCGTGGACCGTGGTGCCGATCGTGATCCTGGTGTTCATCGGGGCGTTCTCGCTTCCGGTGCTGTTTGAAGAGCAGGAAATCCCGAAGGGTGACATCACGATCAAGGCCACCGGATACCAGTGGTATTGGGGCTATGAATACGTGGACGAGGATGTGGCGTTTGACAGCTACATGATCGGGTCGCCCGCGACGGGGGGCGATAACATGATGACGCCCGAAGTCGAGGCGCAACTGGTCGAAGCAGGCTACGCCAAGGAGCAGTTCCTGTTGGCCACCGATACGGCGGTTGTGGTGCCGGTGGGCAAGACCATCGTCGTGCAGGTGACGGGCGCAGATGTGATCCACTCGTGGAAGGTTCCGGCCTTTGGCGTGATGCAGGATGCGGTGCCGGGGCGTCTGGCGTCGCTGTGGTTCAGCGCGGAAAAGGAAGGCATTTATTTTGGCCAGTGCTCGGAGCTGTGCGGCCAGATGCATGCCTACATGCCGATTACGGTGAAGGTCGTCAGCCAAGCGGCGTATGATGCCTGGTTGGCAAAGGCCAAGGCCGGGGATTTCCAGCTGTCGCATGTGGTGACGGACGGCACGGTCAAGGTGGCCGCGAACGACTGAGCGGCGGCAACCGTTGATCGGAAGGCCCGGCTCTGCGGGGCCTTCGGTTTGTGCAAGTTAGGACTGACATGAGCGATATCGGCACCTTTGAGCGGACCCAGGACGCGCCTTACGAGGCGGGCTTTGGCGATTACGTTCAGCTTTTGAAGCCGCGGGTAATGTCGCTGGTGGTGTTTACGGCCCTGGTCGGCCTGTTGGTGGCACCGGTGTCGGTGCATCCGGTGGTGGCGTTTGCGTCGATCCTGTTCGTGGCGCTTGGTGCAGGCGCATCGGGTGCATTGAACATGTGGTGGGACGCCGACATCGACGCGGTGATGAAGCGCACCAAGGGGCGGCCTGTGCCGGCGGGCAAGGTTGCCGGCGGCGAGGCGCTGGGCCTTGGGCTGGCGCTGTCGGGCATCAGCATCGTGATGCTGGCGCTGGCGGCCAACCTGCTGGCGGCGGCGTTGCTGGCCTTTACGATCTTTTTCTATGCCGTGGTCTATTCGATGTGGCTGAAGCGGACCACTCCGCAAAACATCGTGATCGGCGGGGCTGCGGGGGCGTTCCCGCCGATGATCGGCTGGGTCTGCGCCACTGGATCAGTGTCGATCGAGGCGGTGTTGATGTTCGCGCTGATCTTCATGTGGACGCCGCCGCATTTCTGGGCGCTGGCGCTGTTCATGAAGGAAGATTACCACACTGCAGGCGTACCTATGCTGACAGTGACGCATGGCCGCCGCGCGACGCGGGCCTATATTCTGGTGTACACCATCCTTCTGGTGCCGGTGGCGATCTGGGCGGCGCTGACCTCGATTGGCGGGCCGTTCACGCTGGCGGTGGCGGTGGCGTTGAACGCGTGGTTCGTGGTTGGCGCCTGGCGCATCTGGCGGCGCGACGAGGCGGTGGCCGAGGGCGACAAATACGCGGTCGAGAAAGCGGTGTTCCGGTTTTCGCTGCTGTATCTTTTCCTGCAGTTCGGAGCGTTCCTTGTTGAGGCCGCGCTGAAGCCCTATGGACTGGGAGGCTGGTAAGATGAGCTTTCATCCCGAACACGAAATTCACAAGCGCCGCTTTGGCCGCAATGTTGGCGTCGGGCTGACGCTGGTGGCGTTTGTCGCGGTGGTGTTTGCGCTGACCGTGGTCAAGGTCACGCGCGGCGATCCGATGCAGGGGTATGATCATGTGATCCAGCCAGCATCCGCGCCGGTGGAGGCCAAGGAATGATTTTGCCGCAGCTTCAGGGCCCGAAACGCACCTTGTTGCAACTGGTGACCGTGGTGGTGACCATGGCGTCGCTGTCATTCGCCGCAGTGCCGTTCTACGATTGGTTCTGCCGGACGACAGGCTTTGGCGGCACGACGGGGGTGGCGGGCGCTTCGCAGGACGTGATCCTGGACCGCACGGTGAAGATCCGGTTTGATGCGTCGCTTGAGGCGGGAATGCCTTGGGAGTTTCGCCCGGTCGAGCATTCGATGGAATTGCGGATCGGCGAGACAGCGCTGGCGTTCTACGAGGCGCACAACCCGACCAGCCGCCCGGTGGCAGGCACAGCCAGCTATAACGTGTTTCCCTATTCGGCCGGCGGATACTTCATCAAGATCGCCTGTTTCTGCTTTACCGAGCAGGTGCTGCAGCCGGGCGAAACCGTTCTGATGCCGGTGACTTTCTATGTCGACCCCGAGATGGTGAACGACCCCGAAGCGCAGTTTGTGAAAGAGATCACGCTGAGCTATACCTTCCACGAAACCCCGCTGCCCGAAGTTCAGGCAGCGCTGGACCCGCCCGCTGCACCGGCAACGCCCGCTGCAGTGAACTGACGACAATAACGAGGGAACCCTCCGGCCATGGCCCACGCGAAGAACCACGATTACCATATCCTGCCGCCGTCGATCTGGCCGCTTCTTGGCGCCTTGTCCGGGTTTGTCATGCTGTTCGGGGCGGTGCTCTGGATGCACGGCTCTGCCCCATGGCTGGGCCTGATCGGCTTGGCCGGGGTTTTGTACGTCATGTTCGCCTGGTGGTCCGAGGTGGTGCACGAAGGCCAGACCGGCGATCACACACCGGTGGTGCGGCTGGGTCTGCGCTATGGTTTCATCCTGTTCATCATGTCCGAGATCATGTTCTTTTCGGCGTGGTTCTGGACGTTCTTCAAGCATCGGATGTACCCGATGGGCCCGGACAGTCCGGCGATTGACGGTGTCTGGCCCCCTGTCGGGATCGAGACGTTTGACCCTTGGCACTTGCCGCTGATGAACACGCTGATCCTGCTGCTGTCGGGCTGTGCCGCAACCTGGGCGCACCACGCGCTGGTGCATGAGAACAACCGCAAGGATCTGGTGAACGGCTTGATCCTGGCGATTGGCCTCGGCGTGATCTTCACCGGCATGCAGGCCTACGAATACAGCCACGCGGCGTTCGGCTTTGCCGGCAACATCTATGGCGCAAGCTTTTTCATGGCGACCGGGTTCCACGGGTTCCATGTGATCATCGGGACGATCTTCCTGACGGTGTGCCTGCTGCGCGCGCTGAACGGCCACTTCACGCCTGAACGCCATGTCGGATTTGAGGCTGCGGCCTGGTACTGGCACTTTGTTGACGTGGTCTGGCTGTTCCTGTTTGCGGCGGTCTATGTCTGGGGTCAGGGCTGATCTTTGCCGCTGGTCGAAACGGCAAGCGCGGGCCTGCGGGCCTGCGCTTTGCATTTGGGGGGCGGACATGATCCGGTCTGTTGCGTTTGCGGTGATCCTTGGGCTGGCCGGGGTTGGGGTGCTGATGTCGCTGGGCATCTGGCAGTTGCAGCGGCTGGAATGGAAGGAAGCCATCATCGCCGGGGCCGAAGCGATGATGGCTGATGCGCCGGTGCCTTTGCCGGCGGTGCTTGACCCGGTGGCAGACCGCTACCGCGCCGTGCAGGTGGCCGGACGCTTTACCGGCGAAGAGGCACATGTGCTGACCTCGTTGCGCGAGGAGGGGCCGGGATTTCTGGTGATCGCCCCGTTCGAGACGACCACAGGGCGGCGCATTCTGGTGGATCGCGGCTTTGTCCCTGAGGTGGAAAAGACCACCCCGCGCCCGGCGCATGCCGCCGAAGTGACGGGCAACCTGAACTGGCCGGATGACGTGAATTCCTCGACGCCGGCCTATGATGCGGGCCGGGCGATCTGGTATGGCCGCGATCTGGGCGGTATCGCGGCACTGTTCGGCACCGAACCGGTTTTGGTGATTGCCCGAAACGACACTGGCGACGGGATCATGGCGCAACCGGTGACGACAGCGGGCTTTCGCAACGATCATTTCAATTACGCGGTCACCTGGTTTTCGCTGGCGGCGGTCTGGCTGGGGATGACAGTCTATCTTCTGTGGCGTATCAGGGCGCGGACTGTGTGAAGGCGCATGCGATGAAATACATTTCCACCCGCGGTACGGCCCCGGCGTTGAGCTTTGGCGAGGCGATGATGACCGGCCTTGCCCGCGACGGCGGGCTGTACGTGCCTGATGCCGTGCCGGTGATGGCGGCGGGCGATATTGCGGCGTTGGCGGGACTTCCTTATGAGGAGGTCGCGTTCCGGGTGATGCGGCCCTACCTGGGCGGCTTTTTCGGCGATGACGAATTTCGCGGGCTGATTGAGGCGGCCTACAAGGGCTTTCACCACGTCGCCCGCGCGCCGATGGTGCAACTGGCCCCGAACCACTTCCTGCTGGAGCTGTTCCACGGGCCAACGCTGGCGTTCAAGGATTTCGCCATGCAGTTGATCGGACAGATGATGCAGGCGGCGCTGGCCAAGACGGGCGAGCGGATCACCATCGTGGGCGCCACCTCGGGCGATACCGGATCGGCGGCGATGGAGGCGTTTCGGGGGCTGGCCAATGTGGATGTCTTCATCCTGTTCCCGCAGGGGCGCGTCAGCGATGTGCAGCGTCGCCAGATGACCACGCCGGTCGAGGCCAATTGTCATGCACTGGCCATCGAGGGCGACTTTGACGAGGCGCAAGCGCGGGTGAAGGACATGTTCAACGATTTCGCCTTCCGCGACGGGGTGCGGCTGGCGGGGGTGAACAGCATCAACTGGGCGCGGGTGCTGGCGCAGGTGGTGTATTATTTCTATGCGGCGGTGGCTTTGGGCGCGCCGGGGCGGGCGGTCAGTTTCACTGTGCCGACGGGGAATTTCGGCGATATCTTCGCGGGCTACATCGCGCGTCGCATGGGCCTGCCGATTGAAAAGCTGGTGATCGCCACCAACCAGAACGACATTCTGGACCGCGCCCTGCGTACAGGCGGCTATGTCACGGATGGTGTGCGCCCGTCGATCAGCCCGTCGATGGATATTCAAGTGTCGTCCAACTTTGAACGCGCCTTGTTCGATGCTTACGGACACGACGGCGCGGCGGTGACCGCGCTGATGACCGAGCTGAAGGCCGGCGGCTTTACCATCAGCCAGGGCGCGCTGGAGATGCTGCGCGGCAGCTTCGCCTCGGGCCGCTGTTCCGAAGATGAGACGGTGGCGACGATCCGGCGGGTGTTTGCCCAGACGGGGGAGATCTTGTGCCCGCATTCCGCCGTTGGCGTGAAGGTGGCCGAAGATTATCTCGGGGCCACCCCGATGATCACGCTGGTCACGGCGCATCCCGCAAAGTTCCCCGATGCGGTGCAGGCGGCAATCGGCACGCGGCCCGCCCTGCCGCCACATATGGCAGACCTGTTTGATCGGCCCGAACGGATGACCCGCGTGCCGAATGATCTGAAAGCACTGGAAGCCCTGGTGCGCGAAAGGATTGCCCATTGAGTTTGCGTCTTCACAGCCTGCCCAACGGCTTTCGTATTGTGACCGAAGCGATGCCGGGGCTGAAATCGGCCAGCATCGGCATCTGGGTTGGTGCGGGCGGGCGGCATGAGTTGCCCCAGCAGAACGGCATCGCGCATTTCCTGGAGCACATGGCGTTCAAGGGCACCAAACGGCGCAGCGCGCTGCAGATTGCCGAGGAAATCGAGGATGTCGGCGGCTATATCAACGCTTACACCAGCCGCGAGATGACGGCCTATTACGCGCGCTGCCTGTCGGCGGATGTGCCGCGCGCGCTGGACGTGATTTCCGACATCGTGTTGAACCCGGTGTTTCGCAAGGCCGATATCGAGACGGAACGCCATGTCATCTTGCAGGAAATCGGTCAGGCCCTGGACACGCCGGATGACATCATTTTCGACTGGCTGCATGAGGTGAGCTATCCGGACCAGCCGTTCGGGCGCACCATTCTGGGGCCAGAGGAACGGGTACAGGCATTCTCGAAACGCGATTTCGAGGCCTTTGTCGGCCAGCATTACGGGCCGGACCAGATGATCCTGTCAGCAGCGGGCGGGGTGTCGCATGACGACATCGTGGCAGCCGCCGAGGCGATCTTTGGTGGGCTGAAACCGGTCGGCGGGGCCAAGGTTGCGCCCGCCCGGTTTCACGGGGGCGAGCGGCGCGAGATAAAGGATCTGGAGCAGGCGCATTTCGCGCTGTCGTTCGAGGCGCCCGGCTACCGCGACGACAAGGTCTATGCCGCGCAGGTCTATTCGACCGCGCTGGGTGGCGGCATGTCGAGCCGGCTGTTCCAGAAGATCCGCGAAGATCGCGGGTTGTGCTATTCGATCTATGCCCAATCTGGTGCCTATGAGGATACTGGGCAGGTCACGATCTATGCCGGCACCTCGGGCGAGGAGATCGGCGATCTGACGCAACTGACCATGGACGAGCTGAAGCGCGCCGCCGATGACATGACCGAGGCCGAGGTGGCGCGCAGCCGTGCGCAGTTGCGGGCGGGGCTGCTGATGGGGCTGGAAAGCCCGTCAAGCCGGGCTGAACGCAATGCGCGGCTGTTGTCGATCTGGGGTCGGGTGCCGGATGTCGACGAGGCGGTGGCCAAGATCGATGCAGTCAGCACGGCCGACGTGCGCAGCTATGCCGGCGAAATGGCGGGCGCGCGGGTGGCGCTGGCGCTGTATGGCCCGGTCGGCGCTGCACCGGGGATAGATGACATTCGCCGGGGGCTGCTGGCCTGATGCTGGGCTTCAAGCGCAGGGTCAGGGTCGAAACCGAGCGCATGACGCTGCGGTTGCCTGAACACGCCGATTGGCGGCAATGGTCAGACCTGCGTGAAACAAGTGCCGCGTTCCTGGCGCCGTGGGAGCCGAACTGGGCCAGTGATCATCTGGCGCGCCGTGCATTCACCAACCGGGTCTACTGGGCGCAGCGGGCCGAGGCGCAGGGTACCGCATTGCCGCTGATGCTGGTCCGGCGAGAGGATCAAAAGTTGCTGGGCGCTTTGACCTTGGACAACATTCGCCGGGGGCCGGCTCAGGCCGGGACGCTGGGCTACTGGATCGGCCAGCCGTTTGCGCGCAAGGGTTACATGCGCGAGGCTATTCTGGCGTTGACGCATCACGCCTTTATCAACCTTGACCTCAGCCGCCTTGAAGCCGCCTGCCTGCCGGAAAACGTGGCCTCGCGCGGGGCGCTGGAGAAGTGCGGTTTCAAGTACGAAGGCGTGGCGCAAAGCTATCTGCAGATCAACGGGCGCTGGCGCAATCATGTGCTCTACGCCAACTTGCGCGGTGATCGGCGGGGACGGACGGATGCCGGCTAGGCTCGCTTTGCTGCGCGGCGTCAACGTGTCGGGGGCCAACAAGCTGCCGATGGCAGAGTTCCGCGCGCTGCTGACAGGGTTGGGTCTGCACCGGGTTGAGACGTACATCCAAAACGGCAATGCAGTGTTTGACAGCGATCTTGCCGCGCAAGATCTGGCGCGCGTGATCAGCGACGGGATTGGTGCTGCATTCGGGTTCGCGCCGGCTGTGCTTGTGCTGGACGCGACGGAGCTTTCCGATGCCCTGAACGACCATCCCTTCACCGGGGCCGCGCCGGAAAAGGTGCATGTGTTCTTTCTGCAGACCGCGCCGGACGCGCTGGATGAGGATGCGCTGCGCCGGCTGGCTGCGCCGGGTGATGGGTGGCACCTGTCCGGGCGGCGGTTCACCTTGCACACTCCGGGTGGCGTTGGGGCGTCAAGGCTTGCGGCCAAGTTGCCCAGCCTTCTGCCGGTGCCGATGACCGCCCGCAACCTGCGCACCGTTGCTGCACTTTGCACCATGGTCGCGGCACGCGGCTGACCTCGCGCAGCCGTGAACAGATGGATGCGTGACGTTTGCGCATTCCGGGTTAGCTTTGCGCCAACAAGCGAGGTGACCGATGCGCGCATTCCTGATGTTCGGGCTGCTGTTGGCAACGCCCGCGCTGGCACAAGACCGCCTCGCCTCGCATTGTCTGGCCCTGGCCGAGGGGCCTGAGACGGTGCAGCCCACTAAGTTAGGCGAAGGGCTGGACAAGGACCACGTTCTCATCCGCTATCTCGATCATGCAAGCTTTGCGATCGTGTCCGATGACGGGTTGGTGGCGGTGACAGATTACACCGGCTACCTCGGCACCGTCGATCTGGTGCCCGACGTGGTGACAATGAACAACGCCCATTCCACGCATTGGACATCGGACCCCGATCCGCGCATTCCGCAGATCCTCAAGGGCTGGGGCGAAGGTTCGGCGCCGGCACAGCACCGGCTGGACCTTGGCGGCATGCTGATCCGCAATGTCACCACCGACACGCGCGGACCGTTTGGCGAAGGGGCGCGCAAAGACGGCAACTCGATCTTTATCTTCGAGGTTGGGGGCCTTTGCATTGGCCATCTGGGCCATCTGCACCAGATCCCCTCGGCCGAGCAATATGCGGCAATCGGTCGGCTGGATGTGGTGATGGTGCCGGTGGATGGCGGCTATACCATGCGCCTGCAGGACATGGCCGGGGTGGTTCAGCGGCTGCGCGCCTCGATCGTCATCCCGATGCACTGGTTTTCCGATCAGTCCCTGCAGGCGTTTCTGACCGAGATGTCGGGCGAGTTTAACGTGGTTGAAACCGGTGGCAGCCAGATCGACCTGTCGCGGCGTGATCTGCCGGGCAGCCCAACGATCCTGGTGCTGGACCCCGCCTATCTTGACTGACGCATTTTCGGGTGGCGAGCCTGTGGGGCCGCGTCTAGGAAGGGCGGGAAGGAGAGCGCCATGCTGAACCCCTGCGATCCTGCCTTTGTGGCCGCGCTTGCCAGCCGCCTGCCTGACGGCACGCTGAGCGATCCTGAACCCCGGTACCTGACCGAACCGCGTGGCCGTTGGCTGGGCAAGGCTGGCACCATTGCCCGCCCCCGCAGCGTGGCCGAGGTGGCCGAGATCGTGCGCAGTTGTGCCACGTCGCGGGTTGGAATCATCCCCTGGGGCGGCGGCACCGGGCTGGTTGGCGGGCAGATCATGACCGAGGGGCCAACGCCGCTGGTCCTGTCACTGGAGCGGATGGCGGGCTTGCGCGGGGCGTATCCAGCCGAGGATGTGCTGGTGGTCGAGGCGGGCATGATCCTTGCCGACGCGCATGCCGAAGCGGCCAAGCTAAACCGTCTGTTCCCGCTGACGCTGGCGTCCGAAGGTACCTGCCGGATCGGCGGCAATCTGGCGTCGAACGCCGGGGGGCTGAATGTGCTGCGCTATGGCAACGCCCGCGATCTGTGTCTGGGGCTGGAGGTGGTGCTGCCCGATGGCACGGTGTGGAACGGGCTGACGCGGCTGCGCAAGGACAATGCCGGCTACGATCTGCGCCATCTGATGATCGGGTCGGAAGGCACGCTGGGGGTGATCACGGCGGCCAGTCTGCGGCTGCATCCGATTCCGGCTTCGAAGGTTGTGGCGATGCTGGTGGTGCCGGACCCGGCAGCGGCACTGCGGCTGCTGGGGCTGGCAGGCGGCCGGTTGCCGGGCATGATTTCGGCCTTCGAGCTGATCCACCGGACCGGCTTTGACTTTCTGGCCGAAACGCTGCCGGATTTGCGCGCGCCGTTCGATCCGGTGCCAGACTGGCTGGTGCTGATCGAACTGGGCCTGCCGGCGGGGCTGGAACTTGAACGGGCGATGGCCTCGCTCTATGATGAAGCGTCGGATGCCGGTCTGGTGCTGGACGGCGTCATCGCCACGTCTGCGGCGCAGGCCGCTGCCTTGTGGCATCTGCGCGAAGCCATTCCCGAGGCCAATCGTCGTATCGGGGCGGTGTCCAGTCACGATATCTCTTTGCCGCTGTCTGCGGTGCCAGATTTCATCAGGGCCGCCCCGGCGGCGCTGGCGGGGCTTGGCGAGTGGCGGATCAACTGTTTTGGCCATCTGGGCGACGGCAACCTGCATTACAACGTGTTCCCGATCAAGGGCCGCAGCCGCAAGGACCATGATCACCAGCGCGAGGCGGTCAAAACCTGCGTCCATGATCTGGTGCATGCGATGGGCGGATCGGTTGCCGCCGAACACGGGGTTGGTCGGCTGAAGACGGGCGATCTTGCCCGTTATGGCGATCCGGGCAAGCTTGCTGCGATGCGGGCGATCAAGGCAGCGCTTGATCCGCATGGCATCATGAATCCGGGCGCGGTGCTGGCCAGAAACTGACCCCTGGCATTTGCGCTTTGCAATAAATACTCCCGCGCGACGCGCGCGAAGACAAGCGGGCCTTGCCCGCGCCGGCGACACAAAAGACGTGCCGAGGAACGCGGCTCCGCCAGAAAACCGTCAGAGCAAAAAAGGTCCATGAATGAGATCACCCCACCGGGTGGGTGCCCGGCGGGGTGTGGGGTGGTATTTGGTCACGTGTTGCAAGCAGCGTGTCCGCCGGGGTGGGTAGCCCCGGCTTGCCAAGTGTTAAAGTGATTCTCTTTCTACAGGGTTAATGGCAATCGCCCCGTCACAGCCCGTCAAATTGGCACAGCGCATGGACATCCATGCCCAAGGCTTCCAGCCGCTTTCGCCCGCCAAGCTCTGGCAGATCCACCACAAATGCGCAGCCCACCACCTCGGCCCCCAGCCGTTCGATCAGCCGGATCCCGGCTTCGGCGGTGCCACCGGTGGCCAGAAGATCGTCCACCAGCAACACCTTCTCGCCCGGGCTCATCGCGTCGTCATGCACCTCGACCACCGCCTCGCCGTATTCCAGCGTATAGGCTTGCGAAATGGTCTGGCCCGGCAGTTTGCCCTTCTTGCGGATCGGCACAAAGCCGGTCGACAACTGGTGCGCCACCGCGCCACCAAGGATGAAACCGCGCGCCTCCAGCCCCGCGACCTTGTCGATCCGCAACCCGGCATAGGGGGCAAGCAACTGGTCAACGCACATCCGAAACCCGCGCGGGTCGGCGAACAGCGTGGTTACATCGCGAAACAGGATCCCCTCATGCGGAAAGTCCACGATGGTGCGGATGTAGTCCTTGACGGTTCTGGCTTTGCTCATCGGTCTTTCTCAGTTCTGGGGCGGGTAGATCCAGCGCAACAGTGCTGCATCCTGCCCGGCGATGGTTGTCGTAAGGTTGGAGGTCTGCGACAGGATCGACACCCCTTCATAAGCCGGGTTCTCGATGTCAAAAAGTGGGCCGAGCGACTGGGTGATTTCCTCCAGCATGACGGAGGGCAAGTCCTGGTCGGTGATCGTGGTCGAGATGAGGATCACGGCCTCGTTGATCTGGTTGGCATCATCGGACCAGACCGTCATGTAGCCCACCCCCATCACGCCGGGGCCGGAAAAGCCGGGGACTTCGGTCAGTACGCTGCCTTCGGGCAGGGCCGTCGGGATCACCTTGATGTCGGCATCGGGGCTGTTGCTGCGCAAGATCGTGATACCGGCCTTGGTGCCATTGATCTGGTCCAGCGCGGGGTCGATTGCCGCCAGCAGCCTGGCCTCGAATGCCTCCGGGACCGGGTCGGTTCCTGCCACCAAGGCAATCCGAAGCATGCGCTTGCCCCAACGCTGCACCGGTCCCTTGCAGGGCCCACCCGGAACCGCGCCGCAGGTTACAAGGCGAAAGAACTCGATGTCCGACAGCAGGCCTTGCGACACGATGCCATCGGTCTGGCCTTGCGCGCAGGCGGGCCCGCCAAGGCAAAGCAGCACAAGACCGGCCCGCAGCATCACAGCACCCGCGCCGCGATGGCATCGAGCCGGGCCAGCAGGGCGGGATCGCGGTGGTCGGGTGCCGTCATGATGGCGTGATCAAGGGCGTGGTCGCAGCCATGCGGGCAGGGTGCGTGCGTGCGACCCAGTTGCGCCGGCAGGCGGGCAACCAGACCGCGCGCATTGGCGGAATTGGCGGCCAGCGTCTTGATCACCATGGCCACGTCGACGGCCCCGTGGGTGTCATGCCAGCAGTCGTAATCGGTGACCATGGCCACTGATGCATAGCAAAGCTCGGCCTCACGGGCGAGGCGGGCCTCGGGCATGCCGGTCATTCCGATCACATCCGCGCCCCAGCTTTGGTAAAGGCGGCTTTCTGCGCGGGTCGAAAACTGCGGACCCTCCATCGCAAGATAGACAGCGCCGGTGTGCACCGTCAGCCCGCCCTCGCGCGCGGCCTGTGCGCAGGCTGCCCCCAGACGTGGGCAGGTCGGGTCAGCCAGACTGACATGCGCCACGCAGCCGGGGCCAAAGAATGACGCCTCGCGCGATACTGTGCGGTCGATGTACTGATCCACGATCACGAAATCGCCTGGTGCAAAGTCCTGGCGCAGACTGCCGACAGCAGACACGGCGACAAGGTCGGTGCAGCCCAGCCGTTTCAGCGCGTCAATGTTGGCGCGGTAGGGCACCGAGGCGGGGGAATGCACATGCCCGCGCCCATGGCGGGGCAGAAAGGCCATGGGCACACCTTCCAGCCGGCCCACCAGAATCTCGTCCGAAGGTTTGCCGAAGGGTGAATTGACGCGCACCCAACTGGCCCCTTCCAGCCCATCGATCTGATAGACGCCAGAGCCGCCGATGACGCCGATCATGGTCTGCATAGCGGATTCCCCGTGCCGGTTCGAGGCGCAGTCTAGGCGGCGGGGTGGCAGGCGGAAAGGGTGGAAATGCGGATCATGCGGGGGGTGGTACGCGGGATAATCCCGGCTACTGTCAGGCGCGGGGATAAGATCGGCGTTCGGGGCCAAGCTGCCTTTGCGTCACGCCATAAAGGCGATTGTGCTGCCGGTCAGGCTTAAACCCATAGGCTAGATCAGCGACAGGAACGGATGATACCCGTAGCCGATCGGCGCTGCCCTGTGGCAAGCCAACCCCCGTGGCGATGTGCAAACGGACGGTCACTGCCCCTGCGAGGCGCCTGTTCTTCTTTGATCCGGCGGGCTTCAGCCTCGTGCCCCATCCGCGTCAGAACGGCGACGACTTGGCCACAGGGTTGCGGCAGAAAATGGCCGTCCCGGGTGTCACATCGCGCCAGACAGGGCAACCGCGCCTCCGCGTCCACCAGATTGTCGACATGCGCCGACGAGATGTGAATTTCACCCTCCGCAATTGTCACCGACAGCCAGAGGAACTCGGCCGCGACACACATTGGCTGGCCGGAAAAAGCGTGTCCCCGGCGGGGGCTCGGGGCGTGTCCACGCGTGGACACTTTTTGGGTTATTGATTTATATAGGAAAAATAATCCGCATTCATGAATTGTTTACGCTTGCCCGCTGCAGGGTTCGAATACTCTCTCCAAAGCGCGCAGTCGGTGCTGGGATGCGCAGGGTCAGATCAGCCCGTATTGCCGTGCCTTGCCGCGCAGGAATGGCAGGCCTTCGCCGATCACCTGATCGGTGCTGTCGGCCACTGGCCGCCAGACTGACAGGCCCCAAGCCAATTCCGGCGGCATGTTGATGAAGCTTTCCATCGCCAGCCCGCCGGTGAACCCGATGGCGGCGAGGGCGGCAAAGATCTCGTCCCAGTCGCAGGTGCCATGGCCGGGCGTGCCCCGGTCGCTTTCCGACAGGTGGATGTAGCGCAGGTGGTCGCGCGCGGCGAGGATGCCGTTGGCCGCGCC
>NZ_JANMET010000371.1:0-5596 GCF_031377265.1 Tabrizicola sp. | reverse complement strand
TCCGGGTTTGCCGCCGCAGAAATCACCCTGTCCGGCGACGCCCGCATGGGTATCATCGATGACTTCGGAACGGGCGACACGGCATTCACCAGCCGCGCCCGCGTGAAGTTCACCATGTCGGGCGAAACCGATGGCGGATTGTCGTTCGGCGCTTCGTTCCGCGCTGACAACGCTGTCGATGCCAAGGGCGGCACCGCCGGCGAAGTGTTCATCTCAGGCGCCTTCGGCAAGCTCGCCATGGGCGACGTCGATGGCGCTGCACAGGCCGCTGTCGGCAACGTCTCGGGCGTCGGCCTGACCGGTCTCAGCGATACCAACGAACTCGCCTTCCTCCTCGGTGGCGAAGATCCGTCGGCCCTTTACAGCTACTCCTCCGGCGCGCTCGGGCTGTTCCTCTCGGTCCAGGCCAACGGCGGCAACAGCAACTACGGTGTCGGCGCGAACTACACGACCGGCGCCTACAAGTTTGGCATCGGCTACGAATCCCTCGAGGATGGCTCTACCCCCGGCGGCGGCTGGCCTGACAAGATCAACTTCTCCAGCTTCTTCGGAAACGGCGCAACCCAGGTTGTCCTCGGCGCCGATGCGACCTTCGGTGCCGTCACCGCCAAGGTTCGCTTCGCCCGCTATAGCGAAGACAGTGGCACTGACCTTGGCATGGATCAGACCGCCCTCTCCATCGACTACGCGATGGACGCGCTGACACTGACCGCTTTCGTGTCAAACTACCGTGGTACTGACGGCTACGCTGGGGATGATGGCGATTTCTACGGTCTCGGCGCAGCCTATGATCTCGGCGGTGGTGCCAAGGTCGTCGGCGGCTACGTCAAAGCGGATTCGAGCGCTCTTGGCGACACCAGCGCCTTCGACCTCGGTGTGTCGTTCTCGTTCTAATCCTTCGGGATCAGGTGATCTGGAAAGAGCGGGCTTTCGGGTCCGCTCTTTTCTTTTGAATGTGTGGTGTGGCGGATGCGCCACTGGGCCGGACCATTTTGGACAGGCAATTGCCGGAGCGGGCGTCAATTGCTAACATTCGTTAATTCAGATTGGAGACCAAGAATGAAACGCATCCTGCTTGCAACCACGCTTCTGGCCGCATCTTCCGGATTCGCTGCCGCAGAAATCACCCTGTCCGGCGACGCCCGCATGGGTGTGATCGATAATTTCGGCGATGACGACATGGGCTTCACCAGCCGTGCTCGCGTGAAGTTCACGATGTCGGGCGAAACCGATGGCGGCCTGTCGTTCGGCGCTTCGTTCCGCGCTGACAACGCTGAGGGCGCAAAAGCCGGTACCGCTGGCGAAGTGTTCATTTCCGGTGCATTCGGCAAACTGACCATGGGCGACGTTGATGGCGCGGCGCAGCAAGCGGTGGGTCACGTGGATGGCGTGGGCCTCACCGGTCTCGGCGACCTGAACGAAGTGATCTACGTCGGTGCGGGCGGGTTCACGGTCACCGACCCCATCGCGTCGGCCATCGGCTTCGCTGCCGACTGGCAGATGAGTGGCGATCCGACTGCCCTTTACGAATACTCCACTGGCGGGCTTTCGCTCTATGCCTCGGCAACGCAGCCGAACTACATCGACCCGTTCGGCGGTGGCCCTGACCGTGCCTATGCCCTGGGCGCGGCCTACACCTTCGGCGACTACAAGCTGTCGGCTGGATATGAAGCACTGGAAACGGTCGCCAGTGGCCTTCCGGACGGAGACATCTATCACTGGATCGTCGGCGCGGACGCGACCTTTGGCGCGATTGTCGTTAAGGCGCGCTATGGCGCGGCTGACATCGACGCTGGCGGTCTGCCGCGGGCCGACGCTACCCAGTACGCTCTGTCCGCGACCTACACCACGGGGCAGCTCGGCGTCACCGGTTTTGTTAGCAACAAGAATATCGAAGACCCGACCGGTGCGCCGCTGATCGAAATCGGCGCTTACGGCCTGGGTGCCGCCTACGATCTCGGCGGCGGGGCCTCGGTCAAGGGTGGCGTCGTCCAGCGCAGCATCACGACCGGTGCGGCAGCCTCGGTGGACGATACTGCCTTCGACCTTGGTGTCGCTTTCTCCTTCTAAGCGAACCCCATTGTGAACCGGAAAGAGCGGGCCTTCGGGTCCGCTCTTTTCTTTTGCGGTGCCCGGGCTAGGGTCTGGCGGACATTTGGAGGGCGGCATGGGTCTGGCGGACATCAAGGAACGGATACGGACAGCCGAGGCTGCGGCGGGGCGGGCGGCAGGGTCGGCCAGCCTGATCGCGGTGTCGAAGGTGCAGCCGATCGCGCGGGTCGAGGCGGTGCTGGCCGAAGGGCACCGGGTGTTCGGCGAGAATTACGTGCAGGAGGCGGCGGGCAAATGGCCGGGGCTGCGGGGCCAGTTTGGGGCGGTGCAGGTGCACATGATCGGGCCGTTGCAGACCAACAAGGCCAAGATCGCGGTGGAGCTGTTCGACGCCATCCACACGGTGGACCGCCCGTCGCTGGCGCAAAAGCTGGCCGGTCTGGCGCAGGCGCGGGGGCTGTGTCCGCAGCTGTTCGTGCAGGTGAACACCGGGCAGGAGCCGCAGAAGGCGGGGGTTCTGCCGGCGGATCTGGCGGGATTTCTGGCCGATTGCCGGGCAATGGACTTGCCGCTGGCCGGCCTGATGTGCATCCCGCCCGAGGCGGACGATCCGGTACCGCATTTCGCCATGCTGGCGCGGATGGCGGCGGATCACGGCCTCAGCGGGCTGTCGATGGGGATGAGCGGTGATTTTGAGGCGGCGATTGCGCAGGGGGCCACGCATATCCGCGTGGGCAGCGCCATCTTCGGCGCGCGGGCCTATCCGGCGGTCTGAGGCAGGCAGCCGGTCAGCCCGGCGGGCAGCACCAGGGGCGCGCCGAGGGCGTAGAGCGCGGCCACCAGACCCGGCGCATCGGCCTTGACCGTCAGGCTGTAGGGGCCGGCGGAGAGGATGGCCACGCCCGCCGGCAGCGCGCTGGCAAAGCCCGGTGGCGGCAGCATCACCAAGGCGGCGGGCGCGTCGCCGCCAAGGCGCATCACGCCTGCCAGCACCGCGATCCAGCCCGCAAGGACCAGCGGCGGCGCGATCAGCCAGAGCCTGCGGTCAGTAATCATGGATATGCTCCAGCGCGCCCGGCGGCAGCGCCCGCAGTGCCGCCGTCAGGCCCGCCACCGGCAACAGCACCAGATGCCGATAGCCCGGATTGCCCTGCCGCGCGAAAGAATGGATGGCGCCGTCCATGCTGGGGGCATCGGTGATCACGGTGAACATGATGTCGTCATTGCCGGCGATGTCGACGAAACTGCCACCTTCGGCCGCGATGGTTTCGGCCAGACGGGTGAAGACGCGGTAGCGTGGGGCTTCAATCTCGATGCCTTCGGGGCGTTCCGCGATGACCTGCACGTCGGGCAGGGCGGCGAGGGTTGCGGGAGTGATGCCGGTGACCACGGCGCGCAGGCGCAGCTGATCGGCCCCGACCGAGGCGACGGCAGCCTCGATCACCTGTGCGTAAGCCGCCTTGACCCGGTATTCGATGCCCAGCGCCCAGCGCCTCTCACGATCACGCAAGGCATTGGTCGCGGCGGCATCGAGCGCGGCGGCGTCGCGGGTGAAATCCCATTTGTACCAGGGCACCTGCTGCAGGAAGGTGGCGTAATCGCTGGCCTGCCGGGCGGAAAGATCGTCAAGGGGCGCGTGGTCGGGCCCGCGCGCCCAAGCGGTGGCGCGGCCCAACGTTTCCTCGTAGGCGGCTTTCAGCAGCAGCTCGGTCGTGAAGCTGACGCCGATGGTGTAGATCGTCTGCTTGGTCGTCCAGTCAAAGCCGCCGTGTTCGCCCGAAGCCCGCGACAGCGCGCAGAGCGAGGACCAGAAGCCGCCAATCGAGCTGAGGAAGCCGAACTGATGCGGTTCGCCGGTGCGGATCACCTCGGCATAGTCGTCATAGGCGTGGACGATGTGCCATTCGGGGTAGGTCAGCAGGGTGCGCGCCTCGGGTCGCTGCCAGTCGGGGGGCAGCAGCGAAGCATGGGCGGCGGGCGTGCCCTGCGGGCGGCACATGGTTTCGATGTAGGCCAGTGGCGACAGCAGGCCCGCGATGACCAGCGCTAGCGCGAGGAGAATGCGGCCGAGCCAACGCAAGAGCCAGCTCATCGGCGCAGACCCACGGCGAGGGCGAGGCCGCCGAGTAGGATATGCGGCAGGCTGGAGAGGAGCTTCAGGCTGAACGGAATATCCAGCACGCCCCAGGTGAAGATGCCAAGGTCCAGAAAGCCCGATCCGGCAAAGCAACCAAGCACCCCGTCGGCAAGGTAAAGCACACCGAACAGGATCAGGAACATCCGCGCCGCGCGGGCCGAGATCAGCGCCGCCGCCAGCGCCCAGAGCGCCGAGGCGAGGTGCAGGGCGTCGTCGTAGATATCCAGCGCGAAGATGCCGAAGGTGCGGCCCTCGGCGTCGATGATGCCGGGAATGGGCACATAGTTGAGCGAGGCGACAAGCGTCAGGATCACAGCATAGCCAAGGGCGGTTTTCTGTTGCAGTGTCATTGTCTTATATCCCCGCCATATAGGTATCCCATAACGCGTTGCGCAGCCGCAGGCTCGGATCGACCTGCCGTTTCAGCGCCACGAATTCAGCCGCGCGCGCATAGCCACGGGCGAACTGATCCGCCGTGGCATGCAGCCGGTAGGGCAGATAGTAGCTGCCGCCCATGCCGATGACAGCCTCGATCATCTCGGCCGTCATCCGGGCCATATCGGCCTCGGCGCGGGCGGTCATCTCCTGGCTGAACAGAAGGACCGAGGCGATGCGGGGGCCAGAGGGCGCGTAGCTGAGCAGCGAGGTGCTGTCCTGGGCCACGTAGCGCAGGGTGATGTTCAGCAGTTCTTGATAGCTGCCGGGTATGATGGCGCGGGCGGCGGCGAGGAAATCGGCAAAGCGGTCGGGGGCGACGAAGTATTCGTGCAGAATGTCGGTGCGGGTGGGATCGCGGTCGTCCAGGGTGATCACCGGTTCGTTCATCAGGCTGGAGCGGCTGGCCGCCCCCTGCAGGCTGGCACCGATGCCGGTCTCGATCCCCCAGCGGCGGTGTTTCACCCATTCATTGCCAAGCTGGGCGCGGAAGATGTGTCGCGACACCTTGGACAACAGGCCCGAGCCGCCAGCAGGCGGGATGTCGCCCGCAACCTCGCGGTAGGTGACCAGCATGGCGTCGTCGAAGAACCCGTTGCGGTCGATGTTGAGCCGCCCGTAGGCCATGGGGACGGTGCCATCCATCACGCCGGTGAAGGCGGTGGCGAAATCGGCGGCGGGCAGTTTCTGGAAGGTGGGTTCCAGCAGCATGTTCGGCGCGGCCTCCACCTCCAGATCGGTGATCAGGCCGATCAGGCCGTAGCCGCCCATCGCGGCGGCGAAGATATTGGCGTTTTCGGCGCGCGATGCGCGCAAGGCAGTGCCATCAGCCAGCACCATGCCGACCGAGCGGACGGTGGAGCCCATCGGGCCGAAGGGGCAGGGCCAGCCATGCGCATTGACCGAGAATGTCGAGGCGACGCCGAAATCGCTGTTCGATTGCATCACCTTTGGCGACAGGCCCAAAGGATC
>NZ_JANMET010000300.1:0-13306 GCF_031377265.1 Tabrizicola sp. | reverse complement strand
CGGTTCTTCCGGGTGGCCTTCGGCATCGCCTCGGGCGACCAACGCATCGGCAAGACCGAGGTGACGTCGATCCTTACCGACATGACGCGCGGTGGGCGGCTGATCTATGCGTGGAACAGCGCCGCCGATCTGCCACGACGTGAAGTGCGCCTGATTTTCCTGCTGTTGCAATGCCTTGAAACGGCAATGGCCTACGGCGGCCGGGTGCAGATTGACCGGATCGAGCCGCACTGGAAGATCACCGCCACGGCACCCCGCCTGAAGGTCGATCCCGCCCTGTGGGAAGTGCTGACAGAACTGCACGCCCCGGCCGAAATCGGTGCGGGTCAGGTTCAATTTGCGCTGGTACCGCAGGAATTGCAGCGTCAGGGCCGCCGGTTGGTGACCGAGATTCAGGAAACCAGCATCAGCCTCAGCTTCTGATCGTTCCATCCCCGGTGACCAGATATTTGAAGCTGGTCAGCTGTTCGGCGCCCACCGGCCCGCGGGCGTGCATCTTGCCGGTGGCGATGCCGATTTCGGCCCCCATGCCGAACTCGCCGCCATCGGCGAATTGGGTAGAGGCATTGCGCATCAGAATTGCAGAATCGAGCCGCTGGAAGAACCGCTGGGCGGTGGCGTCGTTTTCGGTCAGGATGCTTTCGGTATGGCTGGAGCCATAGCGGCGAATATGGGCAATAGCTTCATCGACACCGTCCACCAGCTTGGCCGAAATGATCATGTCCAGGAACTCGTGACCAAAGTCATCGGGGCCGGCTTGCACAGTGCCGGGGACCTTCAGCAATTCCCCTTCGGTGCGCACTTCGACACCCGCCTTGATCAGGTCTTCGATCAGCACCGCGCCGTGACGGGTGTAAAACTGCCAGTCTATCAACAGGCATTCCGCCGATCCGCAAACCCCGGTGCGCCGGGTTTTGGAATTCAGCACCACGCGCCGGGCCTTTTCCAGATCGGCGTCGCGGTCAGCATAGACGTGACAAATCCCTTCCAGATGCGCAAATACCGGCACCCGCGCCTCACGCTGAACCAGGCCCACAAGGCCCTTGCCGCCGCGCGGCACGATCACGTCGATATAGTCGGTCGCGTGCAGCATGTCGGTCACCATCTGGCGATCGCGCGTCGGGATCAGCTGGATCGCGGCCTCCGGCATTCCGGCCTGCCGCAAGCCTTGAAGCATGCAGTCATGGATCGCGGCGGAGGAGTGAAAGCTTTCCGACCCGCCGCGCAGGATCACGGCATTGCCTGCCTTCAGGCACAGCGCCCCGGCGTCTGCAGTCACGTTCGGGCGGCTTTCATAGATCACCCCCACCACCCCAAGCGGGGTCGCCACGCGCTGGATATGCAGGCCCGAGGGTCGATCCCATTCGGCCAGCACCCGGCCTACCGGATCGGGCTGTTCGGCTACGGCGCGAAGACCATCGACAATGCCGCGAAGCCGCCCCTCGTCCAGCCGCAGTCGGTCAATCATCGCAGGGCTAAGGCCCTTGGCGACCGCGTAATCCAGATCCAGAATGTTGGCGTCGAGAATCTGGTTGCGGCGGGCCCACACGGCTTCGGCCGCACCAATCAGGGCCGCGTGCTTGCGGTCGGCGCTCGCATAGCTGAGTTCGGTTGCAGCCGCCCGTGCCCGGATGCCGATTTCGGTCATCAGATCAGAAATTTGCCCGTCCATTCTCACACCACCATATCGTCCCGATGCACCAGCGCCGCACGCCCGGCATATCCAAGAATAGCCTCGATCTCACCCGACTTGTGCCCAGCGATGGCGCGCGCCTCTTCCGCAGTATAGCGCACCAGCCCTTTGCCCAAAACCACTCCGTCAGGTGACAGGATCGACACCGGCTCGCCCCGTCCGAAATTGCCGGTCACCGCCCTGACGCCTGCAGGCAGCAGCGATTTTCCGGCCCGCAACGCGGTGACGGCACCGGCATCCAATTGCAATTCGCCCTTCGGCTTCATCGCCGAAATCCAGCGCTTACGGGCGGCCTGTGGGTCGCCTTGCGCCACGAACCACGTGCGGGCCGCCCCCGCAGCCAGCGCCTGCAGCGGCCGCATCACCGAACCCTCCATGATGGCCATCGCACAGCCCCCCGCTACGGCGGTCTTGGCCGCCATCAGCTTGGTCTTCATGCCACCCTTGGACATGCCGGAAATCGGGTCCCCGGCCATCGCCTCAATCGCGGGGGTGATCGCTTCCACCAGATCGAAACGTTGTGCAGAGGGGTCCTGCTTAGGGTTGGCCGAATAGAACCCATCGACATCGCTGAGCAGGATCAATTGGTCCGCCCCGACGGTAACTGCGATCTGGGCCGCCAGCCGGTCATTGTCACCAAACCGGATCTCGTCAGTGGCGACGGTGTCATTCTCGTTCACGATAGGCACCACGCCAAAGCCCAGCAGCGTTTCCATCGTGGCGCGGCTGTTCAGGTAACGCCGGCGGTCGGTGGTGTCTTCCAGCGTCACCAGCACTTGCGCCGTGGTAATGCCATGCGGTGCCAGAACCTCTTCATAGGCGCGTGCAAGCCGGATCTGGCCAACTGCCGCAGCCGCCTGCGCCTGTTCCAGCGTCAGAACCCCATCACCCAGGTTCAGCACCTTGCGCCCCAGCGCGATGGAGCCGGAGGAGACCAGCACCACATCGCAACCCCGGCCGCGCGCCTCGGCCACATCCAGCGCCAGCGCACCCAGCCAATCAAGCTTCAGGCCCCGCGTGCGGTCAACCAACAGCGCCGAGCCGATCTTGACGACCAGCCGTTTCGCCGCGCGGATATCGGGCGCCTCAAGGTGCGTCAGGGTTGCCACGGGCCGTCCTCCACCACCGGAGCCTCGCCGATGATCTTTGTGCGCAATGCCCTGAGTGTGTCTTGCAACCCCTGCCCGGACACCCCCGAGATCACCATGACCGGCCCACCGCTGGCCTTTTCCAGCGCCTTGCGGCGGGTGGCGATGGTCTTGGCATCCAGCGCGTCGCATTTGTTCAAGGCCACGATCCGGGCCTTGTCGCCGAGGATGTCGGAATAGGCCTCCAGCTCGGTCACGATGGTGCGGTAGTCCTTGGTGATGGTCGAGGAGGTGCCGTCGACCAGATGCAGCAGAACCTTGCAACGTTCGACATGGGCGAGGAACTGGATGCCAAGGCCGCGGCCTTCGCTGGCACCCTCGATCAGGCCGGGGATATCGGCCATCACGATCTCTGCGCCGTCGATCCCGACAACGCCGAGGTTCGGCACGAGGGTGGTGAAAGGGTAATCCGCGATCTTGGGGCGGGCGTTCGACACGGCGGCAAGGAACGTGGACTTTCCGGCATTGGGCAGGCCGACCAGCCCGGCGTCGGCAATCAGTTTCAGCCGTAGCCAGATCGTCCGTTCGATCCCCTCCTGCCCCGGGTTGGCACGGGCCGGGGCGCGGTTGGTCGAGGATTTGAACCGCAGGTTGCCCCAGCCGCCATTGCCGCCATGCGCCAGTTCAACCCGGTCACCGACATTCACCAGATCGGCGATGACGGTTTCCTGATCTTCGTCCAGGATCTCGGTGCCCAGCGGGACCTTCAGGATGATATCCTCGCCCGTCTTGCCGGTGCGCTGGCTGCCCATGCCGGGCTGGCCGTTCTTGGCGAAGAAGTGCTGCTGGTAGCGGTAGTCGATCAGGGTGTTCAACCCCTCGACCGCCACCGCCCAGACCGAGCCGCCATTGCCGCCGTCGCCACCATCGGGGCCGCCGAATTCGACGAACTTTTCGCGCCGGAACGACACGCAGCCGCCGCCGCCGCCGCCCGAGCGGATGTAGACTTTGGCGAGGTCGAGGAATTTCATGGGGGCGGGCTTTCAGGCAAGGGTTTGGGGGATTGCGATACAGGAAGCCGGGCCGCACCTCAAGCGAGGTGAGGGGAGGCTAAAATCGGGGATGTCCACACGTGGACAAATTTTGAGTGTCTTGAAATCAATGGGTTACACGACCGAGTTCATAAATTGTTAAGGTTTGTCCGCCGCCGTGGCCATTTCAACGCGCAGGTTGACCGCGAAAAGGCGCGGCCAGAGGGGTGCGTCCGGCATCATTCGCGCTGCCGGGTGCAGGTCAGGACCGGTACAGATATGGCGGGACCGGTGGAAATGTGACTGTTCGACTGGGAACGTTGCCGGGTGGACAGACAGTCCAACGTTGCCATGATCGGCGGTTGGAAGGCGGGTTTGAGCCCATCGCTGCCTTTCAGCCACGTTTCGTCTAAAGCCCCTCTGTCAGCCCCTGCCGATGGTCATCGGCACTTCTTTGCTTCCTCAGAACGCTCAAATTTCATGAGAAACCCAGGCTCACCAACCAGGCTTTCAAGGTCGGATGAATCTGAAAGGTAGCGGAAACCCCATGGGCTAACCGTTGACAAGCCTTCACTCTTGATCGGCGTTGTTGCACAACTCTGATGTTGGAGGATTCACGTCGTGAATCCATGTGGTTAGACGTGCCGCATGAGCAAACCATCACCCGCCCGCTACCGCACCACGAACTGGTCCAGCCGCACTGCTTCGCTTCGCAAGCGCGGGTCGCTGCTGATCTGGCTGGACAAGGACATGATGGTCGGGGGCACGACGGCGTTCTTCGAGGACGTGGAGTTCAACCCTTTCGTCGGCTCAGGCTCCACGGGATATGTCATCGACGATTACGCGACCAACCAGATCGATTTCGCCGCCGAAGGCTTCATCGGTGGCGGCTACATCCACGCCTCGCAGTCCAACGGGCAGCCGATCCGAAACCTCCCCCTGCCGAAGGGTGTGCCGGGCTGGGGGGCGGGGTGGAAACAGGGCGTCAAGGACTGGTACGGCCATTCGATGAACGTCAGCTTGCATGGCTCCAACATGGCTTACCGGGATTGCTACCTTGACCTTGATCCGACCTACACCGACCGCCATGGCAGGCCGATGATGCGGATGACGTTCGACTGGAAGCCGAACGATATCCGCCTGTCGCAATTCATGAAGTCGAAGATCGAGCCGATCGTGCAGGCGCTGAACCCGACATCCTACAAATCGTCCTACAAGGATGTGGGCGCGCGCTATGACATCCGCCCCTATCAGTCGACGCATAATGTCGGTGGCACGGCGATGGGCGCGGACCCCGCCACATCAGTGCTCAACCGCTATCAGCAAAGCTGGGACGTTCATAACGTCTTTGCCCTGGGCGCGGGGTCATTCCCGCAGAACCTGCAATACAATCCTACGGGGGCACTTGGCGGCCTGGCTTACTGGACGCTTGATGCGATCCGCCGCGACTATCTGCGCAATCCAGGGCCGTTGGCGTGACCACCGGGGCCAAGTTCCTGCGGGTGATCGGCGTGCTGGTCATTTTGGGCGCGGTTGCCCTGCTGGGTGTCATCTTTGTGCCAGTCCAGCGGACGCCAGCGCAGGTTCAGGTGGCGGCGGATGCAGTCGTCGTTGCCGGTTCGGGGGAATACGCGATGCGATTGGGCGATTGCATGGCCTGCCATACCGCCAAAGGCGGCGTGCCATTTGCCGGCGGCTACCCGATCGATAGCCCGCTTGGAACGATCTATTCCAGCAACATCACGCCAGACCCGGACCATGGCATAGGCAACTGGACGTTGGACGATTTCCGCGCGTCGCTTTATGACGGGATCGACGAGGAAGGCCGCCACCTTTATCCCGCGATGCCATCGGACAATTACCGCAAGCTGAGCGAAGCCGATATTGTCAGCCTTTTCCGCTACCTGATGGACGAGGTCGCGCCGGTTGCCAGTGATCCGCCCGAGACGGATCTTTCCTTTCCCTTTGATCAGCGCTGGGGCCTGCGGCTGTGGAAATGGGTCGCCTATGAAAAGGCAGGGTTTGCGCCGCGCTACGACGATCTGATACTCGACCGGGGCGCCTATCTGGTTGAGGGGCCAGGCCATTGCGGCGCGTGCCATAGCCCACGCTCGGCTTTGTTCGTGCAGTCTGGCTATTCCCCGGATGACGGTGACTTCTTGTCCGGCGGGGTGATAAACGGGTGGGCGGCCCCCGCATTGCGCGGACCCGGCAGTGCGCCTGCCATCTGGGACGAGGCGCAACTGGTGGCCTTTCTCCAGTCCGGGCGCAACAACCATGCAGGCGTTGCGGGCGAAATGGCGTCCGTGGTCGAGGACTCCTTGCAATACATGACCGATGCCGACGTGACAGCGGTCGCCCGGTATCTGCGCCATGTGGCGACCGACGCCAATGCGTTGGCCACGCCAGGCCTGCGCAGCGGTGAGGCCACCCAAAGTGGCACTGCCGCGATGCTGCTGGCTGCTTCGCCCGATATGGACCTTGGCGCGCGGCTCTACCTCGACAATTGCAACGCGTGCCACTTCAGCACAGGTTTCGGCGCGGATGGCGTCTTTCCAGAGCTTGTCGGAAACGCCAGCGTGCTTGCCGACGAACCCGGTGGTTTCCTGCAAGTCATCCTGGCTGGAGCGGCGATGCCGTCAACCGCCACGCGGCCCGCGCGGCTACGGATGCCGTCGTTCGGCGAACGGCTATCCGATGATGAGGTGGCGGCACTGGCAACGTTCGTGCGGCAGGCATGGGGCAATGACGCAAGTCTGGTGGTTGCGGAAACCGTACGCGAAGTGCGTGCGAACTTGCCGGAATGATCTTCTCAACGTGACCCGGTCATGCTCGCAAGCATTTCTCGGAAAAGGGTTTTTCCAGAAATGGGCAGAGTCCTTTGCCACCAGCCTCTGGTCGAAAAAGGGGGGCTCGACGACCAGAGGAGCCGTCTGATCGGCCGAACCAAGGGCGGCATGAACACCAAGCTGTATGCCGTCACCGATGGCGACGGCCGCCCGATCCGTTTCTTCATGACGGCTGGCCAGGTCAGTGACTACACCGGCGCCGCGGCCCTGCTGGGCAGCCTGCCACCCGCCGAGTGGCTGCTGGCCAACCGGGGCTATGACGCTGACTGGTTCAGTGATGCGTTGAAAGACAAAGGCATAAAGCCCTGCATCCCAGGCCGGAAGTCGCGTGAAAAGCCCATCAAACACGACAAGCGCCGCTACAAACGCCGCAATCGAATCGAGATCATGTTCGGACAACTGAGGGCCTGGCGTAGGATTGCGACACGCTACGACAGGTGCCCGAAGGTCTTCCTTTCCGCCGTCGCTCTCGCCGCAGTCGTCACGTTCTGGCTATGAAACGGGAACGAGTCCGGACCCTCGCGAGTAGCATGGAGTCCCTCTTGGACTTTGACCGCCGCTATCGTATTGGGCTGCCGATTTCGTCATCGCGCGCAGAAGGTTCGGTCGATGACGTTGCCAATGCCCGGATGGAGAAGCGTAGAAGGAAGAGGTGGTCGCCGAGAGGTGCTCACCGAGTTGCCGTCACCAGAGCTGCTGTCCTGGATGGTTGCCTGACAGTCGCACATAGCAAACGTGACGCATGACCCCCATATTTTGTCCACTCCCCAACCTGCATCAAGACAGCCGGGAACGATATCGCGGACAGTTCGTTCTGATGGGATAGTTTGGAATCTTGAACCTAGGCCCTGTTTCCGCCCGGCCCCGTGGTGCGGCCAACGCTCCGAACCAAGGAACGACCCAGTCCATGAGCGCATTCTTACAGGGCGCAACGCGCCAAAGGAGTTGAACCCATGTTAATCAAGGCAACGGATACAACAGGTTACGATGTTCAGGCCAGTGATGGCACCTTGGGGAACGTCATCGATTTTCTGTTTGATGATGCCAGTTGGACGGCGCGCTGGCTGGTGGTCGAGACGGGCAACTGGTGGGCGGACCACCGCGTCCTGATCCCGGCTTCGGCGCTTGGCCATCCCGACACAGCGGCGCGCACTTTCCCGGTCAACCTGACGATGGCACAGGTCAAGGGCAGCCCGGATGTGGACACCCACCGTCCGGTGTCGCGTCAGTTCGAATCCAGCGCTTACGACTATTACGGCTTCAGCCCCTATTGGGGGACCGATCTGTACATGAGCGGTTTTGCATATTGGGGTGGCATGGTGCCGATGGCGCCCAGTCTGGAAATGGAACGGCGCGACGACGAGATCGTCCAGATGATGCGTCAGAATGAAGACGCCAACCTGCGCAGCGTGGCCGAGATCAGCGGTTATCACATCCACGCCACCGATGGGGAAATTGGCCACCTGTCGGATGTGCTGATCGAGGATTCAGATTGGTCGCTGCGCTATTTGATCGTCAACACCAGCAACTGGTGGCAGGGCAAGGAGGTTCTGATTTCGCCGCGCTCCACACACTCCATCCGCTGGACCGAGCATCTGATTTATCTGGGCGTGAACCGCGACCGTATCCGCACCAGCCCCGAGTACGATGCCTCCCGCTTGATCGACGCGGCTTTTGAGGCGGATATGGCCAGCCACTACGGCCCGACAAAGCCAGCCGACGCGGCCTGAGCGCACCAGAATTTCCCGAAGATGACGGGGCGGCCCAACCGTGGGCCGCCGGAAAACGGGCAAGTCTTGCCAGATATACATCCTGGCCCGCGCGACAGTTCCCGTCTTCCCTTTTCCATGCGCTGCGGACTGCCCGGCCGGAGGGAGACAAACCACCGCAAATGGGTGGCTTGTCGTCTTTGCACGTTTATCAGCCCCGATAGGCAAAGCCGCCAAAGATGCGGCCCTCGTCGCGGTGTCGGCCACCACGGACAGCACCAACATAGGCCGCAGCCGCAGCCACCATCGCAGCGGATGCCAGAAGGAAGGCGGACAGGATCGCACTGACCCGCGCCACCTCGGTCGCTTTTATCGCAACCGCCTCCGCGTCGGCGGCAAGCTTGTCAGCCTCTGCTTTGGCATCGGCCAGGCCCTTTTCGGCATCACTGCGCGCCGTTTGGGTGGCTATGATTGCCGCATCCACCCGGGTTGCCGCCTCGGCGGGCGTGGCACCGGTGCTGGTCACGACAGCACTCACCAGATAGGCGCGCTCAGGGTCCGAAATTTCCCCGGTTTTCAGAACGTTGCCAAGGATGGCCGCCGTGTCGCCTGCCATCGTCGCCGGATCGGCGGGTGTCGTGCCGACTGTGTTGGGGCGCAACAAAGTGCGGTTCAGATAGTCCATCGGGCCGGTCGTTGCGTCGTCCTGCACCACCCCGGCCACTGCGGTGATCGCCCCTTTGTCGGCCTCTGCCACCACGGTTCCGGTTGCCTGAACCACGCTTCCGGCAACGGCCCCGGCGCCAGATGCCACGGCCCCGACGGTTGCCACTGTCGTGGACACCGCAGTCCCCAGCACAAAGACCGAAACGATGATGCCCAATCCCCAGACTACAAGGCCGTTGAGCCCGTCGCGGGCCGTCACCTCGTCCGCACTGACGGAATCGACGCGACGCCGCATCCGCCCGGCGATGTAGCCACCTGCCATGTAGCTGGCAACCAAAGTGACCACGACCCAGATGGCGCTCAGGATCAGCATCAGGTTGAAGCTGCCCTCGCCCGGTTCGGCCGAGATGGTCGATAGGCCCAGGGCTGCGCCAAAGCCGGTAAAGACCGAAGCGATGGCCACCGCAACCACGGCGCCGCCGAATATCGCGGCCCAGTCCAGGTAGGATCCTTCCAGCACTTTGTCCGGAGCGGAAAGCAGGGTGTTTTCTTCAGTTCGTTCCATGGTCATCCCCTTTTCTTTCTTAACGCAGGCCGAGAAATGACAAGACAAACAGGACGACGACCACAAGGCCGACGAGGTAGATGATGCCGTTCATTTGGTATCCTTCCGATTATGCCGGCAAAAGCATCGGCATTTCAACTGAAGTAGAACGTCTGAGGCGGGGCAAAGTTCCACAGCCAGGGCCCGAATTCGCAGGCCGGCTGCGCCGTGGCCCCAAGCGTCACTTGAGCCATGCTTTGGTCGAATTTCCTGTAATCCTGGCTTCAGTTCAATGCATCGGGGCTGCTTGCTGACGAACAAACGAACCGGGTGGGGATAGGTTCGCCAGGCGACTGACCCGGCGCTATGGCATTGCAGACGCGAGAGGCGGGGTTTCTCGTTTTCCGATGACGTCAGGGCACATGAACAGTCGTGTTTGGCGGTCCGGGACCCGGTTACAATCTGTGCGCAACGCGTTGGATCAGGGGCGGGGCCATCCGGTTCAACGCGTTGGACGTGGCACGGAATGCGACAAGTCAGGGAACGTTCGGCCCTTTGGGGCGTTCTCGCCGGGAGCCACAACGCTCGTGACTGACCCAAAGGAGAACAGCCAGATGGACCATTCAACACACACTCGGCTTGTCGACAGCGAACTCAACGAAGCGAACCTGATGGATGCTGTGGTATATGGCGCGGATGACGAGAAAATCGGCACCGTTTCGCATGTGCACGGCATGGGGGCCGCGACGCAAGTGATCGTGGATGTTGGCGGATTTCTTGGCATGGGAGCAAAACCGGTTGCCCTGACGACGAACCAGTTGAACTTCATGCGCGATGAAGAAGGCGACGTTCACGCGACCACTTCGTGGACGAAAGAGCAGATCAAGGCGCTGCCGGAGCATCATCACTGATCCTCGGGCCCTGCGACGCAGACCAGCCTTTCCACGCATTCGGGCCAGCGAAGGCCATCGCTGGCCCGTCCCGACCAAAGGGAAAGCGACGGTGAAAGTAGTTATTTTAGCGTTTCTGGCTATAGCCGTGACAGGGACCGCGATCGTTCCGAGGTTCTGCAAAAAGGCTATAGTCAGCACCCAGGCAGGGTATGGCGCAAGCCCCGCCCTGCCTGGCACAAACTTTGGTCTGATCCCGACGGTCAACATCGCCCCGGCTGTCGGCTGGCCAGACGGTGTTACATTTGGCGATGCATTGGTCGCCGAAGGTAGCGCCCCCGCTCAACACGTCGCAGGGTCCGGCCTGAAAGGCCAGGTGAACACGGTTTGGCAGGTTGTGCCGGATGGGGCGGCCTCATGAGCGTTCTGTGCGACATGCTGAACCGCCGGTGTTTGACCGTTGCCGCTTCTGCGATTGGCGGAATTCCACCTACGCCGAAACTGACCCTGGAACGTCCGTGGCGGCGGCACGTTGATCTGGTGCGCGTTCGGCGCGGATCAGAGGAGAAAACTACAATAGCTGACACTGACCCCAACAAGCCTGAACTTCACGGTGCGGCCGCTTCGTCGCACGGCAAAGCTGACGCTGCAAAGGATCAGGCCAAACCGTCGAACGCAAAGTCCACGGAACCGGGCCGCCCGGCTCTCGCTGCGGGCAACAAAAGCGCCAGCGGCAAGAAATCCCATTGATGCGGCTCAGTCAGGGTCAAATGGGCGCAATCCAGCCAAATTGACCGCCTCCCACCTAACCAAAGGACCATCCCATGAAAACGCTCGCAGAAGCCTTCCACCACACCCTGCAAGACATCTACTATGCTGAAACCGCACTGACCAAGGCGCTGCCGAATGTGGCAAAGGCCGCAGGCAATGCAGAATTCAAGGAACTGGTGCAGGCCCATCTGACCGAAACCAAACAGCAGATTGTCATCCTCGACAAGGTGTTCGCCTCGATCGGGCAAAAGTCCGTCGGTATCAAATGCGACGCGATAGATGGTCTGATCAAGGAAACCGACGGCATCATCAAGGACGCCACCGGCGTCGCACTGGACGCCTGCCTGATTGCTGCAGCGCAAGCGGTCGAGCACTACGAAATTGCCCGTTATGGCGCGCTGCGCGAATGGGCCAAGGTTCTGGGCCACACCGAGGCGCATGATCTGCTGAGCCAGATCCTCGACATGGAAAAGGCCGCAAACTCCAAGCTGACCGGTGTGGCCGTCAGCGCGGTCAACATGGCCAAGAAGGCTGCCTGACGCCGAACGCCCCCATTGCCTCGGCTGAGGATCAACCGCAGCCGGGGCCGCTAGCTGAAATGGCGAACTGCCCGCTGAAAAAGACACCTCGGCCTCAAGCGACCGGCCACCGCCGATCCGCACCGGCCCGCACTCGTAAGGATCGCCCGTGAAAACGCCCACGCAATCATCAGACCTGAATGACCTGATCTCGGCCCGGGGTGAGGGAGGTGAGATCCACCAGCGTGCGCAAGACGGCTTGGAACGGCTGACCACCGCCCAAGGTGTGGTGATTGCGGACAACCAGAATTCGCTTCGGGCTGGCGCGCCGGGGCCGACGCTGCTGGAAGATTTCGCCCTGCGCGAGAAGATTTTCCACTTTGATCACGAGCGCATCCCCGAACGTGTGGTGCATGCCCGGGGCTATGGCGCGCATGGCACCTTCACTTGCACCCGCGCGATGGCAGATGTGACCCGCGCTGCGCCGTTCGCGGCGGTCGGCAAACAAACTGAAGTATTCGTGCGGTTTTCCACCGTGGCCGGCAGCAAGGGTTCGCCCGATCTGGCACGCGACATCCGGGGCTTCGCCGTCAAGTTCTACACCGATCAGGGCAACTGGGATCTGGTCGGCAACAACGCGCCAGTCTTCTTCATCCAGGACGCCATCAAGTTTCCCGACCTGATCCATGCCGTGAAACCGACCCCCGACCGGGACTTCCCACAGGCCGCATCGGCGCATGACAATTTCTGGGATTTCATCTCGCTGACCCCTGAAGCCATGCACACGATCATGTGGGCGATGTCAGACCGGGCGATCCCGCGATCCTTTACGACGATGGAGGGGTTTGGCGTGCACACCTTCCGGTTTGTGACGGCCGAAGGTGTCTCGACTTTTGTCAAATTCCACTGGAAGCCCCGGATGGGTCTACAATCCGTCGTGTGGGACGAGGCGGTGAAAAGCAATGGCGCCGACGCCGACCGACACCGCCGCGACCTGTGGGATGCCATTGACCGGGGCGATTTTCCGGAATGGGACCTCGGCGTCCAGCTGTTCGATCAGGCCTTTGCCGATGGCTTTGCGTTCGACGTGCTGGACCCAACCAAACTGATCCCCGAAGAGGACTGCCCGGTGCAGATCATCGGCACCATGAAACTTGACCGGGCCGTCGAGAACTTCTTTGCCGAGACTGAGCAGGTGGCCTTCTGCACGGCCAACGTGATCCCCGGCATCGACTTTACCGATGACCCGCTGCTGCAGGGGCGCAACTTTTCCTACCTGGACACCCAGTTGAAACGGTTGGGCGGCCCGAACTTTACCAAGATCCCGGTCAATGCGCCCAAGGGCTGCCCGGTCAGCAATAACCAGCAGGATGGCCATATGCAGACCGCCCACCGCAAGGGCCGGGTGAATTATGAACCGAACGGCTGGGGCGAGGGGCCGCGCGCCGATCCGTTGGAAGGCTATGTCAGCTACCGCGCAGCGGTAAGGGGCGACAAGGCCCGGTTGCGCCCTGAAAGCTTCGCCGACCACTACAGCCAGCCGCGCC
>NZ_JANMET010000294.1:0-7101 GCF_031377265.1 Tabrizicola sp. | reverse complement strand
CCTCGGCCCTCCACCTGATGGAGGCCCCATGACCCCCGCTCCCCAGCAGCCCCGGCCGATTCAGGCCGCAGGCGCCCGACGCCACCCCCCCACCACGCACCCCGACAAATTAATACGTCCAAAAATATCCCCGCCGGAGGCTCCCGCCCGCCAAACCAACGCCGCGCCTGACAGATCAGGGCACCCGGCATCCACCGGTCTTTTTCTGCTCTCAAGTATCCCAGCCGGAGGCTCCGCCCGTCGCGCATCATTGCTGGGCTCCCGGTCACCCGCTCGCCACTTGAAGGCGCGCCAAGGGCGGCTGCAATGACCGCCCCCGCCATCCTCCCCTCCCGCGGCCTGCCAGACCGCCTGACCGGCCTGTTCTGGCGCAAACCGAACCTCCTCCTCATCCTCCTGATCACCCCGCCGCTTCTCTGGCTCGGGCTGATCTACCTCGGCTCCCTCGCCGCCCTCCTGTTGCAGTCCTTCTATTCGATCGACGAATTTTCCGGTGTGGTGAACAAGGAATTCACCCTGAAAACCTACGCCGAACTGTTCCGCGCCCAGAACCTCGACATCATCCTGCGCACCCTCCTGATGTCCGCCGCCGTCACCGTCGCCTGCGCCATCCTCGCCTTCCCGATCGCCTATTACGCCGCCCGCTTTGCCAAGGGTCGCTGGAAAGCCGCCTTCTACCTCGGCGTCATGCTGCCCTTGTGGTCGAGCTACCTCGTCAAGGTCTACGCCTGGAAACTGATCCTAGCCAAGGAAGGCATCCTGACCTGGGCCACCGACGCCACTGGCACCGGCTTTCTGATCTCCGGCCTTCTGTCGATCCCCGGCCTTGGCGGCTCGTCGCTGTCCACCAGCTACATCGGCACCTTCCTCGTCTTCGTCTACGTCTGGCTCCCGTACATGATCCTGCCGATGCAGGCCTCGCTGGAACGTGTGCCCACCTCGATGCTCGAAGCGTCGGCTGACCTCGGCGCCACCCGGCGGCAAACCCTGCGCACCGTCATCCTCCCCCTCGCCCTCCCCGGCGTCATCGCGGGCTCCATCTTCACCTTCTCGCTGACCATGGGCGACTACATCATCCCCCAGATCGTCGGCAATTCCGCCCGCTTCATCGGCCTTGCGGTCTACCAGCAGCAGGGCACTGCCGGGAACATCCCCCTCGCCGCCGCCTTCGCCGTGGTGCCCATCGTCATCATGGTGATCTACCTCATGCTTGCCAAACGCGCGGGGGCCTTCGATGCTCTCTGACCGTCCCACCTTTGGCCTGAAAGCCGCCGCCCTCGGGGGCCTTCTGTTCCTGCACCTGCCGATCCTGTTGATTTTCCTCTACGCCTTCACCACCGAGGAGCGTACCTACCAGTTCCCGCCCCCCGGCCTGACCACCGAATGGTTCGCCGTCGCCTGGAACCGCGCCGACATCTGGCCCCCCCTCTGGCTCTCGCTGAAGGTGGCCTGCATCGCCACCCTCCTTGCCATGATCCTCGGCACCCTCGTCGCCGCTGCCATGGCCCGCGCCAGGTTCTTCGGACGCGAGCAGATCTCGCTCCTCATCATCCTGCCCATCGCCCTTCCCGGCATCATCACCGGCATGTCGCTGCGCTCCGCCTTCGCCGTCATGGACATCCCGTTTTCGATCTGGACGATCATGCTGGGTCACGCCACCTTCTGCATCGTCATCGTCTACAACAACGCCGTCGCCCGCTTTCGCCGCCTGTCGGGTGGCATCCTCGAAGCCTCCGCAGACCTCGGCGCCAATGCCTTCCAGACCTTCCGCCACATCCTGTTGCCCAACCTCGGCTCCGCCCTCCTCGCCGGCGGCATGCTCGCCTTCGCGCTGTCGTTCGACGAGGTTATCGTCACCACCTTCACCGCGGGCTCCGGCATCGATGCGAAAACCCTGCCGATCTGGATGCTGGACGAGCTGATCCGCCCGCGCCAGCGCCCGGTCACCAACGTCGTGGCCATCCTCGTCTTCGCCGCCACCTTCTTCCCGATCCTCATCGCCTATTACCTCACCCGCGGCGGGTCTGACACCGCCGGGGGTGGCAAATAAGGGAGACACCCATGGACACCCTGACCCAGATCGACACCGCCCTCCTGATCGGCTCCACCTTCGAATCCGGCACCGAAGCGCGCGAACAGATCCTCAACCCTCGCACCGGCGCGCTGATACTGGAGGTGCCTGAGGCCTCCACCGCCCAGGTTGACCGCGCCGTCGCGGCAGCCCGCAAGGCCTTCACGCACTGGTCCCGCACCACCCCCTCCGAACGCTCCGCCGCCCTTCTGCGCATCGCCGACCGGATCGAGGCCGAAGCCGCCGACTTCGCCGCCTTGGAGGCGCTGAACTGCGGCAAGCCGATCAACGCCGCCCTGAACGACGAGATCCCCGCCATCGTCGATTGTTATCGCTTCTTTGCCGGGGCGGTGCGCTGCCAGACCGGCGCGCTGGCCGGGGAATACCTCGCTGGGCACACCTCGATGATCCGCCGCGATCCGGTCGGTGTCATCGCCTCCATCGCGCCGTGGAACTACCCCCTCATGATGATGGCGTGGAAGCTGGGGCCAAGCGTTGGCGGCGGCAATTGCGTGGTCTTCAAACCCTCCGAACAGACCCCGCTCACCGCGCTCAAAATGGCCCGCATCCTGGCCGAAGAACTGCCCGAAGGTGTGGTGTCCGTCATCACCGGGCGCGGCCATACCGTGGGCAGCTACCTGATCAACCATCCGGGCATCGACATGATCTCCCTTACCGGCGATGTGGCGACGGGCAAAAAGATGCTGGATGCCGCCGCCAAAACCGTGAAACGCACCCATCTGGAACTCGGCGGCAAGGCCCCGGTTCTGGTGTTCGATGACGCCGATGTGGCCGAGGTCGTCGATGGCCTGCGCGCCTTCGGCTACTACAACGCCGGGCAGGATTGCACCGCCGCCTGCCGTATCTATGCCGGCAAAAAGGTCTATGACCGGCTGGTGGCCGACCTGAGTTCCGCCGTCTCCACCATCACCCTCGGCGCGGCAGACGACACCACCAACGAAATCGGCCCCCTGATCTCGTTGCGCCAACGCGACCGCGTCGCCAGCTTCGTCAACCGCGCCCGCGAGGTCCCGCATATCGAGATCACGACGGGCGGCGAGGTGATGACTGACGGCTTCTACTACCGCCCCACCGTCGTGGCGGGAGCCCGGCAGGACGATGAAATCGTCCGCCGCGAAGTCTTTGGCCCTGTGGTATCCATCACCCCCTTCACCGACGTGGACCAAGCCATCAGTTGGGCCAACGACAGCGACTACGGCCTCGCCTCATCCGTCTGGACCCGCGACGTCGGCCGCGCCATGGCCACCGCCGCGCGGCTCCGATACGGCTGCACCTGGGTGAACACGCATTTCATGCTGGTCAACGAGATGCCGCACGGCGGGTTGAAGCAGAGCGGCTACGGCAAGGACATGTCAGCGTATGCGCTGGAGGATTACACGGTCGTGCGGCATGTGATGGTGAAGCATGGGTGAGGGGGCGGTCGCGCCCGACTTGAAATCTGTCCGCAAATTGCGTACATGTGCGTCGTGCCATAAAGAGCATTTTGAGTCGGCTTCACCTGTGAATTGGCCCGCTCATGTGGATGGTGAACCTTGCAGGGGGTTCATTTGCAGGACACTGAGGGTGGTTTCCGACCCTTAAAGCTAAGGAAACGCTGCTACTGCGAGCACAAATCTAGCGCACGGTTCCTACACGGGAGCCGTGCGTTTTCGTTCCTGAGAATGCTGTGACGACGGACCAGATCGCAAACTCGCGTTGCTCTCGGAACTCCAAGACCGCCGTTCCCGCCGATGATCTTACCGCTACGAGACGCGTTTGGCGAAGGGTTGCACCCTCAAAATAGAGCGGTGTCCCCGAACGAATGATCAGGGAGACGTAACGGGGCACGTCTTCCCCTCGGCTTAGTCCGATCCTCGCCATTTCCTTGGAATGTTCCGCCCAGATATGCGCAGCGCCAAATCCCCTGTTCGGCCCTAAATGGCGGCCTGTAGGAAGCAAGATCGGGCTTGGTGGATAGATGATTCCAGCAAGGCGCAGCTCGGGGACGGTTGCGAAAACCTGGGTCCCTGTCGATGGGCACGTAAGGGGTGTAAAGGACATCTCCGAGTTTTCAGCGCGGCTTCAGACCTTGAAGCCTTCGCCAACTTGCGTCCCCCGGTCGCTTCACTTCCCAGTACATCCATCCATTCAAGCTAGGACTCGTGCCGTCCTTCGTGACGACAGATGAACCTGCAGCATCGGAAGGGCTCTTGTAAGTTTGGCCATTGACCAGCCACCTTCCCTGCTCAATGACGCCGCGCACGATCTGCCCAGCGTACTCCATGCGTACTTCGGTCCCGTGGGGGAGGCTAACGCCCTTCCAGTACCAAGGGTCACCGTCTGATCTGGTCTTTCCTAATGAAGCAACCGCTGCGAACTGCATGGCGTCATCGGTCTCAGGTAGCTTTAGAAGTCGGCGAAGAGCCTCATTCTCGGGCTCGTCGAAGTCACGGCGCTCCAGTTCGATCAAACGATGGACCGCGAAGTCAATCTCAATGGTTTTCATAGGCATCGCAATCTCCTGAATGAGTTCGCGCAACATGCCCATCGATGTACTCAATGTCAAGCCTTTAAGGCTTAAAGTTGCTAAACATGAGACTCAATTCTCAAGAGACCATTAAACTGCTCTTCTAGCCCCTTGATTCCAAACGGCTCACACCCCTGTCCACGCGTGGACATCACGCCGGAACCGGCACCCCGCCCCCGAAACGGATGCCCTTGCGGCCTTCCTTCACATACCGCCCATAGCCAAGGTCCGCAGCCTCGATCTCGGTCCGCCGACCCGACACGATATCGGCCAGCACCCGCCCCGACCCCGCAGCCATCGTCCACCCCAAAGTCCCATGCCCGGTGTTCAGGAAAAGGTTCGAAACCGAAGACCGCCCCACCACCGGCGTCCCGTCGGGCGTCATCGGCCTGAGGCCGCACCAGAACGAAGCGCGGGCCTGATCCCCCGCCCCGCCGAACAGATCCTCCACCGAATGCTCCAGCGTCGCCCGCCGCCTCGGGTTCAGCGACAGGTCGAACCCGGCAATCTCGGCCATGCCACCCACCCGGATCCGATCGCCCAGCCGGGTGATCGCGATCTTGTGGGTCTCGTCCATCACCGTCGAAACCGGGGCGCGGGCCTCGTCGACCAGCGGCACCGTGATCGAATAGCCTTTCACCGGATAGACCGGCAGCTGGATCCCCAATGGCGCCACCAGCATCGGTGAATAGGACCCCAACGCCACCACGAACGCATCCCCGACAACCCGCCCTTCTGAGGTATGCACGGCCACGATCCGCCCCGCTTCCGCCTCCAGCCGGTCGATCCCAACGCCGTAGCGAAAGGTCACCACCGCCGCCGCAGCCATCTCCGACAGTCGCGAGGTGAACTTGAAGCAATCCCCCGTCTCATCCCCCGGCAGCCGCAACCCGCCGGCAATCTTTCCCCGCGCCGTTGCCAACCCTGGCTCCGCCCTTACACAGGCATCGGCGTCCAGCACCTCGAACGGAACCCCATCAGCCCGCAAAACCGCGATGTCCTTCGCCGCCGCGGCAACCTGCTTTTCGGTGCGGAACAGTTGCAGCGTCCCTTGCGTCCGCTCGTCATAGGAGATCCCGGCTTCCGCACGCAGATCAATCAGACAATCGCGCGAATACTCCGCCAGCCGCACCATCCGGCTTTTGTTCACCGCATAGGCGCCGGCCGTGCAGTTCATCAGCATCCGCGCCATCCAGGACAGCTTCACCAGGTCGAACTTTGGCTGGATGATCAGCGGCGCGTGCTTCATGAACATCCACTTCAACGCCTTGAGCGGAATCCCCGGTGCTGCCCAAGGCGAGGCGTAGCCGGGGCTGATCTCGCCTGCGTTGGCAAAGCTTGTCTCCAGTGCTGGGGCAGGTTGACGGTCGATCACCGTCACCTCATGCCCCGCCTGCGCCAGATACCAGGCCGAAGTTACGCCGATCACGCCCGCGCCAAGAACCACAACTTTCATATTTCCACCCGTCAGCCATTGCCCACATTGTCCGCAAGATATGCAATCCGACGCGGGATATCTTGGGAAAGATGGGCGCCTACAGCCTCAATGTTGGTGAGATCGTGCACATATTGCGCATTGCTTCGAATATTCTTGCGCGCATAGTTGAAAACGCGCTAACTTCCTTCTCCTGCGCACGCCAGATCACGGCTTCGGCACAACACCGCGACTTCGCCGCCGATGGGGGTGCAACCGGCCCGACAGGTCGCTATATTCCGGGGATGAACCGCCGTACCGCCTTTTTGGCCCCGTTTTTTCTTGCCGCTTTCACGCTTCCGGCGCTGGCCGAGAAGATTCCGTTGGCAACCCTGTCCGAATATCTGAACAGCCTCACCACGCTGGAGGCGGATTTCACTCAGGTGAATTCGGATGGCACCATCGCCACCGGCAAGATCTTTATCAAACGTCCCGGCCGGGTGCGGTTCGAATATGCCCCACCAGATCGCAGCCTGGTGATCGCGGGCGGCCAGCAGGTGGCGATCTTTGATGCCAAGTCGAACCAGCCACCCGAGCAATATCCGCTGAAGCGCACGCCGTTGAACCTGATTCTGGCCGAGAACATCGACCTTGGCCGCGCCAAGATGGTGGTTGGCCATTCCGAAGACGGCACCTCGACCCGGGTTCTGGCGCAAGACCCGGAGAACCCGGATTACGGCACGATCGAGTTGGTGTTCACCGCCGATCCAGTGGAATTGCGGCAATGGGTAATCACCGATGATCTGGGTTCGCAAACCACGGTGATTCTTGGCGAAACAAAGAAGGGTGGCAACCTTGGTGCCACCCTGTTCGACATTACCGCCGAAGCCCAGAAACGCGGCAACTGACCGGTCAGCGGCAATACTGCAGCTGATCGCGGTACATTTCGGACCGCGCGCCAACAGCCGCCGCAACCTCTACCAGCCAGGGCTTGCCCAGATAACTCTGGCTGGCATAGCCGGTGCGCCCCTCGTGATAGGCAAGGTACTGCGCTTCGGCATCGCTCTTCGAGATGCCAAGCGACTGGCT
>NZ_JANMET010000279.1:0-12423 GCF_031377265.1 Tabrizicola sp. | reverse complement strand
GTTTCTGGACCGGTTGGAGGGGGTGTTGCTGGGGAAGGGTTGAGGGGGTGGCTTTGCGTCCAGAGCAGTCGTTCGATCTAGTCACAGGCTCGAACCGATCTCGACGGCGTGGCACGACGCTTTCGGCCCAAAGCTGACCTTTCGGCTCGCTTCAGATCATTCCAGAAAGCTGCTGCTCGTCATTTAGAAGTTCAGTCCGGAAATCCGGCAGAACGGAGCGCCGAACGAATCCTGTTGCGAAAATCTGCATCCGCGTATGGCATTGACTTCAGATACTTGGTGATCGACGGGTCCAGTCGTATTTCACGCACGACACGCGCCCAGCGGGCAGCGGCTTCTGTACGACCGTCAAGCTGGCACAACGCAACGGTCGCCATCACGATTCGGATATGGCTGGTTGCAGTGCGCGCCGCCAGCACCGCCAGGTCGGCAGCGGTCGCGTAGTCGCCATCAATTCCGAAGGATAGCGCCTTCATAATGCGCATCGGGGCAAGCATCGGATCGAGCGGGCTGAGCCGGATCGCCGTATCAACATCCGCGCGAGTCTCGACCGTCTGACAGCGGACCAATTGCAGGAAGGCCCGCGAGTAATGGCCTTTGGCATAGTTCGGGCTCAATTCAATCGACCTGTCCAGCCAGACCATGCCGTCATCCGGGCTGCCCGTCAGGATGTGCAACCGTCCCATGGCTGCATTCGCGTAGGGATCAAGTGGATCAAGATCGATGCTACGTTCGGCCGCGAACTGGACGGCGGCCCGTGCGGCTTGGGGATCAGGGACATAACCCATCATCGCGTCCTGAAAACTGGTGTACGCCCGGGCTGCAAAAGCGGTGGAAAAGCTGGGGTCGAGATCGGTTGCGCGGCGGAAGAGACTGCCCGCAATTGCATTGTCATGCGCGTTGAAGCGATAGGCATGGCTTAGCCCGAGGTGGTAGGCCTCCCAGGCATCCAGGCGCTCTACGGGCTTGCCGCGCGCCAGCGCCGCTTCGGTCTGCGGGATCCGGAGGTCCAGTGCCGCGATGACCGCGCCCACAATCTCATGCCGGACGGCGTGCACGTCGGCAACGGGTCGCTCGAAACGGTCGGACCAGATCAATCCCTCATTCCGAGTGTCGACGAGATCTACACTCACCTCCAACTGCGTGCCGAAAAGTTCGACGCGACCGGAAAGGCAATAGCTCGCCCCAAGAACGCTGTGCAGTCCGGCAAGGTCCACCTCGGTATTTCGGAACCGGAATGTGGATTCGCGTGCGATCACACGCAACCAGCGCAGGCGGGCCAGCGACGAAATGATGTCGGCCGGGATCGCGTCGCTCAGGCTTGCAAAGGCATCCGGCAAACCTATCCGGCCGAACGGCAGAACCGCAACGGTCGGCCTTTCACCACGTGTATCCTCTGCGACAGGTCGTTCTGCCTGCGGAGCGGGGCCGCCCACAGCGTTTTCCGTCGGTCTGATCCTGACTGGCGCGACAAAACGATGGCCAATCCCGCGAATGGTCCGGATGAAACTTTGTGTGTCCCCATCATCCCCGAGCGCCCTGCGAACGGCCTTCAACGCAGTCGAGACAGCCGCGTCCGAAATGAAACGCCCGGCCCAGACCACCGCGATCATTTCTTCCTTGCTGATGACGCGTTCGTTGTTCTCGACGAGCAGGCACAGCAGCCTGAAAACCTTGGGTTCGAGTTTGACCAAGCCCGAAACCGTCCGAAGCTCGGCGCGATCCGTATCGAGTTCAAATGGGTCAAATAAAAGTTTCATGCACAAGCCTAGCAAATCCGCACCCACCGCTCAACAAGTCCTCAGCCAGTCCACAAGCGGCGACGTGACACCGGGCGTAATGTTGTGCCATTCACCGTGCCTGGCACAGGCGCGGAACGCAAAACGGGAGGCCCGCCATGATCCACGTATCCGAAAACAACGTGACCCCTGCAAAGCCGATCAACCTTCACGACAGAGCCAGGCCCTTCATGGCCTGGATCGCGGCGGTCATTGGTGTGACCCGCGCCCCGGTGGACAAGATTGATGCGGCGCACGCCTTGCGTTGCCACCGCGCATCCTTCCTGGTCGAGGATATCCAGGACACCGGCATCGACCCATCCGATGCCACAGGGATCGCGGCATGGCAGCCTGACTTGCCGTTCTTCATGCAGAGTGGTTTCGGCCAGAGGTGAAGGCGGAGCCGACATTTTGGGCTGGCTTCTGGCTCCTTACGCCCAGCCTGTTGTCGACGCCATGGAAAGGTCTCTTTCCATACACAGAAGTGGCCCGTGCCGAGGGCCATGGCGTTAGGGGAAGACGTTCGAAGGGCCGCTTTCCGCCCTCGACGTCCGTCTCGCCGCGACTGCAAGCGAAAACTGACCGCCCGCACCGAATGTCAAGAAGGTCCGCAAAGCGGACATTCAACCAGACCCATTGGCACCACATTGGCGCACAGTCTCCGCGGGAGTAGTCAAGATACCGGCGCGATTGGTCCAGAATACTAACAATCCGTTAAAACGGACCAGCTAACCCATTGATTTAAATACACCCAGACCCTTGTCCACGCGTGGACATCACCCCAAGGCGTAGCCCGCACCCCTGACCGTCCGGACCGGGTCCTCGCCGCCAAAGGTCATCAAGGATTTCCGCAGCCGCCCCACATGCACATCCACAGTCCGGGTATCGACATAGATGTCCCGCCCCCAGACCAGATCCAGCAACTGCTCGCGGCTGAACACCCGCCCCGGCCGCTCCATCAGGGTGACCAGCAGCTTGAACTCCGTCGGCCCCAGCTTCAGCACCTTCTCGGCCCGGTAGACCCGGTGCGTTTCAGGGTCCAGCCGGATGTCGTCATGCTCCAGCACCACCCCCGCCGTCGAAGGCCGCACCCGCCGCAACTGCGCCCGCGCCCGCGCCATCAGCTCCAGCACCGAATAGGGCTTGATCACATAATCGTCCGCGCCCGTCTCCAGCCCACGGATGCGGTCCACCTCTTCGGCCCGCGCCGACAGCATGATGATCGGAATGCCCCGCGTCTCGGGCCGCATTTTCAGGCGGCGGCAGACCTCAATGCCAGACACCTTAGGCATCATCCAGTCGAGAATGATGATATCAGGCGCCTCCTCATCGACCAGGATCATCGCATCCTCGCCGTTATCGGCCTGGGTCACATCGAACCCTTCGGCCTCCAGGTTGTAGGCCAGCACGGTCCTTTGTGCCGGCTCATCCTCCACCAGAAGGACCGTCGGTTGTCCTGATCGTGCCATACTCAGCTCCTCGTGGCCGCTGGGGCCGTACTGTCAACTTTCGGGCGCTCATCCCCTGGCATGGCTCCGGTCACCAGATAGATCACCTGCTCGGCCACCGAGGTCGCGTGGTCGCCGACCCGTTCAATGTTCTTGGCGATGAAGTGCAGGTGCATGCAGGGCCCAATGTTGCGCGGGTCCTCCATCATGTGGGTCAGAAACTCGCGGAAGATAGAGTTGTACATCTGGTCGATGTCGCGGTCGCGCTGGCGGACATCCTCGGCCAGCTTCACATCGCGGCGGATATAGGCATCCAGCGCATCGTTCAGCATCTGCACGACCGCCTTCGCCAGCCTGCGGATTGATCCCGACGCCCCCATCACCTGCGGCATCTGGCCCAGCACGACGGCCCGCTTGGCCAGGTTCTTGGCGTAGTCGCCCGCCCGTTCCAGCGCTGCGGAAATCTTCATCACGGTCAGCACTGTCCGCAGATCACCCGCCGCTGGCGCGCGCAGCGCGATCAGCCGGGCGCATTCCACGTTGATCTGGTCTTCCAGCGCATCGATCGCCTTATCGCCGACGCGCACCCGGGTGGCAAGATCCTCATCGCGGGCATCCAGCGCCTCGGCTGCGTCGAGCAGTGCCGTTTCCACCAGCCCGCCCATCCGCATCACCAAAGCCTGCACGGCTTCCAGATCGCGGTCGAAAGCAGAAAGGATATGAGTAGTGTTGTTCATGCTGCTGCTCCTCAGCCGATCCGGCCAGTGATGTAAGCTTCGGTGCGCGGGTCTTTAGGACTGGTAAAGACGCTACCCGTCTCGCCATATTCGACAAGGTTGCCCAGGTGGAAGAAGGCCGTCTTCTGGCTGACGCGGGCAGCTTGCTGCATCGAATGGGTGACGATCACTACCGAGAAACTGTCGCGCAGTTCGCTGATCAACTCTTCCACCTGTGCGGTGGCGATGGGGTCAAGCGCGGAGCACGGCTCATCCATCAACAGCACTTCGGGCGAGGTGGCGATGGCGCGCGCGATGCACAGGCGCTGTTGCTGACCGCCCGAAAGCCCGGTTCCGGGAGAGGCAAGGCGGTCCTTCGCTTCGTTCCAAAGTGCCGCCTTGCGCAGCGAGGTTTCGACGATCTCGTCAAGCTCGGCCTTGGTCCGCGCCAAGCCGTGGATCTTCGGCCCGTAAGCCACGTTGTCATAGATCGACTTCGGGAACGGGTTCGGCTTTTGGAACACCATGCCGACCTTTGCCCGCAGTTGCACCGGATCGACCCGCTGATCGTAGATGTTCTCGCCGTCCAGCTGGATCATGCCGCTGACCTTGCACGACACGATGGTGTCATTCATCCGGTTCAGACAGCGCAGGAACGTCGACTTGCCGCAGCCCGACGGCCCGATGAAGGCCGTGACGGTGTGGTCAAGGATTTCGACGTTCACATCCTTCAGGGCGTGTGTGGTGCCATAATGGACCTGCACGTCCTTCGCGCTGATCTTGGTTGCATGGGTTTGCACGTTCCGCTCCACCAGTCGCATGTCGTCCATGGCTTCAGTCTCCAAAATCTGCACTTACCAGCGCCGTTCGAATTTGCGACGCAACAGGATTGCAGCAACGTTCATCACGACCAGAAAGGCCAGAAGCACGATGATGGCACCCGACGAGCGTTCGATAAAGGCCGGATCGGCCCGTTGTGCCCAGCCATAGACCTGCACCGGCAAGGCCGTTGCGGGGTCCAAAAACCCTTCGACCGGGGCGGAAGGATAATTGTCGACAAAGGCAACCATACCGATCAGCAGCAGCGGCGCGGTTTCGCCCAGCGCCGTTGCCAGCCCAAGGATCGTACCCGTCAGGATACCCGGCGCAGCCAGCGGCAGCACATGGTGCAGCACCATCTGCATCTTTGATGCGCCCACGCCCAGTGCCGCATCCCGGATCGACGGCGGCACCGCGCGGATTGATGCGCGGGTGGCGATGATGATGGTCGGCAACACCATAAGGCTGATCACCAGACCACCAACCAGCGTCGATGACTGCGGCAAGCCCATGAAGTTGATGAAGATCGCAAGGCCCAGAATACCGTAGACGATTGAGGGGACAGCCGCGAGGTTCGAGATGTTCACCTCGATCAGGTCAGTCCAGCGGTTCTTGGGGGCGAACTCCTCCAGATAGATCGAGGCGGCGACGCCGACCGGCACGCACATAATGGCCACCAGGATCATCAGGTATAGCGAGCCGAGGATGGCCACGCCCAACCCGGCCGCTTCGGGGCGCTGATCAGAGGCGTCGGGGTTGGTGAAGAAGTCCCAGTTCCACTTGGTGCTAAGGATGCCGGCCGCGCTCAGCCGATCCGCAAGCTGCAGTTGTTCCGGCGAAATCTGATTGTCGCGGACCGCAGTCTCCATCGTCACCCGGCCCTTGAGATAGCCATCCACCCGGCCCGTCGCCAGCAAATCTGCGCTGATCGTGGTGTCAAGCAGCGCCGGGTTCGCCAGCACCGTTGCCCGAAGGTCGCCAGCCGCGTCCTTGGACACCATCGCCGACAGGTCCTTGGCCGAAAGCCCGCCAGTATCGACGCCCTTGGCTTTCAGTTCGGCGTCGAAGGCGGCGGCCAGCAGCTTGTTGTAGCCGACGGTCGTGACCTTCAGCATGTCATCCCGATTACCGTTGCCCTCTGGGTCAAGCAGCTCGGATGACAGGGTGACAGGAATGGTCAGCTTGGCTTGATAGAACGAAGACACGCCGTCCGAAAAGATCGTCCACAGCATGATGAAAAGGGTGGCCAAGCTGATGACGATGGCGGCGATCCCATAGATATGGAAGCGCAATTCCGAAGCGTTGCGGCGGCGCATGCTTGCAGCTTCGACCAGGATGGAGTGTTTCGGTCGCCCTGTGGCAGGGCCCGATGCGGTGAAATCGGTCATTCGTACTGCTCCCGGTACTTGCGCACGACATAGAGTGCCAGCACGTTCAACCCCAGTGTTATGACGAACAGCGTCATGCCAAGCGCAAAGGCCACCAGCGTTTCGGGCGAGGCAAAGTCGGTGTCGCCGGTCAACTGGCCGACGATCTTGACGGTCATCGTGGTCATCGCCTCGAATGGGTTCAGGTCCAGCTTTGCCGCCGCCCCTGCCCCCATCGACACGATCATCGTCTCGCCGATGGCGCGGCTGGCCGCCAGCAGGATCGCGCCCACAATACCCGGAAGTGCCGCTGGCAGGATCACCTGCTTGACCGTTTCGGATTTCGTCGCGCCAAGCCCGTAAGACCCATCGCGCAGCGATTGTGGCACCGCGTTGATGATGTCATCGGCCAAGGACGAGATGAATGGAATGTTCAGGATGCCGATCACGATACCCGCCGTCATCACCGACGACCCGCTGTTGCCAAGGCCAAGCGGTTCGGCAAAGTAGTCGCGCAGCAATGGTCCGACGGTGACAAGGGCAAACAGGCCGAAAACCACCGTCGGGATCCCAGCGATCACCTCGATCAGCGGCTTGACCACGGAACGGACCCTTGGGGTGGCATACTCCGCCAGATAGATCGCCGCGAAAAGGCCGATCGGCACCGCGACCAGCATCGAAATCAGGCTGATGTACAGCGTGCCCCACAAAAGCGGGATGAAGCCAAGCTCCGATCCACCGCGGAAGTTTGGCGACCAGGTCAGGCCAAAGAAGAAATCGGCGATCGGGTAAAGCCTGAAGAAATTGATCGTCTCGGACAGCATCGACCAGATGATCCCGACCGTGGTCAGAATGGCAACGGTAGAGGCCGCCATCAGCAGGCCAAGCACCACCGCCTCAACGCGGTTGCGGGCGCGAAACGAGCCGCGCGTGACCCGCACAGCATAGGCAAAGCCGCCAATCGCCACCGCCAGCACCAGAAACATCCGCCATATCATGCCCGTGCCAGACATCGCGCGGTAGGACTGGGCGGCAGCCAGTATATTGGGTGATACGTCTTCGGCCAGCGCCACGCCCGACTCGGCCAGCGCGGCGCGCAAGGTTGCGCCCCCGTTGGTTTGCAATGCGCCCGAGGCGTCCTCGGTCACGGTCCCACTGGCAAGCGCCACGTCAAGGCCGTCGGCAAGTCTGCGCACATCCGCCATCGCAAGGGCGCGGGCGGTGTCGTCCGATGTCAGTTCCAGGGGAAGTTGCGATGAGACGCGCGCCTCGATCAGCAGGGGCTGTGCGATCAGCCAGACAACCAGCGTCAGAAAGGCCGGAAGCAGCACCATGATCGCGCCATGCCAGCCATAGTATCCGGGCAGGGAATGCAAGGTTCCCGGCCGCCCTCCACCAAGCGCCAGCGAACGGGCACGGCAGACAACATAGGCAGCACCTGCCAACACGACGACAACGGCAAGAAGAAGCAATAGGGTCATGGCATCCCGATCACGGCAAAGGTGAAAGGCGGCGCCGAAGCGCCGCCTTATCGTTTCGGCTTATTCCAGCGGACCCATCGGGGTCTCTGCCGCAACCGCAGCCTGGGTCGCCTTGAGGTCCGGGTCAGACACCAGACCGTACTCGGCCAGCGGGCCATTCGGGCCAGCCATGTCGTCGGACACGAAGAACTCGACGAATTCCTTCAGGCCGGGGATCACGCCGATATGCGCTTTCTTGACGTAGAAGTAGAGCGGACGCGACACCGGATACTCACCCTTGGAGATGGTGTCGGCGTTCGGGAGGATGGCATTCATCGTGGCAACGCGCAGCTTGTCGGTGTTGTTCTCGTAGAACGACAGGCCGAACACGCCCATTGCGGTCTTGTCCGCATCGATCCGTGCCAGCGTTTCGGTGTAGTCGCCGTCGATGTCGACCGATTTGCCATCGGTGCGCAGCTCGTGGCAGGCCTTCTTGGCGTTGCCTTCCTTTTCTTTGTCGTCCTTGCCTTCGGCAACGGCCATGTACAGGTCCAGTGCGCCGGCTTCTTTGCAACCAGCTTCGATCACCTTAGTGTCGAACACTTCACGGGTGCCGTGCTTGGTGCCGGGAACAAAGGCCAGGATCGGCTGTGCCGGCAGGGTAGCATCCGCTTCCGACCACATTGCGTTGGTGTTTTCTACCAGCGCGCCGTCCTTGACGGTCTTGGCGGCCAGAGCGTTGAACACCGCCAGCGGGGTCAGCGCGAACTCCGGGCCATTCACGTCGGACGCAAAGACGATCCCGTCATAGCCGATGCGGACTTCCATGATCTCGGTCACGCCATTGGTGGTGCACAGGTCGATGTCGGACTGCGAGATGCGCGAGGACGAGTTGGCGATGTCGACGGTGGTTTCGCCACGCCTTCGCAAAGCTTCTTGCGTCCGGCACCCGAACCGCCGCCTTCAACAACCGGCGATGGGAAATCGAAGTTTTCGCCGAAGGCCTCGGCGACGATGGTGGCATAGGGCAGAACGGTCGAAGAACCGGTCACCTGAACCTGATCGCGGGCTTCAGCCGCAGTTGCCGCTGCGGCAATTGCCAGCGCGGAAACGGTGAGGTTTGCAAAGCGCATGTGTCACTCCTTGGGTTGCACGAGAGCCCTGTGAGTCGGCCCTTGAAGCATGCTCTAAGGACCGCCGGTGACGTATATGCGTAACTTTTGTAACAGATATGCGACAGTGCTGGGTCAGCCGCGGGCAAGCCGCGCGTCGATCTCCGCGCGGGATGGCATGGCCGGCGCAGTACCGGGGCGGGTCACCGAAATGCCCGCCGTGGCACAGCCAAAGCGCACCGCGTCGACCACATCCATGCCTTCAGCCAGCGCCACGGCAAAACCGCCGTTGAACGCATCACCTGCGCCTGTCGTCTCGACCACGGGGCCAGAACTGATCACCGGGATATGCACTGATCGCGCCTTGTCGCGGTACAAAGCACCCTTGTCGCCCAGCGTGATCACCACCGCGCCCACGCCGCGTGCCATCAACGCATCAGCGGCTTTCTCAGCCTCGGCGACCGTGGTTACCGGCAGACCGGTCAGCGCCTCTGCCTCGCTCTCGTTCGGGGTCACATAGTCGCAAAGCCGCAGAATGGCATCATCCAGCGTTGCGGCCGGGGCCGGGTTCAGGATCGTGCGCACGCCGGCCGCACGGGCAATTTCCAGCGCACGATGCGCGGCCGGGATCGGCTGTTCCAGTTGCGTGACGAACACCGATGCGGATTCGATCAGCCCGCGACGCGCCTCGACATCCTCGACCGACACCCGCCCCGCAGCACCGGGGGCCACGATGATCGCGTTGTTGCCGGTCGCATTCTCGATAAAGATATAGGCCGCGCCGGTATAGCTGTCGGCGTCTTCGGTCACTTCCGGGTGCACGCCAGCCTTTGCCCATGTGGCACGGGCGATATCGGCAAAGGCGTCCTTGCCAAGGCGGGTGATGAAATGCGTGCGCCCCCCCGCCATTGCCGCCGCGACCGCCTGGTTGGACCCCTTCCCGCCCGGCCCCAGCACGAAGGAATTGCCAAGGATCGTCTCGCCCATCTTTGGTTGGCGTTCTGCGCGATAGGCCGTGTCGGCAACGAAAATGCCAAGGATCACAATCGGTTTCATGTCATGCCTCCGGCGCAATCACGCCCTTGCGCAACATGAAGCAGCCGTAGAACCGCCGCTCGCCCGTCTGGATGACCGCATAGGCTTGGCGGGCCATGTCGTAGAACGCAAACCTCTCGATCGAGATCATCGGGCGCGCACGGCCTTCGGCGCGGTCAATCTCGGCTTGTACCTCTTGCTGCACCGGGGGGACTTCGTTTGGCGCGCCGACCACTTCCATCCGGCCGGCGAAGTCATCCACGAACGTGTCCAGCGGCAGCACCGACAGAATGGCATTCACCGCCTGCCCGCAGGTCAGATTCTCCATCCGCAACAGCTTGCCGGTCACCGTGGCCCGCGCCACCGAATCCGCCGGAAAGTTGGTGTCTGACACGATCAGCACATCGCCATGCCCCATCGCGCGCAGCACGCCCAGCACTTCGGCATTCAGGCGATTGTCTAGTCCCTTAAGCATCCTGGCCTCCCGAAATCCTGACACCGGTGGATTTGTCGAATACATGCACCCTTTCAGGATCAGGCGCAAAGGTCAGCGCATCGCCGGGGCGGAAACTGACCCGGTCCCGGAACAGGCCAACGATGTCCTGCTCGGCCACGCGCAGCACCACATGGGTTTCCGACCCCGTCGGTTCCACGACCGCGACAGTGCCGGACAGGCCCTGCGCGCCCACCGTCAGGGCCTCGGGGCGGATGCCATACGTCACCTCGCGGCCAACCTCCAAGGTTGTGGCAGCAGGTAACGGCAGCAAGGCATTGCCCGCCTGCAACATCCGCGCGTCGCCGTGCTGCACCACGCGGCCCGCCACCATATTCATTGACGGGCTGCCGATGAAGCTTGCCACAAAGGTATTCGCAGGCCGGTCATACAATTCCAGCGGCGCGCCGACCTGTTCGATCCGGCCGCCCTGCATCACCACGATCTTGTCGGCCATGGTCATCGCTTCGATCTGGTCGTGGGTCACATAGACAGTCGTTGTCTTCAGCCGCAGGTGCAGTTCGCGGATCTCGGTGCGCATCTGCACCCGCAACTTGGCGTCAAGGTTGGACAGCGGCTCGTCAAACAGGAACACCTGCGGGTCACGCACGATGGCACGCCCCATCGCCACCCGCTGGCGCTGGCCGCCTGACAGCGCGCGGGGATACCGCTCCAGATACGGCGTCAGTCCCAGGATTCCGGCCGCACGCGCAACGCGACTGTCAATCTCGGCCTTGTCCATTCCGCGCATCTTCAGCGCAAAGCCCATGTTGGCCGCAACCGTCTTGTGCGGGTAAAGCGCGTAGTTCTGAAACACCATCGCGATGTCACGTTCCGAAGGCGGCAGGTTGTTCACCCGGCGCGTGCCGATGCGGATATCGCCGCTGGTGATTTCCTCCAGCCCCGCGATCATCCGCAGCAGCGTGGATTTTCCGCAGCCCGACGGACCGACAAGCACCACAAAGTCACCGTCCGGGATATCAAGATCAAGGCCGTGAATGACCTGCACCCCGCCGTAGAACTTTTTCAGGTCGCGGACTGTGACTTCGGCCATCGGCCATATCCCCCTCTTTTGGCGGTGAAACTAGCCACTAGGGGCGAAGCTGTCCACCTGCTGATCATACTAACATGTTAGAATCTTGACAGACCCTTCGGGCCTTGCCAAGCTTACCCGTGAGGAAAGCTGTCGCTTGGGGAGGGGAGGTCCCAAGTCCGTTGCACGTCGCACTGCAAGGCGCAGGCTGTTCAGCCGCTCTGGAAACGTAAGCCGAATGCGTAAACCGCGATAAACACAGCCCCGGTGGCACAAGCCAGAAGCGGGGTATCAAAGGGAGGACTGGTCGTGAAGGTCGATATCTACAACGCAATGGTGCGCTCCAGGATGAGCCGCCGCCGGATGCTGCAAGGCGCCACCGCGCTGACAGCGCTGGCAGCACTGCCGATGAGCATGCGCCCCGCAATGGCGCAGGACAACGTCCGCGCCGAAATTCTGAAGATTCCGGGCGTGGGCATGGGTTCGCCGACCGATGCCGATTGGCAGAAGGTCGGTGAGATGTGCCTTGGTTCCACCAAGGCCAACGTGACCGAGGGCGAGTTTGCCGGGGTTGAACTGACCTTCTTCGGCATCAACAACAACGGCTTGCACAACATCCTGTTCCGCGGCCTGCTGAAGGGCTGGGAGGCCTATACCGGCGCCAAGATCAACTGGATCGATCTTGCACAGGCCGATTACAACCCGCGTCTGCAGCAAAGCATCGCCACCGGCACCGTCGATTTCGACATTCTTGCCATGGGTGCGCCACTGGAAGGCGACACCGCCAGCAAGGGCCTGCTGGACGAGATGCCCGACTGGGTGAAAACTCAGATCGAGATGGACGACTATGTGAACTATCTCAAGGCGCCGGTTGGCACATGGGATGGCAAGACCTACCGCATCTCGATCGACGGCGACTGCCATACCTTCGCCTATCGCAAGGACTATTTCGGTGAGGGTGCCATCGGCGGGGCCGAAGTGCCGAAGACGTGGCAAGAGGTCAATGCCGTGTCCAAGGCCCTGGTCGGCCAGACCGATCCACTGACAGGTCAGGGGGCTGTAGGCTATCTCGACCCGCTGAAGGGTTGGGGCGGCTTTGGCTTCTACTTCCTGGAAAACCGCGCGGCGGCTTATGTAAAGCATCCGTCGGATCCTGCATGGC
>NZ_JANMET010000260.1:0-4934 GCF_031377265.1 Tabrizicola sp. | reverse complement strand
CAAGGGGGGCCTCGTGTTCGGCGGCGATCTGGATTTCTACGCGAGTTACGCCAGCCGCGGGAACCTGCCGATGGTCGAGCATGTGATGGAAGCCGGCATGACACTGATGCCGATGATCGGGCGGGCCAAGGTGCTGCGGTCGTGGGGCGGGATTATGGACATGTCGCCGGATGGCAGCCCGATCATCGACAAGACGCATGTCGAAGGGCTGTTCATCGACTGCGGCTGGAATTACGGGGGGTTCAAGGCGGTGCCTGCGTCGGGCTGGTGCATGGCGCATCTGATGGCGACGGGGGAGAGCCACGAGGTGGCGCGGAAGTTCCGGCTGGACCGCTTTGCGACGGGGCATCTTCTGGACGAAGAAGGCACCGGCAGCCAGCATAATTTGCATTGAGGGGCGGGATGGAACGGGATCAGTTGCGCCTTGGGTTTGGTTCGGAAGCCTCCGGCGGGGATATTTTTGGACAGATGAAATCGGGAGTGCGGGAATGCGCCTGACCTGCCCCCTTTGCGGCACCCGTGACCGGCGGGAGTTTTATTACTATGGCGACGCGGCGTATCTGCAGCGGCCAACAGTGGAGGCACCTGCGGAGGCTTGGGACAACTATCTGCATCTGCGGGACAATCCTGCTGGGGTGACGCGCGACCTTTGGTATCACGAGGCGGGCTGTGCGCAGTGGTTGGTGGTCACGCGGAATACGGTCACGCATGAGGTGTCGGCTGTGGAACTGGTAGCGGAGCGTCGGCCATGAGGATCGACGGCAAGGGCCTCATCGACCGGACAAAGCCGGTCCGCTTTCGGTTCGATGGCCGCGATTATGCCGGGTACAAGGGCGATACCCTGGCCTCGGCGCTGATTGCCAATGAGGTGAAGCTGGTCGCGCGGTCGTTCAAGTATCACCGGCCACGCGGGGTTCTGACCGCAGGGTCGGAAGAGCCGAACGCGATGGTCGAAGTGATTGGCGCCAAGAACCAGACGCCGAACGTGCGGGCGACGGTGCAAGAGGTGTTCGAAGGCTTGGTGGCGCAGAGCCAGAACCGGCTGGGGTCGTTGAAATACGACTTGCTGGCGGTGAACGACTACCTGTCACCGTTCCTGAGTGCGGGGTTTTACTACAAGACGTTCATGTGGCCGCGCGCGTTCTGGGAGGCGATTTACGAGCCGATCATCCGGCGGGCGGCGGGGCTGGGCAGTCTTTCTGGCAAACATGACGAAGGGATCTATGAAAAGGCCTTTGCGTTCTGCGATGTGCTGGTGATTGGCGCGGGACCTGCGGGCCTGATGGTGGCGCTGACGGCGGGGCGGTCGGGCGCGGATGTGATCCTGGCGGAGGAAAGCCACCACATCGGCGGGCGGCTGTTGGGCGACGGCGGTGTGATTGGTGGGATGGCGGCGGCTGATTGGGTGGCCTCGGTTCTGGCCGAGCTGACCGCGATGCCGAACGTGCGGATCATGTTGCGCACGGCGGTGACCGGGGCCTATGACCATGGCACCTATGGCGCGCTGGAGCGGGTTGGCCTGCACAAATCCGCCCGTCCGAACCTGCCGCGCGAGTGTTTCTGGCGGATCGTGGCGGGCCATGCGGTGCTGGCCACCGGGGCGCTGGAGCGGTCGGTCGCGTTTGCCGACAATGACCGGCCGGGGATCATGATGGCGTCGGGCGTGCGGACTTATCTGAACCGTTACGGCGTGGTTCCGGGCAAGCGGGTGACGCTGTTTGCCAATACCGATGCGGCGCGGGGCGTGGCGCGCGATCTGATGGCGGCAGGGGTGACGGTGGCGGCGATCATCGATCCGCGTGAAGGTGCCAGCGCGGTCGAGGATTGCCCGGTGCATCTGGGCGCCGAGGTGGTGGGAACGCGCGGGCGTCTGGGTTTGCGCGAGATCACCGTGCGCAAGGGGAGCGACGAGTTCAAGATCGAGACGGACTGTCTGGCCGTATCAGGCGGCTGGAACCCGACGCTGCACCTGACCTGCCACATGAACGGGCGGCCAAGATGGAACGACGAGCTTGCGGCCTTTGTGCCGATGGAAGGTGCCGTGCCGGGGCTGGTGGCGGTGGGGGCGGCGAACGGCACGTTCTCGACCCATGGGGCGCTGGCCACCGGGCATGCGGCGGCGCTGCGTGCGGTACAGGCGTTGGGGCGGCGGGTTTCGGTCGATCTGCCGGACGCAGAGGATGCGCCGTACCGCATTCAGCCAATCTGGCAGGTGGCGGGCGAGGGGCGGGCCTGGCTTGATTTCGCCAATGACGTGACGACCAAGGATGTAAAGCTTTCCGCGCAGGAGGGCTTTCGGTCGGTGGAGCATATGAAGCGCTACACCACGCAGGGGATGGCGCCGGATCAGGGCAAGAATTCCAACGTCGCCGCGTTGGCGGTGCTGGCCGATGCGACAGGGCGGGGGATTGCCGAGACCGGGGTGACGACGTTCCGCCCGCCTTATGTGCCGGTGTCGATTGCGGCGATGGGGGCCGGGGGTCGGGGCGCGGGCTTTGCGCCGCAGCGGTTCCTGACCAGCGATCAGGCGAGCCGCGACCGGGGCGCGCCGATGATCGAGGCGGGGCTGTGGTACCGGCCGAGCTATTTCCCGAAACCGGGGGAGACGACATGGCGCGAGGCCTGCGACCGCGAGGTGCGCATGGTGCGCGAGGCGGTCGGGGTGGCGGATGTGTCCACACTTGGCAAGATCGACATTCAAGGCAAGGACGCGGGGCGGTTCCTCGACTTCGTCTACACCAACATGTTTTCGACCCTTCCGGTGGGCCGGGTGCGGTATGGCCTGATGCTGCGCGAAGACGGGTTGGTGCTGGATGACGGCACCTCTGCGCGGCTGGGGGAAAACCATTATCTGATGACAACCACCACGGCGGCGGCGGGTCTGGTGATGCGGCATCTGGACTTTGTGCATCAGGCGTTTTGTGCCGATTGGCAGGTGCGGTTCATTTCGGTGACCGAAGCCTGGGCGCAGTTTGCGGTTGCGGGGCCGAAGGCGCGGGCGCTGCTCAATTCGGTACTGGATGAGCCGTTGGGCGACGTGCCGTTCATGGCGGTTACCACGGTGCGGGTGGGCGGCGTCGAGGCGCGGCTGTTCAGGATCAGCTTTTCGGGCGAAGAAGGCTATGAGATTGCGGTGCCGACGCGGTTCGGCGAGGCGCTGTTTCGCGATCTGCTGGCACGGGCGGAAACGATGGGTGGCGGGCCATACGGGATGGAAGCGCTGAACGTGCTGCGCATCGAAAAAGGCTTTATCACCCACGCCGAGATTCATGGCCGCATTACTGCGCATGACATCGGTATGGAAAAGATGGTGTCGGCAAAGAAGGATTGCATCGGCAAGGCGGCGGCCCAGCGACCGGGACTATGGGGGCCGGACCGCGAGCAGTTGGTCGGCCTGAAGGCGGTTGAGGCGATTTCGGCGGGGGCGCATCTGTTTGTGCCGGGGGCCGAAGTCCACCGCGAGATGGATCAGGGCTATGTCACCTCGGTCGGCTGGTCGCCGACGCTGGATGCGTGGCTGGGGCTGGCGTTCCTGAAGGATGGGCGGGCACGGATCGGCGGGCGGATCCGGCTGGTTGATCATTTGCGCGGCATCGATGTGATCTGCGATGTTTGCCATCCGGTGTTCCATGATCCTGAGGGGGTGAAGCTGCGTGCCTGAGCTGATTGCAAAGTCCGCCCTTGAGGGGCAGGGGCCGTTAACCCTTGGCGGGGTAACTCTGGCTGAGGCTGTGGTGGGCCAGATCACGTCGATCGCGGTGTTTGCGGGCAAGGAAAAGGCGGTGGCCAAGGCGCTGAAGCCGCTGGGCCTGACATTCCCTGAGCCGAACTGCTGGTCTGCCAAGGGCGATGCGCGGATCATCTGGACCGGGCGGGATCAGGCGTTTCTGACCGGCGTGGAGCCACCGATGATCGAGGGCGCGGCGGTGACGGATCAGACCGGCGGCTGGGCCACGCTATCGGTCAGCGGTACGGCGGCGGTTGAGGCGTTGATGCGGCTGGTGCCGCTGGATTTGCGGTTGATGGCGTTTCCGGTGGGGCGGGCGGTTCGCGCGCCGTTGAACCACATGAACGCGGTACTGATCCGGACTGGCGACTATGCCTTTGATCTTATGGTGTTCCGGTCCATGGCGCGCACCGCTTGGCATGAGCTGGAGAGCGCGATGCAGGCGCTTGAAGCGCGGGCGATGCTGAAGTCTTAGGCAAGAAATGACTTAGGGCCCGCAATGTCACTGGCGTGTCACGGAACACGTGTTTACACCTTTTCTGAAGCAGAGTTTTAGAAAAGGTGCACAATGGCCCCTGACGGACAGGCAATCGCCCCAAATGTTTACGATTCAGAGCCCATTCCCGAGGCCGCCCGCGCCGAGATTGACCGGCTGCTGAGCAGCGGCGATCTGTTTCGCTATACCGCACCCGAAGGCGCGCCGGTGGCGCTGCTGGAAGCCGAATTTGCCGAGTTGATGGGTGCGCGCTACGCGCTGGCGGTGTCGTCCTGTTCGGCGGCGCTGTTTCTGGCGCTGAAGGCGCTGGACCTGCCGAAAGGTGCCAAGGTTCTGATCCCGGCGTTTACCTTTGCGGCGGTGCCGTCATCGGTTGTGCATGCCGAGTGTGAGCCGGTTCTGGTGGAAGTGGGCGCGAATTACCGTGTTGACATGGCCGACTTTGCAGCGAAGCTGCCGGGGGCCGGGGCGGTGATGATCAGCCACATGCGGGGGCACACCTCGGACATGGATGCGATCATGGCGCTGTGCGATGCGGCGGGCATTCCGGTGATCGAGGATGCCGCGCATTCGCTGGGCACCACCTGGGCGGGGCGAAATATCGGGACCATCGGGCGGATCGGCTGTTTTTCGTTCCAATCCTACAAGCTGATCAATGCGGGCGAAGGCGGGATCATGGTCAGCGACGATGCCGATCTGATCGCCCGCGCG
>NZ_JANMET010000248.1:0-20417 GCF_031377265.1 Tabrizicola sp. | reverse complement strand
GGGTTTGCCGTTGGCATCCTGTCTTCGTCGGGCAAGGGCGAAGCGTTGGGCGCGGCCCTTGGTGGCTTTGGCGTGACCGGGTCGAACCAGTCGGTTGCCGACCTGCAGGCGTTGGTTGACGGGGCGATGGCGCGGTGGGGGCGGGTTGATGTGCTGGTGAACAGCGCCGGCCACGGGCCACGCGGCGCATTGCTGGAGATCAATGACGACGACTGGCTGCGTGGGCAAGAAGTGTACTTCTTGAACGTGGTGCGCCCGACGCGGTTGGTAACGCCGATCATGCAGGCGCAGGGGGGCGGGGCTATCATCAACATTTCCACCGCCTGGGCGTTTGAACCCTCGGCGATGTTCCCGACCTCGGCTGTGGCACGGGCCGGGCTTGCGGCTTTCACCAAGATCTATGCCGATATCTACGCGGCAGCCAACATCCGGATGAACAACGTCTTGCCGGGCTGGATCGACAGCCTGCCGGGTACCGAGGAACGCGCGGCGATGGTGCCAATGAAGCGTTATGGCACGATGGCTGAAATCGGCGCCGTTGTGAGCTTTCTGGCCTCAGACGGGGCCGGTTACATCACTGGGCAGAACCTGCGCGTCGATGGCGGATTGACGAGGTCGGTATGAGGTCAGAGCGGAACCAGCGCCTCCAATTCCGGCAAAAGGACGACGCTTTCCTGCTCGTTCGGGTCGGTGCGGCTGATCACGGCGGTCGCCGGGCCGGGGCCGGGATTGAAGGGCAGGTGCGGCGTGTCGGCGGGGATGTAGAGCAGCTCTCCGGCGGACACTTCCATCCGGTGTTCGAGGGCCGTGCCCCAGTACATCACGGTGACGCCTTCCAGCATGTAGATAGCGGTTTCGTGCGTTGCATGTTTGTGCGCCTTGGCGCGGCCACCCGGCGGGATGGTCAGCAGGTGCGTGCAGATGCCGGTGCTGCCGACGGTTTGCGCGGCGATGCCGGCGTTGTAGGTGAAACCCTGTTTGCCGTCAAAGGTGCCGGTCGGGCGCAATTTGCGGCAGGGGGTCATGGGATGCTCCGTCTGGGAATGATCATCGGGACAGATTACCACGCAGTGGGGGCCGAATGAAGGATACGCTGAACGTGGCAAAGCCGGTGATCGAGGCCAAGGGCCTGAACCTGGTATTCCAGACGGCGGACGGGCCCGTGCATGCGTTGAAGGACGTGAACCTGGTGGTGAACCGAGGCGAGTTTGTCAGTTTCATCGGGCCGTCGGGCTGTGGCAAGACCACGTTTCTGCGCGCGATTGCGGCGTTGGAGACGCCCACAGGCGGCACCTTGACGGTGAATGGAATGACGCCCGACATGGCGCGGCAGGCCCGGGCTTACGGCTATGTGTTTCAGGCGGCGGGGCTTTATCCGTGGCGGACGATCGCGGGGAACATCCGGCTGCCCCTTGAAATCATGGGGTTCTCCAAGGCGGAGACGGACACGCGGGTGGAGCGGGTGCTGGAGTTGGTGGAACTGGGCGGTTTTGGCAAGAAGTTCCCGTGGCAGCTGTCGGGGGGCATGCAGCAGCGGGCGTCGATCGCGCGGGCTCTGGCGTTTGATGCGGATATCCTTTTGATGGATGAACCCTTCGGCGCGCTGGACGAGATCGTCCGCGACCGGTTGAACGAGGAAGTGCTGAAGCTGTGGGCACGGACGGGCAAAACCATTGGTTTTGTGACACATTCGATCCCCGAGGCGGTCTATCTGTCCACCAAGATCGTGGTGATGAGCCCGCGACCGGGGCGGATCACTGACATCATCGACTCGCCTTTGCCGAAGGAAAGGCCGCTGGATATCCGCGACAGCCGGGAGTTCATCGAGATCGCGCATCGCGTGCGCGAAGGCCTGCGTGCGGGGCATTCGGATGAGTGAGGCGCTGTCATGAGCGGGCTAAGTTTCCTGTGGCTGGGGGCTGCGACGGCGGTGTTCGTGGCCGCAAACGCGGTGCTGAAGACCTATGCGGTGAAGGGAGGCATCCCCGTGCTGATCGGGGCGCTGGCGCTGTTCTGTCTGGGCAACTGGCTGATGGTGCAGGTGATGCGGCTGAACGGGCTGGGGCTGGCGATTGCGCTGTCGGCGATCTTTCAATTGGTGGCGATTTCGGTGATGGCGATCTTTGTGTTTGGCGAAAGGCCCACGGGGTTGCAACTGGCTGGCATGGCTTTGGGCTGCGTGGCCGTGGCGATGATTGCGTGGCCGACGGGAGCGAAGGGATGAGCCGGGTTCTGCCTGTCCTTACCGTCCTCGCCGGGATTATCGTGCTTTGGTATCTTGGCGCGGTGTGGCTCAATTCGACATGGGTCTATGACCAGGCCGAGCGGGCGGGGACCACGGTAACCCTGGCTGAGGTGATCCCCCAGACCATGGCGCAGGAGCGGCCGTTGCTGCCGCCGCCGCATCAGGTGGTGGCGGAGCTGTGGCAGGGCGTGGCGGGGCAGGCGGTGGCGTCGAAGCGCAGTCTGGTTTACCACGCGTTCGTGACCTTCAAGGGCACGATGATGGGGTTTGCGCTGGGGATCATCGTTGGCGTGGCGCTGGCGATGTCGATCGTGCGGTTCCGGGTGATGGACATGTCGGTGATGCCCTGGGCGATCATCAGCCAGACCATTCCCATCGTGGCGCTGGCGCCGATGATTCTGGTGGTGTCCAACCAGTTGGGGGTCTCTGACCGGGACGTGCCAAAGGCAATCATCGCGGCGTATCTTTCGTTTTTCCCGGTGCTGGTGAGCATGGTCAAAGGCCTGCGCAGCCCGGATCAAATGCAGCTGGACCTGCTGCGGACCTATGGCGCAAGCGAAGCGCAAACGTTCCTGAAGCTGCGGTTGCCGGCGTCGATGCCGTATTTCTTTGCGAGCCTGAAGGTGGCGATCGCGGCCAGCCTGATTGGAACGATTGTGGGCGAATTGCCAACCGGGGCAATCGAGGGGCTTGGCGCGCGGATGCTGATCGGGTCGCAGTTCGGCGAGCCGTTGATCATGTGGGCAAGCCTGTTCGCGGCGGCGATACTGGCGGGGATGCTGATCCTGGCGGTTGGGGTGGTGGAACGCTTTGCCCGCGCGCGGATGGGGGCTCCGGCATGACCTGGCTGGCGGGAACGTTTGCCGTCTGGCTGGCGGCCTGGGCGCTGAATGCGCGGGTTGCGGCCAGTGGCTGGGCGCGGACCACGGCGGGGCGCTTGTTCGTGCCGATCCTGTTCGGGGTGACCATTCTGGTGGTCTGGGAGGGGCTGGTGCGCGGGTTGAACGTGGCCCCGGTGATCCTGCCGCCGCCAAGCGCGATTGCGGCAAAGATTGCGGGGTCGCTGCCGATCCTGTGGGTGGATTTCGCGCAGACTTTCCTCAAGGGCGCGCTGCCGGGGTTTCTGATCGGTTGCGGGGCGGCGGTTGTGGTGGCGATTGCGATTGACCGAAGCCCGTTCTTGCAGCGGGGATTGCTGCCGATTGGCAACTTCGTGGCGGCTTTGCCGATTGTGGGATTGGCGCCCATTCTGGTGATGTGGTTCGGGTTCGACTGGCAGTCGAAGGCGGCTGTTGTGGTGGTGATGGTGTTCTTTCCGGTGCTGGTGAACATGGTCGCGGGGTTGCAGGCATCCGAACGGATGCAACGCGATCTGATGGCGACGTGGGGGGCGTCTTACTGGCAGAGCCTGTTGAAACTCCGGCTGCCGGCAGCAATGCCCTTCTTGTTCAACGGGCTTAAAATTGCATCGACTCTGGCCCTGATCGGCGCGATTGTAGCCGAGTTTTTCGGCAGTCCGGTCTATGGCATGGGGTTTCGCATCTCGACCGAGGTGGGGCGGCTTGGCCTCGACATGGTATGGGCCGAGATTGCGGTGGCGGCATTGGCGGGGTCGGCGTTCTATGGGCTGATCGCGCTGATCGAACGGTGGGTGACGTTCTGGCACCCTTCGCAAAGGCATTAACCAATGGCCCGGAACGCGGGCCCAACACGGGGAGTAGACGATGAAAAGACTTCTGACAGCGGCATTTGTAGCCGCGATGGCCACCGGCGCGCAGGCCGAAGATGTGACGCTGCAACTGAAATGGGTCACGCAGGCGCAGTTCGCGGGCTATTACGTGGCACAGGCCAAGGGCTTTTACGAGGAAGAGGGGCTGAACGTCACCATCCTTCCTGGCGGGCCGGACATTGCGCCCACTCAGGTGATCGCGGGTGGTGGCGCGGATGTAGTGGTCGATTGGATGCCGTCGGCGCTTGCCGCGCGGGAAAAGGGCCTGGCGCTGGTCAATATTGCGCAGCCGTTTGCGTCTTCGGGCCTGATGCTGACCTGCCTGAAAGAAACCGGGATCACCGCGCCTGCCGACTTTGCCGACAAGACGCTGGGCGTGTGGTTCTTTGGCAATGAATACCCGTTCCTCAGCTGGATGTCGCAACTGGGCCTGAAGACCGACGGTTCACCCGGCGGTGTTACGGTGCTGAAGCAGGGCTTCAACGTGGACCCGCTGCTGCAAAAGCAGGCGGCTTGCGTATCGACGATGACCTACAATGAATACTGGCAGGTGATCGATGCGGGCCTGACGCCGGATGATCTTGTGACATTCAAGTATCAGGACATGGGCGTGGCCACGTTGGAAGACGGGCTTTACGTGCTGGAAGACAAGCTGGCGGACCCGGCCTTCGAGGAGAAGATGGTCAAGTTCGTCCGCGCCTCGATGAAGGGGTGGAAATATGCTGAAGCCAACGCGGATGAGGCGGCGATGATCGTGCTGGAAAACGACCAGACCGGCGCGCAGACTGAAGCGCACCAGAAGCGGATGATGGGCGAGATTGCCAAACTGACGGCAGGTTCGACTGGCGCGCTGGATGTGGCAGCTGCGGAAAAGACTGTTGCCACGCTGCTGGCTGGCGGGTCTGACCCGGTGATCACGGCCGCACCGACAGGTGCCTGGACCAGCGTCATTACCGACAAAGCGCTGGCGAACTAAGCCAGCTTGCAAAAGCCAGGGGCGCCGTCCGACAGGGCGGCGCTCTTTGCTTTGTGTCAGTGCCTTGGTGGCAGTGGCCCTTTGCCTTCTTTCAATCCCAGAGCCTGAAGTTGCGAAGAAAGTTTTTCGGCGCGCAGGATTGGTTGCGGGCCCGATTTCCAGCAAAGCATTCCGAAAACTGCGCCGAGTTTCGCGACGTGAACCACGAGCCGCTTTCGGCATGCTTTCAGATTTGTAAACCTTTACCAGTTCTGTAAAGTGGCAGGCCAAGAGGATCTGTGATGCCGCTTTCTGCCCTTACCGGAACTCGGTTGCGCGAACGCCGTCTGGCGGCAGGGCTGCGTCAGTCGGATGTTGCGGCGCTGGCAGGCATTTCGGCCTCATATCTGAACCTGATCGAACATAACCGCCGGCGGGTGACAGATGAGGTGCTGGTCCGTCTGGCGACCGCTTTGGATCTGGACGTCCAGGTGCTGTCAACCGGAAACGAGGTCGCGCTGATCGAGGATCTGCGGGTGGCAGCCGCCGCCTCGGGGGAGGCTGGTCCGGAGATCGACCGACTGGAAGACTTTGTCGGGCGTTTTCCGGGCTGGTCACGGTTGGTTTCCCAGTTGCAGGGGCGGGTGGTCGGTCTGGAGCGCGCGCTGCAATCGCTGAATGATCGGATGACGCATGATCCGCACCTTTCGCAAGCGGTGCACGAAGTGGTGCAGGCGCTGTCCTCGGTGCGATCCACCGCGGCCATTCTGGCGGAAACGGAAGATCTTGATCCCGTATGGCGGGTGCGGTTTCACCGCAACTTGCATCAGGATAGCGAACGGATGGCGGTCGGTGCCGAAGCTTTGGTTGCCTATCTTGACGCGGGAAGCGGCGCGGAGGAGCAGGGGATCGCAGCCCCGCTTGAAGAATTGGAAGCATGGCTGAAGACGCGCGACTGGCGGTTCAGCGATGCCGAACTGTCGGGCGGGCTGGAGAGTGAAGTGGCGGGGCTTGCCTCGGTTGCGGCGCGGTCATTGGCGCGGGGCTATCTGGCTCAGGCCGCGAGCGATGCCTTAGCCATGCCCGAGGCGGCATTTCGGGCCGCGCTGCAGTTGAGCGGACCTGACCCGCTGACGCTTGCAGCACAGTTTGGCACGGATGTGCTGGCCGCAATGCGCCGGGTCATCACGGCGTCAGACATGTCGGCCGGTCTGGTGGTTTGCGATGCGTCGGGCACGCTGCTGTTGCGCAAGCCCGTGACCGGATTCCCGTTACCCCGGTTTGGGTCGGCCTGCCCGTTGTGGCCGCTGTACGCGGCGCTTGGCCGGCCGATGGTTCCGGTGGAGGCGGTGGTGGAAACGGTTGGACCGGCGGCCATGCAACACCGGGTGATCGCATTTTGCCAGACCCGCTATCCCGCAGGCCTGCGCGGACCCGAGCTGCGCGAGGCGGCGATGCTGATCCTGCCGCAACCGGAGCGGAGCAGTGACGTCAGCCGAGTAGGATCGACTTGCCGCATCTGCCCGCGCAACGACTGCCCCGCGCGGCGCGAGCCCTCGATCTTGTCGGAAGGCCGCTAGGGCACGGGACTTTTGACACTGAGCTGCGTTGCGCAGATAGTGACAAGGGCTGGGGGAGGGTGCCCGGCCCAAGGGGGGGAATTGGAAAAGCACGTGCTCCTCATCGAGGACGAGCCGAATATCGCGGAGGCGATAAGGTTCATCCTGTCGCGAGACGGCTGGCAGGTATCGCACGAGGCCGACGGCAGCAGGGCGCTGGCGCGGGTGCGCGATCTGCGCCCCGATCTGGTCATTCTTGATCACATGCTTCCCGGCCTGTCCGGGCTGGAGATTCTGGCGGCCCTGCGCGCTGATCCGGCAACGGCGGCGATCCGGGTGTTGATGTTGACTGCCCGCGGACAGGGACGTGATCGCGAGGCTGCGGTTGCGGCTGGGGCGGATCGGTTCATGATCAAACCGTTTTCCAATGCCGATATTCTCGCCGAAGTGCGGGCAATGATGGAGCCCTGATGGCACGCCCGAAACGCCCGGTTTTCCTTGCACGCGCGCCTTATCGGCGTCGCCGTCTGCGCGATGCGGCGCGGCTGTTACCGGTGTTTGGCGCGGTTCTGATGATCTTGCCATTGCTGTGGTCACTGGATGCAGATGCGGCGCGGCTGCGGTCGGGCGACGTGATCTATTTCTTCGGGCTATGGACCGTGTTGATCCTGGTTGCCGCAGTCTTTGCCCCCGGCTTGCAGTCGGGCGTAGATGCGGATGACGAGGAGGATTGAGATGCCCTTCAATCTTCTGGTCGCGGTCTGCCTTGCCTATGTGATCTTCCTTTTCATCGTGGCCTTCGTGGTGGAGCGCCGTGCGCGCGCGGGGCTGTCGGGCTGGCTGCGCTCGCCTCTGGTCTACACCTTGTCACTGTCGATCTATTGCACGGCCTGGACGTTTTACGGCGCGGTTGGCTATGCGGCGCGTTCGGGTCTGGAGTTTCTGACGATCTATTTCGGGCCGACGCTGGTGTTCATCGGCTGGTGGTGGGTGTTGCGCAAGCTGGTCCGGATCGGGCGCCAGCACCGCGTCACCTCGATTGCCGACCTGATCTCGTCGCGGTTTGGCAAGTCCAATACGCTGGGGGTGATCGTCACGGTTATGGCAGTGGTCGCCGCGACGCCCTACATTGCACTGCAGTTGCAGTCGGTGGTGCTGTCATTCGGAGTGTTCGCCAGCGCAGCACCTGACGGGTTTTCACCGCTTGATACCGAACAGACGGCGTTTTGGGTGGCGGTGGGACTGGCGCTGTTCACCATTCTGTTCGGCACCCGCAATCTGGACGCAAAGGAACAGCACCACGGCATCGTTACGGCCATTGCGGTAGAGGCGGTGGTGAAGCTGGTGGCACTGCTGGCGGTCGGCAGTTTCGTGGTCTGGGGCATTGCCGGCGGTGTGGCCGAGACGATTGCGCGGATCGATGCGTCCGATCTCGCGGCCTGGCAAGTGCAGCCGGGGCGCTGGACCGGACTGATCTTTCTGTCGGCGGCGGCGGTGATCTGCCTGCCCCGGATGTTTCAGGTAATGGTTGTCGAAAACTCGGATGAGGGGCATCTGGCGCGGGCAAGCTGGGCCTTCCCGCTGTACCTGATGGGGATGAGCCTGTTCATCGTGCCGATCGCGGTGATCGGGCTGGAGCGGCTGCCGCCCGGATCAAACCCCGACATGTTCGTGCTGACACTGCCTTTGGCCGAAGGGCAGGGCGGGTTGGCGATGCTGGCGTTTCTGGGTGGGTTTTCATCAGCCACCTCGATGGTGATCGTCGAGACCATTGCACTGGCCACCATGGTGTCGAACCATATGGTGGTGCCGTTGTGGCTGCGCCTGCGCCCGGCGGCGTCACGCGGCGATGATTTGCGCAGCGTGGTGCTGATAGCACGGCGCTTCGGGATCGTGGCGGTGCTGGCGCTTGGCTACGGCTATTACCACATTTCGGGTGGATCGACGGCGCTGGCAGCCATCGGGCTGATCGCGTTTCTGGGGGTGGCGCAATTTCTGCCGGCAATGCTTGGCGGCATCTTCTGGCGCGGGGCGACGCGGGTCGGCGCGATTGCCGGGTTGGTGACCGGGTTTGTGGTGTGGGGCTACTGCTCGTTCCTGCCGTCCTTCGGGCCGGGGGCGGTTTTTGCATCGTCGGTGTTTGCCGAGGGGCCTTTCGGGATCGGCTGGCTGCGGCCGCTTGGGTTGTTCGGCACCGGCGGGATGGACCCACTGATCCACGCGCTGTTCTGGTCGATGACGTTGAATGCCACGGCGTTCTTTCTGGGCTCGATTCTGACGTTTCCGGGGCCGGTGGAGCGGCTGCAGGGCGCGGCATTTGTGAATGTGTTTGACGACCCGGTCGGCCCGCAACGCTGGGCGCAGGGCCGGGCCGACCCGGAGGCGCTGCTGAGCATGGCGCAGCGTATTCTAGGCGAGGACGCGGCGCTTGCGTTGTTTCAGGAGGCGGCGGCCGCCCAAGGCAAGGACGGGTACCTGCCCGATCCGACGCCCGCCTTCCTTGGGGTGCTGGAGGGGCGTGTATCGGGGTCTGTCGGGGCGGCCACGGCGCATGCGATGATGAGCCAGCTGGTCGGTCGGGCAACGGTGACGGTGGAAGACCTGATGGCGGTTGCCAGCGAATCCGCGCAAATACTGGAGTATTCGGCCAAGCTTGAGGCGCAGCAGGGCGAGCTGTCACGCACAGCCGGTGCCCTGCGGCAAGCCAATGAAAAGCTGACGCAATTGTCGATCCAGAAGGATGCTTTCCTAAGCCAGATCAGCCATGAACTACGCACTCCGATGACTTCGATCCGTGCCTTTTCCGAGATCTTGACCCAGGGCGATTTGCCGCCGGCCATGGTGACCAGATACGGGCAGATCATCCATGACGAGACCAAGCGGTTGACCCGCCTGCTCGATGATCTGCTGGACCTCAGTGTGCTTGAGAACGGGACGGTTCAGCTGACTTTGGCATTGACCAGCCTGCAGCAGATGATCGACACCGCCCTGACCGTAGCCCGCCAGACCCGGCCAGAACGTAGCTTTCAAATTGACCGCGACCTGACGGCGGAAACCGTCTTTCTGAAGACCGATGCCGACCGTCTGACGCAGGTGTTCATCAATTTGATCTCGAATGCGCGGAAGTATTGCGATGCGGCACAGCCGGAACTGCGGATCGTGGTGCGGATGCGGGGTGGTCGGGTCATGGTTGATTTCATCGACAACGGACGCGGGATTCCCAAGGATGCGCAGGCCCTTGTTTTCGAGAAATTCGCCCGGCTGACGGATGAAAACCGGGCCGGGGGTGCGGGTTTGGGGTTGGCGATCTGCCGCGAGATCATGAGCAACCTTGGCGGCACGATTTCCTATCTGCCGGGGCAGGGCGGCGCAGGGTTCAGGGTCACTGTCCCGTTGCGCCTGGAAAAGGCTGCGGCTTAACCCTTTGTGAAGGCCCCGTTCCGTATGGTGAACGCAACACTATACGGGGGCCGGGAATGTCTGACGTGATCCGCCGCAAGATCGACCGGGCTTTGGCTGCGCAAGGCGACGGCGCGCCGGGTGCGGATCGTGGTTGGCGGCTTGCGCTGGCGCGGGCTGCGCGCAACGGGCTGGGCCTTGATCTCGAATTTCGCCGGATGACAATCAGCCGCTGCTCGCTTGCCGAACTGCTGGACATGCCGCCCGAACAGTCGCTGTTGGCGCTGCTTGACGGGCCGGAGGCTGGATTGGGGCTCTTGATCCTGTCGGCGCCCGTGCTGTCAGCTTTCATCGAGGTGCAGACGATGGGGCGCGTCTCGGCTCAGGCGGCCCGGCCGCGTAAACCCACGCGCACCGATGCGGCGATGGTTGCGGGCGTGATTGACAGTGCGATGGTCGAGATGGAGGCGGTGCTGTCGGATGAGGCTGACCTGGTCTGGGCTGGTGGATTTCGCTACGCGTCGTTTCTGGAGGAAGCACGCCCTCTGGGCTTGCTGCTGGAGGAGGAAAGCTACCGCGTATTGCTGGCCGAGGTGGCGCTGGCGGGTGGTGCAAAGGTGGGTGATGTGATCCTTGCCCTACCTGCCGTAGGGCGTGGGCAGCGACCAAACGCCGGGGCGATCATGGCGGCAGATCTTGTGGGCCCGCAGTTTGCGGCGGCGCTGAGCGCCCAGGTGATGCAAGTGAATTGCACACTCGACGCGGTGCTGAGCCGCGTTTCGTTGCCGCTCAGCCGGGTGATGGGTCTGACAGAAGGGGATGTGTTGGCGTTACCGAACGCATCGCTGGATACGGTCACGCTGGAGACGCCTGACGGGCGTCGATTGACGGGTGGAAAGCTGGGGCAGAATCGTGGGATGCGTGCGTTGCGGATTGCCAAGGCGCAGCAAAGCATGACCGCATCCCGGCCCTTGTCTGGCGCGAATGGTCCAGCGTCGCAGGCGGCCGTTCTGCCGGAAGCAAGCGCAGAGACTGCGCCTTTGCGCGCCACTGGCTAGTGCGAAAACGCATGCCTTGCTCGGTGGTTCAAACGTGCAGTACTGCGCGTCAGACCACCACTGCTTTGCACGGCAGTTACCGTCTGCGCCAGCAAAGCTGTGAGGGGAGGTGCCTTCTGGCGACGCCATCCTATGCTGTGCGGTGCGGATCAGGCCTTGCGGGCAGCAAGGGCCATGATCTGGGGGCGCAGATGTTCGAGTTGATAGCCGAAACCGGCGGGCAGGCCGATCAGCTCATCGACAGGCATGTTTCCCGCTTGCGACAACGCCCAAACGACCGAAGACCGGTTCCCGGACGCACAGTACGCCAGCACCGGCCCACTTGCTGCAGCGATGGCGGCACCCTGTGCCTCAACATTCTCAGGCGTCATGGCACCACCGACCACCTGATTGACGACGAAGGTCAGGCCCAGCGCCTCGGCCGCCGCCTGCATCTCGGAGGCGTGCAAATTCGGAGGAATCTCACCATCGGGCCGGTTGTCGATCACGGTGGTAAAGCCGGCGGCCTTGATGGCAGGCAGGTCGGCAAGGTCGATCTGCGGCGAGACGGCGTAGGTGGCAGTGAGGCTGCGAATGTCCATGGAATCTCTCAAGGTACGAGGGGTCGACTGGAAAGCCGGCGGCGCAAAGGGGCCGCAGCCAGCATAGCGATCAGCATTGCAACAAGGAAGACCGCTCCTCCAGGCCCGCCAAACCCAAGCGAGGCCAGCGCCGGACCAGGGCAGAGGCCTGCCAGCGCCCAGCCCGCCCCGAACAAGACAGAGCCCCAGATCAGGCCGGGGTCAAGTCGTTGCACACCAAGGGTGGGCAACGGCGTACCTAACATTGAAATGCGGGCGCGCGCTGCGATCCGCCAGGCCACCGCCATCGGCAAAATTGCGCCGCCCATCACGAAGGCGAGCGTCGGGTCCCAATCACCGAACACGTCCAGCCAGCCTTGCACTTTGGTGGTGTCGGTCATGCCTGAGATCACAAGTCCCAGACCGAAAATCGCCCCCGAGAGGGCGGCAAACAGCGCACGCTGCATCAAATCAACTCCCAGCCATGGCGCAGGGTGGCCATCATCACGCCTCCGGCCAGAATGTAGATCACCGTCGCCACAATGCCGCGCAGGCTGAGCCGCGAGATGCCGCAGACCCCGTGACCCGAGGTGCACCCGTTCGCCAGCCGCGTGCCAAAACCCACCAGAGCCCCGGCAATGGCAACCTGCGCAAGATTTTCAGTCAGGTGTGTCTGCGACGGGAACACTGGCAGCAACAGCATCGGCATAGCGATCAACCCGACGAGAAAGGCCGTGTTTTCTTTCCAGCCTGCACCCGCACTGCCATCGGCCAGCGCGCCAATGATGCCCGACGCCCCCATGACCCGGCCATTGATCAACAGGAACAGTGCCCCGGCCCCACCAATCAGCAAGCCACCGGCCAGGCCCCAAAGCCAATCTGTCTGGATCATCGCGCCGCCCTTTCCGCTGTCTCTACAGGCCGTTCAGGGGCACCTTGAGATACGAGGTGCCGTTTTCCTCCGGCTCCGGCATATGGCCTGCTCGCATGTTGATCTGCAAGGATGGGATGATCAGACGCGGCATTGCCAACGTCGCATCGCGCGCCTCGCGCAAGGCAACAAACGCCTCGCGGCTGCGGCCCGCGCCGATATGGACATTGGCCGATTTCTGTTCTTTGACAGTGCTTTCCCAGGCGAAGCTGTCACGTCCAGGTGCCTTGTAGTCATGGCCCACAAAGATCCGGGTCGCGTCGGGGAGGGCCAGGATTTTCTGCACGCTTTCGTACATTACCGCCGCTGAACCGCCGGGAAAATCACAGCGGGCGGTGCCGAAATCGGGCATGAACAACGTGTCGCCAACAAAGGCCGCGTCCCCCAACACATAGGTCAGGCAGGCGGGGGTGTGGCCCGGGGTATGCAGCACCTCGCAGCGCAGTTGGCCGATCATCAGGCTGTCACCATGGGCAAACAGCCGGTCAAACTGGGATCCGTCGCGGGCAAAACGGGTGCCCTCATTGAACACCTTGCCAAAAGTGTCCTGCACCACCGTGATACGGTCGCCGATCCCGATCTTGCCACCCAGCCGTTCTTGAATGTAGGGGGCTGCAGAAAGGTGATCCGCATGCACATGCGTTTCAAGAATCCATTGCAGATCAAGCCCTTGGGTTATAGTCGCAGCAATTATCGCATCTGCGGACCGCGTGTCGGTGCGCCCCGAGGCATAGTCGAAATCCAGAACTGTATCGATCACTGCCGCAGCGCGGCCGTGCGGGTCTTGCACCAGATAGGTTATGGTGTTGGTGGCTTCATCAAAGAAGGCCTGAACTTTGGGGGATGAGTGGGTCATGGCGCATTATCCACTGCGGGTGGCCTGCAGTCTAGGCGAAAGCCAAACCAATAGTATAACAGGAATGTATTGGTCGGCGACAATTGACTTGGGTCAAGGCGTGCCACGTCGCGCTGCACTAACCTGTGATGACACGGACAGGAGATGCAGATCATGCCGACACCGAAGGCAACCCCGATTGCCACACGCAAAGCCATTCTCGACTCTCGGCTGAACGACCTAGGCGTCCGGCTTTTGTCGATCGAGGAAGAACTTGTCACCCATGCTGACCCCGATTGGGGGGAGATGGCGATCGAACGCGAAGGTGATGAGGTGCTAGAAGCGACCGGCTTGGCAGGAGAGCTTGAGGTGCGACAGATTCAGGCAGCGTTGCGCCGGATCGCGGCGGGAACCTACGGCTTGTGCACGCGCTGCGGCGGCGAAATCAGTCAGGCGCGGTTGGATGCCCTGCCAGCAACGCCGTTTTGCAAGGAGTGCGCGCTATGAGCAAAACCCTTGTCGAAGATATCCTCGCGCTGGAAGCCCAACTGCTTAGCGCCAGTCTTGCAGTTCAGGCGTGCTCGCTGGATGTGCTGAAGGCTGAAATGTGCGCACTGGGAGCGATAATGCCTGGCCATATCCCGGCAGCAGACAGCCATGGGCCCCAAGACGATGCCACCCAGACCGACGCGATGGTCGAGGCGGAATTCGACAATATGCCGGTGTAAACTTCAACCGTCGCAAAGGCTTGCCAAGGATGGGCGATTGCCGCTTACTCTGGCCTTGAATGGCGAGGGGAGACGGTATGGCCACGGGCGTGATCACCTCGGAACGTCAGGGTGACATCTTGGTGGTGACGCTGGATCACCCACCGTCAAATGCGCTGTCTGCGCAGATGCGCGCAAGGTTGATCGCGGTGCTGGCCGATACCGGGAACGCCCGCGCCGTTGTGATCCGCGGGGCGGGCGCTGTGTTTTGCAGCGCCCTGCGGCTGGATCCAGGCGAGCGTAGGCCCACACTTTCGGCGGTGTGTCTGGCTTTGCAGGACTGTGCAATCCCGGTGGTTGCTGCCTTGCATGGTGCAGTGATCGGACCGGGCGCGGAACTCGCACTGGCTGCGCAGGCGCGTGTGGCGCGAAATGATACGCGCTTTGCCTTGCCGGACATTGCGTTCGGGTTGCCGCCCGAAGGCGGCGCGACGCAGCGATTACCCCGGCTGGTCGGCCCGTCTGAGGCCATTCGCATGCTGACAACAGGGGGTGCGGTTCTGGCTGACGAAGGTCAAACGCTGGGATTGTATGACGAAATTACGCAAGGTGATGTAGCCGAAGCTGCAATCAACTTTGCCCTGCGACTGGCCGAAGCGCCGCCACGACCGCGGGGATTGGGCGACCCGATCACCTATCAAGCCGCGATAGCGACCGCGCGACGACAGTGGCGTGACAGCCTGCCAGCAGTGGGCCGGATTATCAGCTGCGTTGAGGCTGCCTTGCTGTTGCCCATGGAAAACGGCCTTGCGATCGAGGCGGTTGCCTATGAAGACCTTGAAGGTTCCGACGAAGTTGCCGCATTGCGGGCTGCGGCACGGGCAGAACGGCGCGCATCTGCGCTGCCGCCGGCGGTTGCGCGCGCCCATCCGGCGCCGATTACCTGCATTGGCATCGTGGGCAGCGGGCCGGGCCTGTCCTCAGCCGCATTGCTGGCGCTGATACAGGGCTTTACGCTGACGTGGATTGCGCCCGATGCCAGAGCGGCGGAGCAGACCCGCGCTTCGATAGACCAGCGGCTTGAGGCAGATCTGCGCATCGGCCGGCTTGTTGCGGCTGATCGGGATGCGGCGCGAGGGCGGTTGTCCTGTGGCACCGACCCATCGGAACTGGAGGCGGCGGGTCTGGTCATCCATGCCCTGACGCCGGATGCCTCCGTGCTTCGCCATGCGCCGCCCGGTGCACCGCAGTTGGTGCTTGGCGGCGCGCCGGGCGAGCTGGGGCTGGCCATCGCACCATCGGGGCGGCTAAGCGAGCTTGCATTGCCGGATGAGGAGCCGCCCGAAGCAATTGCCACGGCGGTGGCTGCGTTGCGACGGATGGGTGTGCCGCCCCTGTTGGTCGGGCAGCGCCCGGTGCTGGGGCAACGTCTGGCACAAGCGGGCTATACTGCGCTGATGCGGATGGTCGCGCTGGGAGTTCCGCACCGGGTGATAAGCTCTGCACTGGCGGCATTTGGTGCGCCCTTGCCTGAGACGCAGTTGCCCGATAGCCAAGGCGTTCTGCGCGCGATGTCTGCAGAAGAAGTGCAGCTGCGCTGGTTGGGGGCGCTGGTCAACGAAGGTCTGAAGCTGCTGGATAGCGGCATTGCCCGCAGGCCTTCGGATGTGGATCACTGTCTGGTGGCCGGGTACCAGTTTCCACGCTGGCGGGGCGGTCCGATGCACCAGGCTGACCGGATTGGCCTCATGGTGCTGCGCCGCGATCTGCGGCTGTGGGCCGCCGAAGACCCGTTCTGGACGCCGGGACCGTTGATCGACCGGTTGATTTCAGATGGCTTGCGGTTGCCCGTACTGGACGGTTGACGCAAGACCGGCGATGGCGTCAGCCCAGAAGTATGCCCGCGACCACCAGCATAAGGCCCAGCGCCGACACACCAAGCGCTGCCATGTTGATCGCCACCACGCGCTGCAATTCGGCACGCATTGCCGTGTCGTCCAAGCCCGCGCGACGCGCCCGCATGGCGCGCAAGATGCAGTAGGCCAGTCCCGCAACCCCCGCTAGCGAGATGGCAGCGCCGATCCAGATCATGGCTTGCATCTTGTATCCTCCCTCGGCGCCTTTGCCTGCGCCGCGTGGCTAGTCGTTTCGGATGTCGGGTGCAAGGCAGATGCCGGTGACGGCGCCCTCATCACGGCTTGAACCCCGGGCAGGTGGCGGGTTAGGAACACACGGCTGCCCGGTCTTGCGACAGGGGCGGCCCGCCCAGACCCTAACCCGAGAATTGAGGACCGATATGGCCGATATGAGCGATGCCTACGCTGTGACCGCGGATGAACTGCGCCAGTTCATCGAGCGCTATGAGCAGCTTGAATCGGAAAAGAAGGACGTGACCGAACAGCAAAAAGAGGTAATGGCCGAGGCCAAGGGGCGCGGCTATGACACCAAGGTCATCCGCAAGGTGATTGCCCTGCGCAAGCGCAAGCCCGACGACATCGCCGAAGAAGAAGCGATCATGGAAATGTACAAGACCGCATTGGGAATGACCTGAACCGGCCTGATCAGGCAGAAAGAAACCTGACGCCGGGGATGCGCTTGATGCGCTCGACATCCTCGAGGTATCGCCGGGTCAGGTCGGCAACCAGTTCCTCTGACCAACCCGGCACTTCGAACTCCATTTCAAGCATGTCGGGGATGGCGAACTTTTCCAGGAATGCAGTCACGATGCGGCGCCGCTGGGCGATGCTGACTGGTGGATGGGCCGCCGAATAGGCGTTCATGCGCGCAAGGCCGTCGGCCGTCATCAGCCTTGAGAGCAGCTCGTCGGTATCCGAAAGTACCGTACCCTCGGCCGGGCCGGCAACCGCCTGCAGGACCTCGGGCCAGATCAGCGGTGTGTCCTCATCGCACCAGACCGTCAGTTCCACATTCGGGTTGTAACTGCGGATTTGACTGATCGTGCTCGACCACTGAAGCCCGGTTGGGTCGATGGTGGACAGAAACTCCGGTTGGCCTTTGGTGACAATTTTTTCCTGCAATCCCGGCAGGAAGGTCGCGGGATTGCGGATGGCAAGGTGAAATTCGGCCTCGATGTCGGGAAAGATCTGGGTGAAGGCAAGGCTGCGTTCCCCGGCAAAGGCATAGATCGCGTCGGTCACCGCCCAGGTCGGAAAGCTCAGAAAGCTGTCCCAGCTAAGAATCAATCGTTCGGCATGCGGTTCGTCCATGATCTGATCGAGAATCATCGCCTGCGTCTGTTCAGAGGCAGCCGAGCCCTTCAGTTGCAGCACCGTGTCGCGCAGCAATTTGCGATAGCGGGTGGGCGAAGGGACGATGATCCCCTGACTGGCAAGGCTTGATCGGTTCTTCAACAGACACCGGACAAGCCGGTCGTCGTCGGTGCAATGGGCGCCCAAATGATAGACGATGCGCATGTGGCCCTTGTTTCTGGTGCTTCGGTGCCGCCGTGGGCCTTCAACGCTAATCATACGGGGTTTTGTGGACAGTTAAACTGCTTTCCTGTAAGCCGCGATCAAGATGACTGACGAAAACACTCAAGTACCGCGCTTGCGGCTGCGGTTCCCGCTTAATCCCTGGGCGATCGGGGCGGTCGTCATTGCGATTGTGGTGCTTGCACCGGTTCTGTCGATTCTGTGGATCGCGTTTCACCCGACAGAGAACATCTGGCCGCATCTCATGGCGACGGTGTTGCCGCGCTATCTGACGACCACAGTGATTCTGATGGCAAGCGTGGCGATCCTTACCGCTGCGGTCGGTACCGGGGCAGCATGGTTGGTCACCATGTACCGGTTTCCCGGGCAGCGCTGGCTGACCCATGCGCTGCTGTTTCCTTTGGCAATTCCGGCCTATGTCGGGGCCTATGCGCTGGTCGACTTTCTTGATTATGCCGGACCATTGCAGTCGATGCTGCGTGCCACCTTTGGCTGGGCGTCGTCGCGGGACTATTGGTTTCCGCAAACCCGATCGGTCTGGGCGGCGTCGGTGGTGCTGTCAGCGGCATTTTATCCATATGTCTACTTGCTGGCCCGCGCGGCGTTCCGAGAACAGTCGGGCTGCACTTACGAAGTGGCGCGGTCGCTTGGCGTCGGGCCTTGGGGTTTGTTCCTGAGGGTCGGGCTGCCGATGGCCCGCCCTGCCATTGCAGCCGGGGTGGCCTTGGCGCTGATGGAAACGGTGGCTGATTATGGCACGGTCTACCACTTCGGTGTTCAGACGCTGACGACGGGGATCTTTTCCACATGGCTGAACGGTGGCAATGCAGGGGGGGCGGCGCAGATCGCGGGGGTGATCCTCATGCTGATTCTGCTGTTGGTCCTGATTGAACGCCTTGGCCGCCGCAACGCGCGTTTTCATGGCCTGAACCGCACCGCACGACCGTTGGTGCCGCAAACGCTTGATCCGCTGCGCGGCTGGTTGGCGTTCGTCGCTTGCGCCGTGCCCTTTGCCATTGGGTTCGTTTTGCCTGTCGCGGTCATGCTGGCGCGGTCGTTGCAGGCCCCAGCCGGTTGGCTTTCGCCCGGTCTTGGAGACGCGTTGTTGAACACGCTGATCGTAGCGGGGGGGGCGTCGGTCGCCACGGTCGGGGCAGCGTTGTTTCTGGTTTATGCGGTGCGGATGGCTGGGCGTCGGGTGGCAAGGGTAGTGCTGCCGGTGACCCTGCTGGGCTATGCCGCGCCGGGCGCGGTGCTAGCCTTGGGGCTCTTGGTCCCACTGGCAGCGCTTGACCATCGCCTTGCCGACGGGATCGAAGCTTTGACCGGCCATGATCCGGGTTTGCTGATCACGGGCACCGCCTTTGCCTTGGGGCTTGCCTATCTCGTGCGGTTTTTCGGCATTGCCCAGGGTGCGCTAGATGCGGCGTTCGGGCGGGTGTCGCCGTCGCTGCCGATGGCAGCCCGGTCGCTTGGGCGCAGCGCGGGAGGGGCGCTTGGGTCGGTCTATCTGCCGCTGATGCGGGGATCGGTGGCGACTGCGTTGCTGGTGGTCTTCGTCGATTGCGTAAAGGAGCTGCCGGCGACACTGCTGTTGCGACCGTTCAACTACAACACGCTTTCGACCCGGGTGTTCGAACTTGCCAGCCTTGAGCGGTTGAGCGAGGCTGCGCCTGCGGCACTGGTGGTGATGGCAGTGGGCCTGCTGGCGGTGGCCATGCTGGCAAGGGCAAACCGGAGCTGACCCCTTGCGAGAACAGCAAAGCACGGGTATCTGAGGGGCGTTGCCCTTATAGCTCAGCTGGTAGAGCACCTGATTTGTAATCAGGGGGTCGCGGGTTCGAGTCCTGCTGGGGGCACCATTTATTCTTGAGATTACCTATATTTCAATAGGTTGCGAGATTTGTGCTTTTTCAATCCCCCTTGCTGTCCCCCTTCAGTCGCGCGTTGGTAGCTTGCGGACGTGCTGATGGACCAAGTTGCCGGTCGGCTTGTTCTTGCCCAACTCAGAGCAGTCGACAGACCCGGCCCATCCATTCGAGCAAGATGCACGGTTGCGATGCTACGGAACCGTGCAATCTGACTTCCTCGCGCAAATTGTACGGTTGCGATGTTGCCATTCTGCTGCGCGGTTGCCGACGCAGACCGCAAGTGCCCAAGAAAAACCAGCTGATGCAAGGTGAGCCGCGTTGGTCGTGATTCCGACAGGCGCCAAGCTAGTCCCTTGTTGTCTAAAGCCGGCGAGTGGTCTCGCTTTCCACCCGAACAGCGGCCAATGCGGGTTGCGAGCGCAGCACTTCGAACGAGCAGGGTAGCAAGGGACTCGAACTTCGACTGACCGATGGTATTGTGGTCCTTGGTGAGGTGCCGCGCAAGATCTTCAGCCTCGCGGTGACATGGAAGATGCGGACCGACAATCCGACGACGGCATTCCGCAAGCGCCCCGAAACCGCCCGCGAGCGGTTGCTGTCCTTCGAGAAAATCCAGCGGCTCGCCGAGGTCGGGACGGTGCTACTCCAGCCGGTCATGAAGATCGACATTGAGGTGCGATCGGTGTTCTCGGGCGCGCTGGTGCCGCTGGTTTCGGGGCTCAGGCAACTAAGATGCCGGAGTTTGTCGTGCTGATCTCGACGCTGGGTGGAGTGGCCACGTCCGGGCTGCAGGGCTTCATATCCGGGCCGGTGGTCGCCGCGATGTTCATTGCGGTCTGGACGACGTTCCTTGCGCGCGACCAGTTGTAACCGGCGCGCCGGGCCAATCCAGCGGCTCAGTTGCACAAATCGGCTGACGGTCGGACTTCCCCTTCTCCCAGACAGACCTACCCCACGACCTTCGTGACGGGGATACCGAGCGCGTTGAAGCCGTTCAAGACGGCAACACGGACCTGAAACTCTGCGACCTGACGGTCGAAGTCGCGGGCCATGAGGCGCTGACCTAGCAGTTTCACGCAATGCATCTTTGTCTCGACGCGGCTCCGGCGGTGATAT
>NZ_JANMET010000222.1:0-4702 GCF_031377265.1 Tabrizicola sp. | reverse complement strand
CTGCCGCTGATCGAGATCGCGCTGGATGCAACAGCCGGCAACCAGGCGAAATGCGCCGATCTGCTGGGCATCAACCGCAACACCCTGCGCAAGAAGATCACGGATCTCGACATCCGCGTCACCCGCCGCCGCAAGTTGATGTAGTCTTGCCACATAAAGCGTGTCTTTTGGGTTTCACCAAAGCCTGCATCAATATATAGTAGGGCAGGGGCAGGCGGAGCCTCGCTGAATCAGGCGGAATCGGTGGATCGCGTACTGCGCAGGGACATTTGGACCGTGGTCTCGCGCCTGCGCCGTCAGCGCCGGGTGCAGACGGCTGTCACCCTTGGCCTGGTGTTCCTTGGCCCCGTTCTGGCCGTGGCGACCTTTCTTGCGATGGGCCCGTTCAACCAAGGCGCGACATCGCCGTTCCTGCGGCTGATCCTGCTCAGTGACCTTGTCTATGTGCTGGTGATCGCAGCGCTGGTGCTGGCCCGCGTGGCCCGCATGGTGGCCGACCGGCGCAGCCAATCGGCCGGGTCGCGCCTGCACCTGCGGCTGTCCGGCGTGTTCATGCTGATCGCGCTCATTCCCACGGTTCTTGTTGCCGTGTTTGCGGTGCTTTCGGTGAATATCGGCCTCGAAGGCTGGTTTTCCGAACGTGTCCGTTCGGTTGTCGGCTCATCCCTCGCTGCGGCCCAGGCGTATGAAGCCGAACAGCGCGAAGACCTGACCGCCGATGCCGAAGCCCTCGCCGCCTACATCAATGCGGCCAAGGAAAAGTCGTTCTTTCTGCGCGACGATCAGCTGCGCCCGCTGCTCAGCCAGGGGCAGGCGGCGATTCAGCGCGGTCTGAAGGAAGCCTACCTCGTCGATGGTGCGGGCGAACTGCAGACGCGCGGCGAACGGTCTTATCTGTTCGGCTTTGAGCCGGTCACCTTGGCGCAACTGGAAGAGGCCCGCACTGGCACCCCGGTGCTGATCCCCGATTGGCCCAACAACGAATTCCGCGCCCTTGTGTACCTTGACGCTTACGCCGACCGCTATCTTTATGTCAGCCGCGATGTGGACGGCTCGATCCTGTCGCTGCTTGATGAAACCCAGGAAACCGTCCAGCTTTACAACCAGTTGGAAAGCGAACGCGGTCGTCTGCTGTTCAACTTCGGCCTGATCTACCTTGGCTTCGCGCTGATCCTGATCCTTGCGGCCATCTGGCTTGGCCTGTGGTTTGCCGAACGCCTGTCGCGGCCGGTCGGACGGCTGGCAGGGGCCGCGCAACGTGTTGGTGGCGGCGATCTGGACGTTCAGGTTGTCGAGGAAGACGGCGATGACGAAATCGCAATGTTGGGCCGCCTGTTCAACCAGATGACCCGCCAGTTGAAGGGCCAGCGCGAGGCGCTGATGGATGGCCACCGCCAGACCGAACGCCGCCGCCGCCTGTTTGATTCCGTGCTGTCCAACGTTACCGCCGGTGTCATCGGCCTGGATGGCGACGGCAAGGTGGATTTCGTCAATCGCGCCGCCGAACGGCTGCTGGATTTCCCCGATGGTCAGGCCGAGATTCCGATGTCGGTTGCAGTGCCCGAATTTGCCGCCCTGTTCGACCGTCTGCGCGAAGGCGCGGGCAGCGCTGTGCAAGAAGAAGTGCGTTTGACGCGAAAGGGCAAACAGGAAAGCCTTTTGGTGCGGATGAGCGTGCGCCGAAACGATTCCGGCCGACTGGAAGGCTATGTGGTGGCCTTTGATGATGTGACAGACCTTGTGTCAGCTCAGCGCATGGCCGCGTGGGGCGACGTTGCCCGCCGCATCGCGCACGAGATCAAGAACCCCCTGACCCCGATCCAGCTGTCCGCCGAACGCATCAAACGCAAGTTCGCGGCCCAGGTCAAAGACCCCGAGGATCTGGAACAATACACCGACGTGATCATCCGCCAGACCAATGACTTGCGCCGTATCGTCGACGAATTCTCCAAGTTCGCCCGGATGCCGGAACCCGACCGCCGCGAATGTGATCTGGCCGAACTGCTGCGCGGGGCGGTGCTGCTGCAAGAAAACGGCCAGCCCGGCGTGCGCTTTGTCAAATCCATTCCGCAAGGCCCGGTCATGCTGGATCTTGACGCCACGATGATCGGTCAGGCGTTGATAAACTTGATCAAGAACGCCGGGGAAGCCATTGAAACCTTGCACGAAAAGCTGTCACTGATTGGTCATGTGCCAGAAATCCGCGTGACCATGCTGGTGGAAGAATCCGAAGTTAGCCTGCAGATCATGGACAATGGCATCGGCCTGCCGCCGGATCGTGCGCGGCTGTTCGAACCCTATGTCACCACCCGCGACAAGGGCACCGGCCTTGGCCTGCCCATCGTGAAGAAGATCATCGAAGAGCATGGCGGCACCCTCGCCCTGCTTGATGCGCCGGTTTTTGAGGGCAACGACCGCGCGGGAGCCATGGCGGAAATCCGTCTGCCAAGGCTCGCCCGGCGGCGTGGCAAAGCACAAGGCCCCTTGGGGCAAGGAGGTTGAACCATGAGCATTCTGATCGTTGATGACGAACAGGACATCCGCGAATTAATCGGGGATATCCTCAAGGACGAAGGCTATGTCGTGCGGCTGGCCGCCAATTCCGACGATTGCATGACCGAAATCAATGCCGATCCGCCGGCGCTGATGATCCTCGATATCTGGCTGAAGGACAGCCGGATGGACGGGATCGACATCCTCAAGACCGTCAAGCGCGACAACCCTGATGTGCCGGTGGTGATCATTTCGGGCCATGGCAACATCGAGATTGCCGTCGCCGCGATCCGGCAAGGCGCATATGACTTCATCGAAAAGCCGTTCAACATCGATCAGCTGATGGTCGTCGTTTCGCGTGCAATGGAAACCTCGCGCCTGCGCCGGGAGAATCAGGAACTGCGACGCAAGGATGTGACCTCGTCCGAAATGATTGGTTCGTCGACCGCCTTCAAGACGATGAAATCCAACCTCGACAAGGTGACCAAATCCAACGGCCGGGTCATGCTGACCGGGCAGCCCGGTTCGGGCAAGGAAATGGCCGCCCGCTTCATCCACGCCAATTCGAACCGCGCCGCGGCCCCCTTTGTCACCGTATCCTCCGCCTCGATCGAACCCGAGCGGATGGAAGAAGTGCTGTTTGGCCGCGAAACCGCCGAACGTGGCGTGGAGCCTGGCCTGCTGGAACAGGCGCATGGCGGTGTTGTCTACTTCGACGAGGTGGCCGACATGCCGCTCGGAACCCAGTCAAAGATCCTGCGGGTTCTGACCGAACAGCAATTCACCCGCGTCGGCGGGGCCGACAAGGTGCGCGTCGATCTGCGGGTTGTTTCCTCGACCAGCCGCGATCTGCGGTCCGAAATCGGCATGGGCCGCTTTCGCCAGGAGCTTTATGACCGGCTGAACGTGGTGCCGATTCCGGTACCCGCCTTGTCCGAACGGCGCGAGGACATTCCCGAACTGACCCGCCATTTCGTCGACTGGTTTCATCGCACCCAAGGTCTGCCCGCCCGGGTGATGACCTCCGAAGCCGAAGCGATGTTGCAGACAATGCCCTGGCCTGGAAACGTCCGCCAGCTGCGTAACATCATCGAACGGGTGCTGATCCTTGGCGAAGGTGCCGGCCCGATCGAGCCGCGCGAATTGCCCGGCAACGAACCCAAGGTCGAGGCCGACGCCGGCATCTCGCTGAGCGGCAGTGTCGCCACCATGCCGCTTCGCGAGGCCCGTGAACTGTTCGAAAAGGAATATCTGCTGACCCAGATCAACCGCTTTGGTGGCAACATCAGCCGCACCGCCAGCTTTGTCGGCATGGAACGCTCGGCGCTGCACCGCAAACTGAAATCGCTTGGCGTTGTCGGCAGCTCGAAATCAGGGCTGCGGATGATGACCGGCGAGGATGACGACTTCGACGTCTGAACTGCCTTGCCGCCCGGCGCACAATTGACCCCGCAGCAGGCTTCTGCGAAGGAGGAGGCTAGGGCGCAACACGCGCGGAGGGTTCGATGAAGGTCATCATCTGCGGAGCGGGGCAGGTGGGCTGGCAGATTGCCCGGCACCTCTCGGGCGAAAAGAACGATGTGACGGTGGTCGATATGAACGCCGATCTCGTGCGCCGTGCCACCGAAACGCTCGATGTTCAGGGCGTCGTCGGCTTTGCCAGTTACCCCGACGTTCTGGAAAAGGCCGGCGCGCGCGACGCCGACATGATCATCGCCGCCACCCATTCTGACGAGGTGAACATGGTCACCTGCCAGGTGGCCCAGTCGGTCTTCAGCATCACCCGCAAGATCGCCCGAATCCGCGCGCAGAATTATCTGGAAACCCTGTATTCCGGCCTGACCAACCACGATCAGTTGGCCATCGACGTGGTGATCAGCCCCGAACGCGAGGTGGCCGAGGCAGCGCTTCAGCGTCTGGCCGCCCCAGCGACTTTCGACACCGAGATCTTCATGAACGGCCGCGCCCAGCTTTTGGGTATTCAGCTGACCGAAGACTGCCCGGTGCTGAACACCCCTTTGCGCCAGTTGAACGACTTGTTTTCCACCCTGCGCGCCATCGTGGTCGGCATCCGCCGCGACGACCGGCTGTTTGCGCCCGATCCGGGCGATCAGCTGTTGGCCGATGACCAGATCTACGTGTTCACCCATTCCGAAGACGTCAATCGCGCGCTGGAAATCTTTGGCAAGAAGACCAAGAAACAGGAACG
>NZ_JANMET010000214.1:0-1660 GCF_031377265.1 Tabrizicola sp. | reverse complement strand
GAAACCTCGGCCCGGGTCAGCGTCGAGTGGGTGCCAGCCTGGGATTTCGCCCGCTGCCAGCGCACCACGCGGTGCAGGATGTCGGCGCGCGGCTCAAGGCCGAACAGCGCCTCATTCAGATCGATGGAACCGGCCTTCTTGCCGTCCAGCTTGATCACATCAAGTTTCATGCTTCACCCCCTTCGGCAACAGCAGGTGCAGCGACAACAACCGAACGCACCGCTGCGGGCAGCGGCAGACCGGCGGGCGCGGCTTTCTTGACCGCATCCTTGATCGTGACCCAGCCGCCCTTCGATCCAGGGACAGCGCCCTTGATCATGATCAGACCACGGTCGGCATCGGTGCGCATGACCTGCAGGTTCTGCGTGGTCGAACGAACGGCACCCATGTGACCGGCCATCTTCTTGCCTTTGAACACCTTGCCGGGATCCTGGCACTGGCCCGTGGACCCATGCGAGCGGTGCGACACCGACACACCGTGAGAGGCGCGAAGGCCCCCGAAGTTGTGCCGCTTCATCGCACCCTGGAAACCCTTACCAAGCGAGGTGCCCGCAACGTCCACGAACTGCCCTGCAAGATAATGGTCAGCGGTGATTTCCGCACCCACATCGATCAGGCAATCCGGGGTCACGCGGAACTCCGCGATCTTGCGCTTCGGGGCCACGTTCGCTTTCGCGAAATGGCCGCGCTGCGCAGCGGTTGTCCGTTTGGCCTTGGCCACACCGGCACCAAGCTGGACAGCGGTATAGCCGTCCTTGTCATTGGTCCGCTGGGCGACGACCTGAAGGCTGTCAAGCTGCAGCACCGTCACCGGGACCTGCTTGCCATCCGACAGGAACAGCCGGGTCATGCCCAGCTTCTTTGCAATAACGCCAGAGCGCATCAGGGTGCCCTCCCTATACTTTGATTTCGACGTCAACGCCGGCAGCGAGGTCGAGCTTCATCAGCGCGTCCACAGTCTGCGGTGTCGGGTCGACGATGTCGAGAAGGCGCTTGTGCGTCCGGATTTCCCACTGGTCGCGCGACTTCTTGTCGATGTGCGGGCCACGCAGAACGGTGAACTTCTCGATCTTGTTCGGCAGCGGAATCGGGCCGCGCACTTGCGCGCCGGTCCGCTTGGCGGTGTTGACGATTTCCTGCGTGCTGGCATCCAGCACACGGTAATCGAAGGCTTTCAGCCTGATACGGATGGTTTGACCTTGCATGTCGTTTTCCTTCGGAACGTAGGATCGGCAACGGCACCGGTCCCATAGGTTCGCTCTATTTCAAGGGTAGCAGCGGCGCGCCGGTAAGGGCGCGCCGGTATTTGATCAGGCGAGGATCTTCGAGACCACGCCTGCGCCCACCGTGCGGCCGCCTTCGCGGATGGCGAAGCGCAGCTTTTCTTCCATCGCGATCGGCGCGATCAGTTCGACGTTGAACTTCAGGTTGTCGCCCGGCATCACCATCTCGGTGCCTTCGGGCAGCTGAACCGTGCCGGTCACGTCGGTGGTGCGGAAATAGAACTGCGGCCGGTAGTTGGCAAAGAACGGCGTGTGACGGCCACCCTCTTCCTTGGTCAGGATATAGGCCTCGGCCTCGAACTTGGTGTGCGGCATCACCGACTTCGGCTTGCACAGCACCTGGCCACGTTCCACGCCTTCACGGTCGATACCGCGCA
>NZ_JANMET010000186.1:0-8092 GCF_031377265.1 Tabrizicola sp. | reverse complement strand
GGCATCGTTCTGTCCGATAACATCCTCCTTCTCCTGATCTTCTGGGAGCTGACCTCGCTGACGTCATTCCTGCTGATCGGGTACTGGAAACACCTGCCCGAGGGGCGGCAGGGCGCGCGGATGGCGCTGGCCGTGACCGGTGGCGGCGGTCTTTGCCTGATCGCAGGGATGCTGATCCTGGGCGGCATCGTTGGCAGCTATGACCTTACGGTAATCCTTGAGAGCAAGGACTTGATCCAGTCTTCCGACTGGTATCTGCCAGCGCTGGTCCTCATCCTTCTGGGCGCTTTCACCAAATCGGCGCAGTTCCCGTTCCACTTCTGGCTGCCGCATGCGATGGCAGCACCGACGCCGGTTTCGGCTTACCTGCATTCAGCCACCATGGTGAAGGCGGGCCTGTTCCTGATGGCGCGGCTCTGGCCAGTGCTGTCGGGCACGCCGGAATGGTTCTGGATCGTCGCCACCACCGGCCTTGTCACGATGGTGATGGCCGCCAAAATCGCGCTGTTCAAGGATGACCTGAAGGCGCTGCTGGCCTATTCCACCGTCAGCCACCTTGGCCTGATTACCATGCTGCTGGGGTTCGGCACCAAGGCCGCCGCCACTGTTGCGGTCTTCCACATCCTCAACCATGCCACCTTCAAGGCCGCCCTCTTCATGGTTGCGGGCATCGTCGACCACGCCGCGCATACCCGTGATCTGCCGCGCCTCGGCGGGTTGCGCACGCTGATGCCGGTCACCTTCACCATCGCGCTGCTTGCCTCGCTCTCGATGGCAGGTATCCCGCCCTTGAACGGCTTCCTCTCCAAGGAAATGATGCTGGAAGAGGCCGCACAGACCGTCTGGCTCACGCCTTGGGCGATGGGCCTGATGGCCACCATCGGCGCGCTCTTTTCGGTTGCCTACAGCTTCCGGTTCCTCGCGCACGGCTTCCTCGGCCCGGTGCGCGACGACTATCCCGCGAAACCGCATGATCCCGGCGTCGGCCTTTGGGCCGCCCCGGCCTTCTTCGCCCTGCTTGTGGTCATCATCGGCATCCTGCCGATGGCTTCGGCAAGCTGGCTGGTCAACGCTGCTGCCTCTGCCGTCACCGGTGCACCCGTCAGCGCCAAAATCACCCATTGGCACGGCCTTCAATCCCCCGCCCTCTGGATGTCGCTTGCCGCTATCGGCGGCGGCCTTATGCTGCTTGGCCTGCACCCCCGCCTGATGGCGATCTGGGCCGCCACCCCGCGCCCGGACGCAAAGCGCATCTTCGACGGGCTGATCAATCCTCTCGCCGCCGCCGCCCGCCGCCTGACCGAGGCGCTGCACAACGGCGCGGTGACCCGCGCCATTGCAGTCGCCATCCTCGCCATCGCCGCCGCTGGCACATGGGCCTTCACCGGCGGCCCCCATCTGCCCGGCAGCCGCGCCCTCTTGCCGCTGGACCTGGTCCCGGTCATCGCTTGGGCCATCCTGATGGTCGCGGCCCTCGCCACCCTGATGCTGCACCGTGACCGCGTCATCGCCCTGATCCTGACCGGCGTTGTCGGCCTGATCATCGCCATCGCCTTCGCCTACTTCTCGGCCCCAGACCTCGCCCTCACCCAGATCGCGGTGGAGGTGGTGACGATCCTTCTCATGCTTCTCGCACTGCATTTCCTGCCGAAAACCACGCCCAAGGAAAGCACCACCCCCCGCCGCCTGCGCGATGCCGCCATCGCCGGCATCGCGGGCATCGGGATGGGCGCGCTGGTGTACGCGCTGATGACCCGCGCCCCCGCCTTCGATCCGATCTCTGCCTTCCACCTCGCGCAATCGAAACCCGGCGCCGGCGGCACCAACGCGGTGAACACCATCATCGTCGATTTCCGTGGCTACGATACCTACGGCGAGATCATCGTGCTTTGCATCGCCGCCCTCGTGATCTTCGCGCTGTCCGAGGCGCTGATGAAAAGCCCCGGCGTCGCAAGCCGACTTGCCGCCATGGCCCCGGCCCGCAAGGCAGGTGACCGCCACCCGATGATGCTGGCCGTCGGCACACGGGTGCTGCTGCCGATGGCGATGATGGTCGGCGTCTACATCTACCTGCGCGGCCACAACCTGCCCGGCGGAGGGTTCGTCGCGGGCCTGATCTTTGCCATCGCCTACCTCATGCAATACATGGCCTCGGGTTATGGGTGGAGCCATCAGCGCCAGCGCTATGACCACCATATCCTGATCGGCTGGGGCGTGCTCATTGCCTCGCTGGCCGGGGTGGGGGCATGGGTCGCGGGCCTGCCGTTCCTGACCTCGGGCTACGAATACGTCAGCCTCTGGCCGCTCGAAACCTTCGAGCTTGCCACCGCCGCGATCTTCGATCTGGGGGTGTTCCTTTGCGTCTTGGGTGCGGTGATGCTGTCGCTCGCCTCGCTGTCACGCATGGCACTCAAGGCAGGCGAAACCGTCAACCCCACTGCCTTTGACATCGACCCAAGCCGGAGGGTGCGCTGATGGAACCGCTGGTCGCCACCGCCATCGGCCTGCTCACTTCGGTCGGCATCTACCTCATGCTGCGCCAGCGCACCTTTCCGGTGATCCTTGGCCTGACCTTCCTCAGCTATGCCGTCAACGTCTTCATCTTTGCTGCCGGGCGGCTGGCGGTGAACATGGCCCCGATCATCAAGGACGGGGCGAGCTATGCCGACCCGCTGCCACAGGCCCTCGTGCTGACCGCCATCGTCATTTCCTTCGGGATGACGGCGGTGATCGTGATCATGTCGCTTGGTGCCTACCTTGAGGCGGGCCACGATAAGGTCGACATGATCAAGGGTGACGACCAATGACCCATTGGATCATCGCCCCTGTCGTGCTGCCAGCACTCCTCGCCGCATTGATGGTCATCGCCCTGCGCCGCGACCTCAGGCTGCAACGCATCGCCTCGGTCGCGGGGGTCGTGGCGCTGAATGCCATCGCCATCGCGCTCATGTGGTCCGCCACCCGCCATGGCCCCGAGGCTTATTTCCTTGGCAACTGGCCTGCCCCCTTCGGCATCACGCTGGTGCTCGACCGCCTCTCCGCGCTGATGGTTCTCTTGCTGACCGGCCTTGCGCTGCCGATCATCCTCTATGCCATAGGCTCCGGCTGGGATGCGAAGGGTGCGCATTTCCACCCGCTGCTGCAGTTCCTGCTGATGGGCATCGCAGGCGCGTTCCTGACCGGTGACGCCTTCAACCTGTTCGTGTTTTTCGAGGTGCTGCTGATCGCCTCTTACGGGCTGATGATTCACGGCGGCGGACAGGCCCGCACCCGCGCGGGCATCCAGTACATCGCCTTCAACCTCGTCGGCTCCTCGCTGTTCCTGGTCGCGCTGGCCACCGTCTATTCCGTCACCGGCACGCTCAACATGGCCGATCTTGCGGTGAAACTGCCGAACCTGCCTGCGGGCGACACCGCGCTGATCCGCGTGGCAGCCGTCCTTCTGATGCTGGTCTTTGCCATCAAGGGCGCGCTGGTGCCGCTGCAATTCTGGCTGCCCGGCACCTATGCCAAAGCGCCGGGGGTGGTCGCCGCCATGTTTGCGGTAATGACCAAGGTCGGCGCCTATTCCATGATCCGTTTTGGCACGCTGATCTTCCCCACCACCCTGCCCGCCACCGGCCCGCTGATCGCGGACCTGCTGCTGCCCGCCGCCCTGATCACACTGGCAGTCGGTGCCATCGGCATCCTTGGGGCCACCACCCTGCCGCGCCTTGTGGCCTTCGGTGCCATCGCCTCGATGGGCACGGCCTTCATCGCCATCACCGGGTTCACGCCGCAAACCACCTCGGCGGCGCTTTACTACATCCTGCACTCCACCATCGCCACTGCCGCGATGTTCCTCGTGGCCGACCGCATTACCCGCCACCCTGGCCCGCAACCGGGGTTGACCGCCAGCCTCTACATGGCCGGGGCAATCGCCATCGCAGGCATGCCGCCGCTGTCCGGCTTCATCGGCAAGCTTCTGATCCTGCAAGCCCTGCGCGATCAGGCCCCGCTGATCTGGACCGCGATCCTGATATCCTCCTTCCTGATGATCCTCGGCCTCGCCCGCGCCGGCTCCACCCTGTTCTGGAAACCCGAGAGCACGCCCGCCGCCCACCCCGAGCCCCTTCCCACCACCGCGATCTTCCTGCTGTTTGCCGCCCTCGCCGCGCTAACCGTCCTCGCGGGCCCCGTCACCAGCTGGCTGGATGCCACGGCGCAAACCCTCTACGATCCCGCCCCCTACATCGCCGCCAATCAGCTTTATGAGGGGCGTTAGTACAGAATGAACCTTCAACGAAACCGCACCTATCCTTTCTTGCCGGATTTGATTTCAATCAAATCAGGCCGCGCCTGCCTACCACCGGGCAGGCGCGATAAAGCGCCCGCCCCAGGCAGGCGCGCCCTGATTTCCTCAATAGTTAGGACTGCTGACAACCCCTTGCCCAACGGCCTTCAGCCTTATGGGCAACGAACCGAGCAAACGCTCCACTGGAGCGTTTCCAAATCGGTTCGGGCAACCGCCTCAAACCGGAGCATACTCTGACCATGCTCCGTAAACTCTTCCCCCACCCCTACCTGACCCTCACCCTTGCCATCCTGTGGATGCTGCTGGTCAATCAATTCAAGATCGGCAGCCTGGTGATGGCCGCCATCCTTGCCACCGCCATCCCGCTTCTAACCGCCGCATGGTGGCCCGAACGGCCCAGGATGCCCCACCCCCTGCGCCTGATGTCCTACACGCTGCTGGTCCTGTGGGACGTCATCGTCGCCAACTTTCAGGTCGCGCGGATCGTGCTGTTCATGCCCGCGTCGCAGATCAAATCCGCCTGGATCACCGTACCCATCGACCTGCGCTCGCCCGAGGCGATCACCCTGCTCGCCGGTACCATCACCATGACACCCGGCACCCTGACCGCCGACATGTCGTCCTGCGGCAAGGCGCTGCTGATCCACGCGCTGCACGCCCCGGACCCCGATGCCATCCGCGACGACATCAAGTCGCGCTACGAATCCCGTCTGAAAAGGATATTCGAATGATCCTGACCTATGCCCTGACCTTCGCGCTGGCCGCTTTCGGCATCGCGCTGATCCTGAACCTGATCCGCCTGTTCACCGCCCCCACCCTGACCGACCGCATCCTCGCCGTCGATACGATGACGGTGAACGCCATCGCTCTCATCGTGCTCTACTCCGTGCGCACCGGCTCCAGCCTCAACTTTGAGGCTGCGATCCTGTTCGCGCTCACCGGCTTTGTCGCCACCGTCGCCTACTGCAAGTACCTTTTGCGGGGGAGCATCATCGAATGATCCTCTTCGCCGAAATCCTTGTCGCGGCACTGCTGGTGCTGGGCGGCGTCTTCGGCCTTGTCGGCAGCTATGGCCTCTTGAAACTGCGCGACCCGATGCAGCGCCTGCATGCGCCGACCAAGGCCACCACTATCGGCGTCGGCGCGGCGCTGATCGCCTCGGCGCTGGATCTGCTCTTGGTCGGCCAGGGGATCACCTGGCAAGAGGTGCTGGTCGCGGTCTTCCTGTTCCTGACCGCGCCCTTGTCTGCCCTGTTCCTTGCCAAGACCCACATCTTCCGCACCATCAACCGCGCCGACCTGCCCGACCCCGGCACCGGCACCCCATGGGCCACGCTGGAAGGCCCAAAGAAGCAGCCTTCCCCCTGACCATCGCCCGGAATCAAGAGCGAAGACCGCCGTTGCAGCGCCCACCCGGCGGTCAGGCGCTGCCCTCGGTTCCGCAAATTCACCCCCGTCAGAACAGCGCCGCGTTGATCACCAGATGCGCGCCAATCGCCGCCAGGTACCCCAGCGCAATCGCCCAAGACCATTTCAGATGCGCGCCAAAGGTATAGACCCCCTTGGCCTGCCCCATCAGCGCCACCCCCGCCGCCGACCCGATCGACAGGATCGATCCGCCGGTGCCGCAGGTCAGCGTGATCAGCAGCCACTGGCCATCCGACATCGCCGGATCCATCGTCAGCACCGCAAACATCAGCGGGATATTATCGACAATCGCCGACAGCAGGCCAATGATCACGTTCGCATAGGTCGGCCCCAGATCGGTGTACAAAAGCTCCGACGCCAGCGCGAGATAGCCCAGAACCCCCAAGCCCCCCACCGCAAAGATGATGCCAAAGAAGAACAGCAGCGTGTCCCATTCCACCCGTTGCACTTCTTTGAAGCTGTCCAGCACCATGTCCTCGTCGCCCTTGCGGGTGCCCTTCATGCGCAGGTAATAGGACCACAGTTGCAGATACCCCAGGCCCAGCATCATCCCCAGGGCTGGCGGCAGGTTCAGGAAGTTCTTGAACGAAACCGCCGTCACGATGGTCAGCGCAAACAACACTGCCACCCCGATCATCCCCGGCTTGCCGCGCACATTGCGCACCTCGGCAGACGGCTTTTCATTCGGCACCGACAGATACATCAGCGCCGCAGGCACCAGCCAGTTGATCAGCGACGGCACAAACAGTGCGAAAAACTCAAAGAACGTCAGCTTGCCCTTCTGCCAGACCATCAGCGTGGTGATGTCGCCAAACGGCGAAAACGCGCCCCCGGCATTGGCCGCGACGACAATCGAGATGCAACCGATCACCACGAATTTCGCATTGTCCCGGCCCAGCGCCATCACCACCGCACCCATCACCAACGCCGTGGTCAGGTTGTCCAGCACAGATGACAGAAAGAACGCAAGGATCCCGGTCAACACGAACAACTGCCGATACCCCAGCCCAAGCCCGATCAACTTCACCCGCAGCACATCAAAGGCGCGGCGCTCCTCCAGCGTGTTGACGTAAGTGATCGCCACGATCAGGAACAGGAACAACTCGCCATATTCCTCAATGATCTCGCGGGCGTGGGAATGCGCCGCCTCCGACTGCCCCGCCATCATGTAGGCGATCCCGATCAGTGCCCAGATCAGACCAGCCGCCAGCATCACTGGCTTTGATTTCGCCATGTGGGTGGATTCCTCGAACACCACCATGATGTAGGCGATCACAAAGATGATCAGCGACAGGATGCCCGCCCAATGCCCTGTAAGGTCCAGATCCTGCATTGCGTGCGTCCTCCATGCCGTCGTTTCGCGGCAGAAGGCATCTTTAGCTGGCCAAGGTCAACCGCGCACCAGCGGCAGTTTCTTGACCATCCGGTCAGAAAACCCGGGCCAGCACCCTTGCGGCACGGGGCCTTGCATGGCATCGTCGCGCCCATCCGGCACGGGCGGAGGACCCTTTGGAAACGCTGACACCTACAAAAGACCTCCTGCCGCAGCTGACGCATGCCCGCAACCCCGGCATGCCGCTCGATCTTGATTGGGTCGCAAGCGTGCAGGCCAACACTTCTGCCATCGAACGCCGCGCCGCCACCATCTCCGGCCGCCGTTCGGTGAAAAAGGAATGGCAGGCCGCATGGCTGCTAAAGGCGATCACGCTGATCGACCTCACCACTCTGTCGGGCGATGATACCGAAGGCCGGGTGCGCCGCCTCTGCGCCAAGGCGCGCCAGCCTGTCGCACCCTGGATGCTGGAAAAGCTTGGCCTGCCGAACATCACGACTGGCGCAGTCTGCGTCTACCACGAGATGGTGGAAACCGCCGTCAGGGCGCTGGAAGGCACCGCGATCCCGGTCGCCGCCGTCTCCACCGGCTTTCCTGCAGGCCTCTCGCCCTACCGCCTTCGCATCGCCGAAATCGGCGAAAGCGTGCGGGCCGGCGCGCGCGAGATCGACATCGTCATCTCCCGCCGCCATGTCCTCACGCAAAACTGGCAGGCCCTGTATGATGAGATGGCCGAAATGCGCGCCGCCTGCGGCGATGCCCATGTCAAAGCCATCCTCGCCACGGGTGAACTTGGCACCCTGCGCAACGTCGCCCGCGCCTCCCTCATCTGCATGATGGCCGGGGCCGATTTCATCAAGACCTCCACCGGCAAAGAACCGGTCAACGCCACCCTTCCCGTGACCCTGACGATGATCCGCTGCATCCGCGACTATGAAGACCGCACCGGCATCAAGGTCGGCTACAAACCCGCAGGCGGCATCGCCAAGGCCAAGGACGCGCTGACCTACATGGCGCTAATGAAGGACGAACTTGGC
>NZ_JANMET010000184.1:0-8392 GCF_031377265.1 Tabrizicola sp. | reverse complement strand
GGCGCGCCATATGGTGGTGCCGGTGACACCGCATCCAGGTGGGCCGGCGTTCACGGCCACCGGCAACCCGATCAAGATGTCCACCTTGCCGGAACGCAACGGGCGTGACCCCGCGCCCCTGCTGGACGGCGACCGGGCCGCGATCCTAGCGTGGCTTGACCGGGGGGAGTGACCTTACTTGGGGCTTGCCTTGCGGCGACCGTTTGATAGCCAGTGTCATGGCCTTTCGTACCTTGGACCCAGACAAGATCCTTGCCACCGCTGAAGCGCTTGAACGGCGCGTGGCGGGCCGGTTTCCTGACCGTGGTTTGCACAAGGTCGCGGCCGAGGTGGTGGCCCTGACGCAATCCGTGATTATCGAGACGCGGGCGCTGATCCCGCCGATCTGGTGGCTGCGGGGCGTGATCATTGGCATTGTTCTGGCCGGGGCCGGGCTTTTTCTGTCGGTCGGCAGTGTCATATCGCTCAACCAACTTGGCCGTGACACGGTTGATTCCGTGCAAGGCATCGAGGCTGCGATCAATACGCTGGTGCTGGCGGCCCTTGGCCTGACCGCGCTGATCCGGCTGGAGGCGCGGCTGAAACGACAACGGGTGGCGCGGGGGTTGCATGGCTTGCGGTCGATCATCCATGTGATCGACATGCATCAGTTGACCAAGGACCCGGTTGCCCTGATGCCGGGCTATGCGCCGCGCCCGGAATCGCCTGACCGGCTGGCCAACCCGCAGGATCTGTCGCGGTATCTGGATTACTGCTCGGAGCTTCTGGCAATCACTGGCAAGCTTGCGGCGCTGTATGCGCAGGCGGTGAATGATGAAGGTGTGGCCGAAGCGGTCAATGATATCGAGACCTTGGGCAGCAACCTGTCTCGCAAGGTCTGGCAAAAGATCACCATGGTCGAAGCGATGGCAACGCCCGGCAGATGACTACTGGACGGCCCCTGATCGGCGATCCAGCGCGCCGAACGCCGGAATGAGGCCGCGACCTGCCGCATTCTGCCATTGCAGACGCCCGTGCGCGGATTAGAACCTCATCAGCATGCCATAACCCCCAATCGCCCCCTCTCGGGGCGCACCGAGGCCAGAATGACCGAAGACGCCCTTGTGATCTTTACCCCGTCGGGCAAACGCGGGCGCTTTGCGCTTGGCACGCCAGTGTTGACGGCGGCGCGGCAGTTGGGGGTCGATCTGGATTCGGTCTGCGGCGGGCGCGGGATTTGCTCCAAGTGCCAGATCACGCCGGGTTATGGCGAGTTTTCCAAGCATGGCGTCACCGTCGAGGCGGACGCGCTGAGCGACTGGAACGCGGTGGAAGACCGCTACAAGCGCATTCGCGGGCTGACCGAGGGGCGGCGTCTGGGCTGTCAGGCGAAAGTGATGGGCGACATCGTGATCGACGTGCCGCCGGAAAGCCAGGTCCACAAGCAGGTGATCCGCAAATCCGCGACCGAGCGGGTGATTGCGATGGACCCCGCAACGCGCGCCTACTACGTCGAAGTGGCCGAGCCGGACATGCACGAACCCACCGGCGATTTCGAACGCTTGGCGCTTGCGCTGCGCGATCAGTGGCAGATCGAGGACGTGACGTGTGACCTTCGCCTGATGCGCCGCTTGCAGCCTGTGCTGCGCAAGGGGGAGTGGAAGGTCACAGTGGTGGTTCACAAGGGCAACCATGATACCACGCCGCGGATTCTGGATATCTTTCCCGGTTTCAACGAGAACCCGCTGTACGGGATGGCCATCGACCTTGGGTCGACCACCATCGCCGCGCACCTGTGCGATCTGGCGGATGGGCGGGTGCTGGCATCCTCCGGCGTGATGAACCCACAGATTCGCTTTGGCGAGGATCTGATGAGCCGGGTCAGCTATGCGATGATGAACCCCGGCGGCGATGTGGAGATGACCCGCGCGGTGCGCGAGGCGATCAACTCGCTGGCGGGGGCTTTGGCGGTGGAGGCCGCAGTGCCGCCCACGTCGATCTATGAGACGGTGTTCGTCTGCAACCCGGTGATGCACCACCTGCTTTTGGGGATCGACCCGGTGGAGCTGGGGCAAGCGCCGTTTGCGCTGGCCACCTCAGGCAGCCTCAGCCTCGATGCGCGTGATCTGGATTTGTCGGTGCTGAACGCTTCGGCGCGGGTTTACATCCTGCCCTGCATCGCGGGGCATGTGGGTGCGGACTGCGCCGCTGTGGCGCTGTCGGAAGAACCGGGCAAGTCCGACGACATGGTCCTGATCGTCGATGTGGGCACCAATGCGGAGATCCTGCTGGGTAACAAAACGCGGGTGCTGGCCTGTTCGTCGCCCACTGGTCCGGCGTTCGAAGGCGCGCAGATCAGTTCCGGCCAGCGCGCCGCGCCGGGTGCTATCGAGCGGGTGGAGATTGATCCTGCGACGAAAGAGCCACGGTTCAAGGTGATTGGGTCGGACCTGTGGTCGACCGAGGCGGGGTTTGCGGAGGCCACGGCCACCACCGGCGTCACTGGTATCTGTGGGTCTGGCATCATCGAGGCGGTGGCCGAGATGCGGATGGCGGGCCTTGTCGATCAGGCCGGTCTGATCGGCAGCCCGGAACAGACCGGCACGCCGCGCAGCATCAGCGTTGGGCGCACGCATGATTATGTTCTGCACGATGGCAGCGCTGAGGGCGGCCCGCTGATCACCGTGACGCAAGGCGATATTCGCGCGATCCAGCTGGCCAAGGCGGCACTTTATGCGGGCGCAAAGCTGTTGATGGACGAGATGGGGGTCGAGACGGTGGACCGTGTGACCCTTGCAGGCGCATTCGGTGCGCATATCAGCCCTAAGCACGCGATGGTCTTGGGGATGATCCCGGACGTCAAGCTGGACCGCGTGGTCAGCGCGGGCAACGCCGCTGGCACCGGCGCGCGGATTGCGCTGTGTAATGTCGCCTCGCGCAACGCCATCGAGGCCACGGTGCACGAGATCCACAAGGTTGAAACCGCCATCGAGCCGCGCTTTCAGGAGCATTTCGTCAACGCCAGCGCCATCCCTAACGCGGTGGATACCTTCCCCGAACTTTCGAAGATCGTCACCCTGCCGGAGGTGAGCTTCAACACCTCGGGCTCGGGCGGTGACAGGGGGCGGCGGCGCAGGGGGTGACAGGCCCTGCCCCACTGGTTAACGTGGCCGGATGACCGAAGATCCAATTGCCGAACTGATCGTGAAATGCGCCGCACAAGACCGTGCGGCGTTTCGCGCGTTGTATCGTGACAGTTCTGCGAAACTCATGGGTGTCTTCCTGCGTATCTTGAGGGAACGGTCTGAGGCGGAGGATGCCTTGCAGGAACTTTACACACGGGTCTGGACGCGCGCGGGTCGCTTTGATGCCGCCAAAGGTCGGGGCATGACCTGGCTGATCGCGATCGCCCGCAACCTTGCCATCGACCGCTTGCGTTCCCGCCCTGCGCCCAGCAGCGATGACGGGCTTGATACGGTGGAAGACAACAGCCCGCATGCCGAAACCCGGTTGATTGCCGAAGGCGAAGCGCGCCGGATCGGTGATTGCTTTGCCACGCTGGAGCCGGACCGCGCCGCCGCGGTGCGCGGGGCCTATCTGTCGGGCCTGTCCTACACCGAGCTTGCTGCGCGCCATGACGTGCCGTTGAACACGATGCGCACGTGGTTGCGGCGCAGTCTGGTCAAGCTGAAGGAGTGTCTGGACCAATGACAGACGCCCCGCTGACCCCGCAAGAAGAAGACGAAGCGCTGGCCGCAGAATATGTGCTGGGCGTGCTCGATATTGCTGACCGCAGTGCTGTTGAGGCGCGGGTTAAGAAAGACAGCGCTTTTGCCGCGCGGATCGCGGCATGGGAGAACCGGCTGGCCGGCCTGAACGAGGGCTTTGCCGAGGCCCCGGTGCCAAACCTGCTGCCGAAGATCGAAGCCCGGCTGTTTCCGACTGCGCCACGGCAGCGACGTGGCTATGCCGGCTGGTTTGCAGGCGTGGCGGTGGCTGCGGCATTGGCCATGGTGTCGTTTTCCCTGATCGCCCCGCCGCGCCCCGACGTGGTGGCGACGTTGTCGACCAAGGACACGCGGCTATCCTACCAGGTCAGCCATTTCAGCCAGACGCTGACGGTTACCCGCGTGGCCGGGTCTGCGGCCCCTGAGGGTCAGGTTCACCAATTGTGGATCATCGCCCCCGGCAACGCCCCGGTATCGCTTGGCCTGTTGGCTGGCGAGACGCTGGTGGTGCACTACCCCACGCCACCGGCGGGCTGGCTTCTGGCGGTGTCGGTAGAACCTGAAGGCGGCTCTGCGTCCGGCCTGCCATCTGGCCCGGTGATCCTGTCTGCCCTCGTCAGCACTGACGCATGATCACGAAAGCGTGAGTCTAAGGCCGCGCTGAAACTTCGGGACATATCCCCCCGTTTCTTTGGATGTGAGGCGGGATTGGCCCGCCCCGGATATCTCTGAGGGAACATCACATGAAAGCTTTCCGTATCGCCACTGCGATCCTCGCACTCTCCACCGGCATGGCGCTGGCTGAAAACCCGATGGTTGGCGGCGCTGCCATGTTCGAAGACAAGAACATCATCGAAAACGCCGTGAACTCGGCCGATCACACCACGCTGGTGGCGGCCGTTACCGCCGCCGGTCTGGTGGAAACGCTGTCGGGTGCTGGCCCGTTCACCGTGCTTGCCCCGACCAATGAGGCCTTTGCCAAGCTGCCCGCAGGCACCGTGGAAAACCTGCTGAAGCCGGAAAACAAGGACATGCTGGTCAAGATCCTGACCTGCCACGTCATCGCGGCTAATGCGATGTCGTCGGATATCATGGGCATGGTCGATGCCGATGGCGGCAAGCACAAGGTCACCACCGTCGGCGGCTGCGAATTCACCCTGATGACCAAGGACGGCAAAGTGATGATCGAAGACGGTCAGGGCAATGTCGCCACTGTCACGGTTGCTGACGTGAAGCAGTCGAACGGCGTGATCCATGTCATCGACACGGTCCTTCTGCCGGCGATGTAATCCCTCTCGTCGCAGGGGCTTTGGCGCCGCGCCGGTTGCGTCACTCAACCGGCGTGTGCGCCAGGGTTCTGAACCGGGGCCTGGTTCGCTGATTGTCCCCAGTACCGCGTGACGGCCTCGGCAGGGTCTTCGGGTTTCCCCCCGAAGGCCCGTTTTTCGTTTTGCGCGCGCTGTGCGAAGGAACCGGTTTTCAAATCAATTGACCGCTGATCAGGCTTTGCCTAGGATTTTGCGAATTATTGTTTGGAATTCTGGAGGTGCCTTGATGCGTCTTGTCCCGTTTTTCCTTGCCGCATTGCTTGCCCCGGCAATTGCCTGTGCCGAAGGCAAGTCGATCATCGTGCTGGATGCGTCTGGTTCGATGTGGGGGCAGATCGATGGGCGGGCCAAGCTGGAAATCGCACGCGAGGCGTTGGGCAGCGTGCTGGCGGGCATTCCGGCAGAGGCCGAGATTGGCCTGATGGCCTACGGGCACCGCGAAAAGGGCAGTTGCGATGATATTGAACTGGTGGTGCCGCCGGGGCCGGGAACCGCCGCCGCGATAACAGAGGCTGCCAATACGATGAAATTCCTGGGCAAGACGCCGCTGTCCGAGGCCGTGCGGCGCGCTGCGGCCGAGCTGAAATCGACCGAGGAGAAAGCCACCGTCATCCTGATCACCGACGGGATCGAGACCTGCGAGGCCGATCCGTGCGCGCTGGGGGCGGAGCTTGAAGCCTCGGGCGTGGATTTTACCGCGCATGTCGTCGGCTTTGGTCTGACCGAAGAAGAGGGCAAGGCCGTGGCCTGTCTGGCGGAAAACACCGGCGGCAAATACATCCAGGCCGCAGATGCGGGCAGTCTGGTCGAGGCGCTGAAGACGACCGTGGTGGTGGCCGAACATGAACCCGAACCCCTTCCCGAACCGGAGCCCCCGGCTTTGGCCGACAACGTCGATCCTGATGCACTTCTGGTTGCCGGCGGCCCCGAGATGGACGACCGCATCCTTCAGGACGTCGTCTTCAGCTTTACGCCTGTGGGCGAAGACGGAGTTCCGGTCGGCGACAGCTACACGATCTATGGCCGGTCAAAGGGTGCCCTTGCTGAGGGCAAGTATCTGATGGTTACCGAACTTCACGACGCCCGCGTCGAGCAAATTGTCGAGATCGGCCCGATAAGCACCCTGTCAACGCCAGTCGCGGTGCTGGATGCAGGTGTGCTGAACATCACCCTGCGGCCGTCGCCCGGCGCCGAGCCGGACCCTGATGCCTTTTGGGAAATGCGGGGCCCGAATGACGTGACCGAAAGCAATTATGCCAAGGGTTATCGGGTGTTCCCGGCGGGCGAATACGCGCTTTCGGTGCGGCTTGGCGCGGCAGAGATGACGCAGTCGGTGGTCATCGAGGCCGGCAAGGTCCTCGATCTTGACCTGGTTGTCGGCGTCGGCCTTGCCGTTGTCGAGGCAAGCTATGCTGAAGGGGTCATGGTCGAAGGTGCCGAGCAGTTCGTCGAGATTTTCGAAGCCAAGAAGGCCATCGATGGCACCCGCAAGTCGGTCGCCTATACCTATGGCGCCGGCGCCGATTTCGACCTGCCCGCAGGGGATTACGTGGCCGCGGTCACACTGGGGGCTGCCTCGGTTGAAGTCCCGTTCACGATCAAGGTGGGCGAGAGGGTAGACATCGTCGTTCCCCTGAATGCCGGTGTGGTGGCCGTCACCACCCCTTCCGATCAGTTCATCGAGGTGCTGGCTGCCAAGCCCGACATCAATGGTAACCGCGCCAGCTTTGCTTATTCCTACGGGCCGAACTGGCTGACCACACTTCCGGCCGGTGATTATGTCGTGACGACGAAGAAGGATGACAAGACAACAGAGACCCCCTTTACCGTGGTCGCGGGCGAGCGGGTCGAACTGGCGTTGACCGAGTAGGGATCGCCGGGGGCAAGGCCGCTTGACCTTGTCCCCACCTTCGCTTACCTCAATTGCGAGACGCGGGTGTAGCTCAATGGTAGAGCAGAAGCTTCCCAAGCTTACGACGAGGGTTCGATTCCCTTCACCCGCTCCAATCCCGATCCATTCGCATTGACACGCGCCCTTGGTGGCTTAGCCTGCGCCAACCCATGCAGGAGCTTTGTCATGCCGCATCGTACCGTCGTTACCGCCCTTTGCCTGACTGCCGTTCTTGGCACCTCGGCCTGTGTCAGCCAGACTGCGCCGATCGAAACCTACCCGTTCGTTGGAACCTGGGATTGCGAAGTGGCCACTTTCACCTTCACCAACACCACCTACAACAACGGCACCGAGACGTACCCGATCCTTTCGATTGACCGCGACGACAGGAGTTACACCCTGACGTTTGACGACAATTACATGATCGCCCTTGCGGCTGTGACCGCAACCGGAATGACCTGGGTCTCGGGCGCTACCGGGGATCAGTTCAATTGCAAGCGTTTGCGCTAGAACCACTTCCGTTCTGCCCGGCAACGCGTTAGCACCCCCAAAACCAGCAACGGAGCATCCCATGACCAACACCATCACCCGCTACGGCACCGGCCCGCGCATGTCCGAGGCCGTGGCCTTTAACGGCATCTTGTGGGTAGCGGGCCAGGTCGGCGAGCCGGGCGCATCGGTGGCGGATCAGACCCGCCAGTGCCTTGCCGAAGTAGACCGCATTCTTGCTGCCGCGGGCACCGACAAGACGCGCATCCTTTCGGCGCAAATCTGGCTGGCCGATATGGCGACCTTCGCGCAGATGAACACGGTCTGGGATGCCTGGGTCCCACAAGGCCACACCCCGGCGCGCGCCACCGGCGAGGCCAAGCTGGCCACCCCGGATTACCTTGTTGAAGTGATCGTCACCGCTGCGCTGGCGTGAGGTTGGCGGGGTAAGGAGTTTGGACACCGGCCCCGGAAGGTCTTGATCGCATAGGGATGACAGAATAAGTCATTCGACAGGCGTTGTATTCTTGCGCCATACTGTGATCATTGGCTACTTTCCTGGAGTTTTGCAAATGTCGAATTCCCGAACCCGGCTAAGCCGGAGCGTGCTTGTCGGCGTGTTGATCGTGTCCAACGCCTATGGCGCTTCGGCGCTGACGGTCAAGCGGACCAACCAGCTGATCGATGGGGTCTATGCCCCGGTGCTGATCGTCAAACACAACGGCCAGACCACTGTCCATATGATAGGCAAGGATGGCCTGACCCGCAGCATCATGTTCGATCAGGGCCGCGCCTTGGCCTGGGCACGACAGCTGTATGGTGCCGAGGCGATACTGGCGTCGAATGGCGATGATGACGTCTATGATGACGACGATGGCGGCTCTGACTATTGACCGTGCCACGCGCGCTGCTCGCCAATGAGGCGGGGGGCGGGCGTGGGCATGTGACCACGCTGCGCGCTGCGGCAAAGGCGCTGG
>NZ_JANMET010000121.1:0-22496 GCF_031377265.1 Tabrizicola sp. | reverse complement strand
GGGGGCCTTGGCGAACCGCAGGTAGGGCAGACGGATGTCCAGATCGCCGAAGCGTTCCTTCGCCTGATCGTTGTTCAGCGCCAGCGCCACGATTACATCCTGCCCAGGCACCCAGTTTGCAGGCGTGGCCAGCGGCACGCCGTCGGTCATCTGGATGGCGTCCAGCGCGCGCAGGATTTCAGCAAAGTTGCGCCCCACCGACATCGGGTAGGTCATCGTCAGGCGAACCTTCTTGTCCGGCCCGATGATGTAGACGGTGCGCACGGTAGCCGTATTGGCAGGCGTGCGGCCTTCGGTCGGCAGGTAGTATTCGGCGGGCAGCATGTCGTAGGCTTTGGCCACGGTCAGCGAGGTATCGTCGATGATCGGGAAATTGGCCGGCGCACCGCCAAATGCCTCGATGTCACGCTTCCACTTTTCATGGTCGGAGACGCCGTCGACGGAAATGCCGATCACCTTGGTGTTGCGTTTGGCCCATTCGGCGGCCAGTTGCGCCACGGCCCCGAATTCGGTAGTGCAGACCGGGGTGAAATCCCGCGGGTGGCTGAAAATGATGCCGTAGCTGGTGCCCAGCCAGTCATGAAACTTGATCTGGCCTGCCGTGCTGTCGGCGGTGAAATCGGGGGCGATGTCGTTGATGCGAACGGCCATGGAGTCCTCACTGGGGTTCTTGCGGTGGCTGGTGATCTGCGTTGAACATAAGAGATTCGGAATGCTGTTTCATCCCCCGGCGATGTCAGTGGCGAAGATCAGGATGATCTTCCGTGCCTGACCGAATGCCAGGAAAAACCGTCCGCACCTTACGGTAGCAACAAAACGTCGAACTCAGTCGAAGGTTCCCGTCACGCGACCGAACAACATGAAAGCCCGTGCGGTGCGGGTGTCGGCCATATCGGCAAGTTCGCTGTCGGTGGCGTTAGGCTCGAATGTCGCGAAGGTCTTGTCGAAGGTGCGCAGAAAATGGTGGGCGGCGTCGCGGAAGACCGGGTCTTCGCGCATCCGCGCGGCGGTCAGCGCCAGGCATGACCGGTCGCGGATACCACCAAGGCCAGCAATGGTACGCCCGCGTTCACCGCCAGCAAAGCGGCGCCAAAGCTCGGGGCGCGACAGTTCCGGCTTGAGGTCATCCATGTAGATGCCCTCCTGGCTGAGCAGGGTCAGCACGTCTTGCGCGGCGCGGATCAGCTTGGCCACGGCGCGGTCTTCCAGCGCAAGGCGCAGGGCGCGGAAACCTTCCTTGTCGTCCGGGCTTTCGGGAAACTGCATCGCGCGGATGAAGTCTGACACCGACAGCGGCGCGCGCAAATCCTCGGCCGGGGTGCCAAGGGCAAGGGCGGGTTGTTCGGCCTCAGGCTCGGGTTGCGGAGCGGCGAGGGCGGCCTTGCGGTCGGCGGAGGGCACGGTCTGCGAAGCATCGCGGCGGGTGGAGAAGGTGGCAAGAACCGATTCCGCCTGCTTGGTGGCGGCGGCGATCTCGTCGATCTTGCGTTCCACCGAAGGTTTCATGCCACCCGACTGCGGCTGCATCTGGGTTTGCACATAGCTGGCGCGCATTGCATCGACGGCCAGTTGCAAACGACCGGCCTCGGCGCGCAATTCGCGTACCGATCGCAGGGTGATGACCACGACCCAGATCAGCGCCAGCGGCAGGAAAACCATCAGCAGCGTAAGAACCAGACCAAGGGTCTGTGCATCATTGCCAGGGGGCGAGATCAGCACATAAATCAGGATCGAGATGACCCAGCAAAAGCTGAGGATGGTTGCGACCAGTTCCATCCCGCGTCCGCCTGAAATGGCAGCAGGGGTGGCCGAAGCAGGGGCAAGTGGGCCGGGAACGGCGGACATCTCCTTGCGTGGGTCTTTCTGCAGGGTCATCGGGCAGGTCCCGGTTCAGACATATCGGATCGACAGGATTTCATAAGACCGGATTCCTCCGGGGGTCTTTACGTCTATGCTGTCGCCCTCGTCCTTGCCGATCAAGGCGCGGGCAAGAGGTGAGCGAATGTTCAGCAGACCATTTTCGATATCAGCCTCACTTTCGCCGACGATCTGGTAGGTCTTTGCTTCGCCGGTGTCTTCGTCGGTCAGCTGGACAGTGGCGCCAAACTTGATCGACCCGGAAAACCGGGACGGATCAATCACTTCGGCCAGTGACAGCAGGCCCTCAAGCTCCTTTATCCGGCCTTCGATGAAGCTCTGCTTCTCTCGGGCGGCGTGATACTCGGCGTTTTCCGACAAATCGCCATGCTCGCGCGCTTCGGCAATATCGCGGATGATTGCGGGCCGGTCGACGGTCTTCAGACGTTTCAGTTCTTCGTCCAGCGCGTTAAAGCCACGCCGGGTCATCGGAATCTTTTCCATCGGCCTTCCACGTCAAAATAAGAAGTCACGGACCGGGTGTCGGACCATGACTTCAGGCTCGTTTCCGCTTCACCTGATCGTAAGGAGGGTGCAAATGCAAGGGGTATGCCGCGCACGGGTGGCGGTCTGTCGCCACCGGGCAAGATTCTTGCACCGGGTCTGGCAGGCAAGGTTGTGATGTTGCGTCACGGTTGACCTTGGGTCTGCCTTGGGGCAAGGGAAGGGCCGCAAACTGCCTGCATTTCAAGGCATGTGGCGGCTGCGAGGGAAGGACAGGCGATGACGGCAATCCAGCGCGAGAAGATGGAATATGACGTTGTGATCGTGGGGGCGGGGCCTGCGGGACTGTCCGCTGCGATCCGGCTGAAGCAACTTGACCCGGAGCGGACGGTTGTCGTGCTGGAAAAAGGGTCGGAGGTCGGCGCGCATATCCTGTCAGGTGCGGTGCTAGACCCTGCGGGTCTGGACGCGCTGTTGCCAGAGTGGCAGAGCATGGACGCGCCGATCAAGACGCCGGTCGTGACCGACAACTTCTACATTCTGGGTGAGGCGGGCAAGGTCCGCATCCCGAACTGGCCGATGCCGCCACTGATGAGCAATCACGGCAACTACATCGTCAGCATGGCAAATGTCTGCCGCTGGATGGCGGGTGTGGCCGAGGGGCTGGGCGTCGAGATTTTCCCCGGTATGTCGTGCAGTGAACTGGTGTTCGACGGCGACCGGGTGGCCGGCGTGGTGGCTGGTGAATTCGGGCTGGACCCGGACACCCGTGAGCCGGGGCCGAACTACGAGCCAGGGATGGAGCTTCTGGGCAAGTACGTGTTCCTGAGCGAGGGCGTGCGGGGCAGTTTGGCCAAGCAGGTGATCGAGAAGTACGACCTGTCGAAGGGCAAGGATCCGCAGAAGTTCGGCCTTGGCATGAAGGAAATCTGGGAGATTGACCCCGCCAAGCACAAGCTGGGCACGGTGACCCATACGATGGGCTGGCCGCTGGGCAAGAACGCGGGCGGCGGGTCGTTCATCTATCATCTTGAGAACAATCAGGTCTACGTGGGTTTTGTGGTGCACTTGAACTACAAGAACCCGCATCTTTACCCTTACATGGAGTTCCAGCGCTTCAAGCATCACCCGATGGTGGCGGAGCTTTTGAAGGGCGGCAAACGCGTGGCCTATGGCGCGCGGGCAATCAGCGAGGGCGGCTGGCAGTCGATCCCGAAGATGGTGGCGCCGGGCGTGGCACTGCTGGGTTGCACAGCGGGGCTGGTGAACGTGCCGCGCATCAAGGGCAACCACAATGCCATGCTGTCGGGCAAGGCGGCAGCCGAAGCGGCGCATGCGGCGATCATCGATGGCCGGATGGGCGACGAATTGTCGGCCTATGAGGCCGAAGTGCGCGGCGGGGCCATCGGGCGCGACCTGCGACGCGTGCGCAACGTCAAGCCTTTGTGGTCACGCTATGGCCTGGTGGCCAGCCTGATGGGCGGCGGCATCGACATGTGGGCGAATACGGCCGGCTTCACGATCTTTGGGACACTGAAGCACGGCAAATCCGATGCGGCGGCGACGGGGCTGGCGAAGGATTTCAAGCCGATCGACTATCCCAAACCGGACGGCGTGCTGTCGTTCGACCGGCTGACCAATGTGGCCTACAGTTTCACCAACCATGATGAGCATCAGCCCGCGCATCTGGTGCTGAAGGACAAGTCGATTCCCATACTGGTGAACCTGCCTATGTATGCTGAACCCGCGCAACGCTATTGCCCGGCCGGGGTGTATGAAGTGATCGGCGAAGGGCAGGACGCGCGGTTCCAGATCAACTTTCAGAACTGCGTGCATTGCAAGACCTGCGACATCAAAGACCCGAGCCAGAACATCAACTGGACCACGCCGATGGGCGGGGGCGGCCCGAACTACCCAAATATGTAGGCGCTTCACGCAAGCTTGTATGGCAATTGGCGGGTCGGGGGTCTGGAAACGCCGGCCCGCATTGCTTCGGCGCGATGGGACAGCTAGCTTTGCGCAAGATCCGCATCGGAGAGGCCACATGCCGACATCTGTCTTTCGCACCTTAACGGCATTTGCGCTTGGCACGGCGCTGAGCATCGGCCCGTTGTTGGCCGAGGAGGTCCAGAATACCGGGGCCTATCTGGCGGCGCGGGTTGCGGAATCCGAGAATGATTTCCAATCGGCGGCGCAATGGTATGCCAAGGCGATTGAGGCCGACGTGAACAATCCGCGGCTTGTGGAAGGCGCGCTGCTGGCCGACATCGGGATGGGCGATTTTGAATCGGCCTCGGTTGCCGCCAAGCGGTTGAAAGAGCTGGGCGCAAAAAGCCAGCTTGCCGAATTTGTGGTGCTGGCCGAAGCCGCACAGCGCGAGGATTACGCGGCGCTGCTGGCGGGCAGCAAGGATGGCCGTGATCTGGGGCAGCTGCTGGAAGATCTGGTGACCGCCTGGGCCACGCTTGGCGAGGGCAAGATGTCGGACGCGCTGGCGTTGTTTGATGCGATGGCAGCGACCAAGGGGCTGGAGGCGTTCGGCCTGTACCACAAGGCGCTGGCGCTGGCGTCGGTTGGCGACTTCGAGGGGGCGGACGAGATTTTGTCGGGCCGTTCGTCGGGGCCGATCTATGTGATGCGGCGCGGCGTTTTTGCCCATGCGCAGATCCTGAGCCAGCTGGAGCGGAATGCCGATGCGCTGGCGCTTTTGGACCGTTCTTTCGGCAGCGAGCCTGACCCGATGGTCGATGCCCTGCGCGCCCGATTGAAGGCGGGCGAGCCGATTCCGTTCGATACGGTGAAGACCGCGCGTGACGGCATTGCGGAAGTGTTCTTTTCTGTGTCGACCGCGCTGAACGGCGATGCAGACCCGGTCTACACGCTGCTGCATAGCCGGATCGCCACCTACCTGCGCCCGGATCACACGGATGCGCGGCTGCTGTCGGCCGATGTGCTTGAAACGCTGGGCCAGCATGATCTGGCAGTGGCGACCTATGCGCTGTTCCTGCCCGAAGACCCGGCGTTCGTCACCGCCGAGATCGGCCGCGCCGGGGCACTTATGGCGCAGGGCAAGGCGGATGCGGCCCTTGAGGCATTGCAGACACTGGCGCGCAGCCATGGCGATCTGGTGATGGTGCAATCGGCGCTGGGCGATGTGTTGCGCACAGAAAAGCGGTTTGACGAGGCTGAGCTTGCCTATACCGCCGCCCTTGGTCTGTTGAAAGACGTGAAGCCGGAGCATTGGATTCTTTATTTTTACCGTGGCATCAGCCACGAACAAAGCAAGGATTGGGCCGCCGCGGAAAGCGATTTCCGCGCGGCGTTGGCGCTTAACCCGGATCAGCCGCAGGTGTTGAACTATCTTGGCTATGGTCTGGTTGACCGGGGCGAAAAGCTGGATGAAGCGCTGGGTATGATCCAGCGCGCCGTCGCTGCCGAGCCGGACGCTGGTTACATCATCGACAGCCTTGCCTGGGCGCTGTTCCGGCTCGGCCGCTATGAGGAGGCGCTGGAGCCGATGGAGCGCGCCTCGGTGCTGGAGCCGGTCGATCCGGTGGTTACGGACCATCTGGGAGATGTGTACTGGGCCGTTGGCCGCACGCTTGAGGCGCGGTTCCAGTGGCACCGGGCACTGTCGTTCGGGCCGCTGGAGGCTGAAGCCACCCGGATCCGCCGCAAGCTGGAGATCGGCCTGGACGCGGTGATGGCCGAGGAAGCCAGCGCCCCACCGGCTGAGGAAGCCGTCACGAATGGTGACTGAGACGGTCACTGAATTCGCGCCTGCAAAGATCAACCTGACGCTGCATGTAACGGGCCGCCGGGCGGACGGGTATCATCTGTTGGACAGTCTGGTGGTCTTTGCCGGGGTCGGGGACCGGGTCACCGTGCAGCGCGCGCCGGACCTTTCCTTGCATATAACCGGGTCGCAGGCCGCCAAGCTGCCGGTGCAAGACGACAATCTGGTGTTGCGGGCGGCGTGCGTGATGGGCGGTGGCGTGGCGGTGGTGCTGGACAAGGTTCTGCCGGTGTCTTCGGGCATCGGTGGCGGGTCGGCAGATGCGGCTGCGACTTTGCGGGCGATGGCGCGGCTGACCGGGCGGGCCTTGCCCACGGCCGCGGACGTGTTGGCCTTGGGCGCGGATGTGCCGGTATGCGTGCAGGGCGTGCCGGTGCGGATGACGGGGGTGGGCGAGGGTCTGACAGCGGTGCCTGCGCTGCCAGCGGTGTGGCTGGTATTGGTGAACCCCGGTGTCAGCGTCGCGACCCCTGAGGTGTTTCGGGCGCTGTCGGCAAAGGACAACGCGCCGATGCCGCCGACTATTCCGGCTTGGGCGACGGTGGCAGATTTTGCGGCGTTTTTGACGTCCCAGCGCAATGATCTGGAAGCTCCGGCCATTGGACTTGCCCCCGTCATCAGCGCGGTGCTTGCGGGCCTTGCCGCACAAACCAGCTGTTATCTGGCGCGGATGTCGGGGTCTGGCGCCACCTGCTTTGGCCTGTTTGGCACTGTAGCTGATGCCGACATCGCAGTCCGAATGCTGCAACGGGAAAATCCGGGATGGTGGGTGGTCGCAACGCCAATCGGCGGTCAGAAGTAGCTGCGCACCAGCGCACCGGAGATCAGCGCCCAGCCATCGGCAACCACGAAAAACACCAGCTTGAACGGCAGTGACACCACCGCCGGCGGCACCATCATCATACCCATCGACATCAGGATTGCAGCAACGACAAGATCGATGATCAGAAACGGCAGAAAAATCAGAAAGCCGATCTCGAAGGCGCGCTGGATTTCCGAGAGCAGGAAAGACGGGATGAGCAATGACAGCGGCGTTTCAGTTGGCGCACCCGTCAGCGGGGGGCGAAGGTCGCGCAGTGTCTGGATCGTGTCGGGGTCCACCCGCAGCAACATGAATTCGCGGAACGGCGCGATCGTTGCCTGCAGGGCTGGGGCAAGTTCCATCCGGCCACTGGTCAAAGGTTCAATGCCATCAACCCAGGCCTTGGTGAATACCGGGTCCATCACGTACCAGGTCAGGAACATCGCCAGGCTGATGATCAGCATGTTTGGTGGTGCCTGCTGCAGGCCGATTGCCTGACGCAGGATCGACAGCACTGTCACGATGAACGGAAAGCAGGTCACCATGACCGCCAGCCCCGGCACGATGCTGAGGACCGTGATCAACAGCAGCAGTTGCACTGACCTCAGCGACAGCGACCCTTCCGGCCCGATGTTCAGCGACAGCTCTTGCGCCATGGCCGGGCTGGCCAGCAACAGCAGCGCCACACATGCGCAAGTCAGTTTCACAACCCGCCCCGCAAGTTGGCTACCTCGGTCAAACGCACTGCAAGCTGCCCAGCCAGATCGCCCTCCAGTTCGGTCAGCTCACCCCGGGCGATCAGACGATCACCGACATAAAGCTCCACCGGGTCATCCACCCGGCGATCCAGTTGCAGCACCGCATCCTTGCTAAGGCGCAGGAGGTCCTTCACCATCGGGCGCGCCTTGCCGACAGAAATGGTCACTTCGATCGGTACCTGGCTGAACGGGTTGGCGTCTGTCAGATCATCCATGCGCTGTCTCCTCTTGGGTCACGCTGAAGAAGGCGCGGACCGCGTTTGCAATTTCGGCAGTGGCTTGGGCAAGATCGACCTTGGTCTCGACCGTGCCAAAACGGATGTAGACTTGCCCTTCGCTAAGCGAGGGTTCTTCTTCGATGGTCATCGGCAGACCGGTTGCCTGTTCCAAGAGCGATTCCACTTGCGCGCGGACCGCCGGGTTCAGCACCAGCGTCAATGGTGTGTCGGCCATTTCATCAGCCATCGGCATCAGCGTTTCGAGGACGGTCGGTGCCAACGCCTCACGCGCCATTTCCGGCAACAGGCGGCTGGTCATTTCGATGATCAGCGGGCGGATCGCCTGCAGCACGTGATTGCGCGCTTCCTGATAGGTGAAGGACAGGGTTTGCAGATTGCGCGCCAGATCCGCCCGGATGCGGGTCTGATCGCCAGACTGGGCCGCGGTCGCGTCATCCCAGCCGGCGGTGTAGCCCTGCTCGAACGAAGCGATCTTGGCATCTTCAAGCGCGCTGGCCTGCACCAGCGGCAGTTCGGTCCCGTCGGGGGCCGTTTCGGTATCAAAGACCTCCAGGCGCAGAAGACCCATCAGGCACGCTCCTCTTCATGTTCCATCCAGCCGCGCAGGATTTCGATAGATTCGGTCTGCCGTTTTTCGATCAGTCGGCGCAGGCGGGCGGCGGGATCGTTGCCGGCCTCCTCCTCCGGATCGTCGCCATAGGTCGAAATGCCGCCGAGGGACGCCATCGGATAACCGGTTTCCACTTCGCCGGTCAGCGCGGCGGAGGCAAAGCTGCCGTTGCCCGGAAGGGCCAGTTGCGGTTCCGGCGGTGGCAGGGACCGCAGTGCGCCAGTTGAGGTTAGGATCGGGCGAATGACGAAGATGCCAAGCACCAACGCCACCAGCGCCAGAACGCCGGTCTGAATCATGGTCATGATGTCGATGGACCCCACGGGCGGGAACAAGCTGGTCGTGGCCTCTGTTCCTTCAACCGCAATCTCCTGAAACTCAAGGGATTTCAGGGTCAGGACATCACCACGCGCCTCGTCCAGCCCAACGGCCGAACCCACCAGTTCGCGCAAGGTTGCAAGTTCCTCCTCGGCGCGCGGCGCCCAAGTGCGGGTGCCGTCGGCTGCCAGGGTCGCCTCCCCATCCACCATCACCGCCACGGTCAAACGGCGAATCGATCCGGGATTGCGCAACACTTCGCGCTTGGTCTCGGATACTTCGTAGTTCACCAGCTCTCGTGTTTCGGTGTTCTCGGTTTTGCCAGCGGCCCCGGCCCCGGCGTCACCCTGCGGCAGGTTTGATGCGACCGTAACATCGCCACCCGGTTCGGTGCTGGAACCAGATTTCTCCTGGGTTTCCGACGAGATCGCCACGCGCCCCTGCGGATCGAAAGTATGCTCGGTGATCGATTCGCTTTCCGAGATCAGGTCGACCGACACTTCGACCACGGCCTTGCCAGGACCGACGCGCGCAGCCAGCAACCTTTCCACATTGCCTTTGATTGCGGCAGCGCGTTCGGCGGCATCGGTGCCCTCAAACGGGCTGTCGTCCTGCCCACCGATCAGTCCGCCCACCGTATCGATGATCTGCACGTCATCGGGCTTCATGCTGGAAATGGCGCTTGCCACCAGATGCCGGATCGCCCGCGCCTGCGCCTCGCCAAGACGGCCGGAGGTGGTGGTCAGCGTGACCGAAGCGGTCGCCAGTTCCTCAGCCTGAAAGGCGCGTGCCGGCGCACGGGCGATGTGGACCCGAGCGGCCCTGACCTCAGGCATCGCAAGGATGGTGCGGGCAAGCTCACCTTCCTTGGCGCGCCAATAGGCGGCGTCGAACATCTGCGACGTGGTACCAAAGCCGGACAGCGCATCCAGCAGTTCGTACCCGCCGCCACCCGCCGTCGGCAGGCCTTCGGAGGCCAGCGCCATGCGCAGACTGTCGCGCTGGTTCACGTCTACATAGATCGAATCGCCAGACACATTGTAGGGAACACCGCGCTGATCCAGGGCTGTGATGATTTCACCAGCGGAGGCCGGTTCGAGGCCCGCATACAGCAACACCATGTCCGGGCTGCCGGCGATGCGGCTGAGGCCAAGAACGGCGGCAAACATCGCGACAGTGGCGCCCACCATGATCAGTCGGCGGCGCATGTTCATCGAAAGCCAGATGTCGATCAGGTTTTGCAAGGCAACACTCCGTTGCGTGGGCTTCTGCCGGTGATCACAGGAATGAGGCACGCGTCTTAACAATCGGTTAGTGACCTTCGGCTTATCTTCACCGTGTTGGCAAAGACGGAGGTCCGGCGTGGCGATGGCAGAAGCAACTCTTGATCAGACCCAAAAGAAGCGGTCGAAACTGCCGCTTGTGATCGGCGTCTTGCTGGCGCTGGTTTTGGGTGGGGGCGGGTTTTATGCCACCTACACCGGCCTGTTGTTCGGCCACACGGAGGCGGCCAAAAGCCACGACGCTCCCGGTCCGCTAACTGGCATTGCGTTTGTGCCGCTGGAGCCGATGGTCATCTCGCTTGGCCCCGACGCGGGCAGCAAATACCTGCGCTTTTCGGCGCAAGTGGAGGTGGTGGATAGCGCTGTCGCCGATGTGACCCAGTTGTCGCCACGCATCCTTGATGTGCTGAACAGCTACTTGCGCGCGATCGACAGCTCATCGATCGAGGATCCGAGCGCGATGGCCAGACTGCGCGCGCAGATGCTGCGGCGAATCCAGATTGTGACGGGTGAGGGGCGCGTGCGCGATCTGCTGATCACCGAATTCGTCTTGAACTGAACGGGGGCGGGATGGAACTGATTGCTGATATTCTGATGGTTGCAGGCTCCTTTGGGGCGGCGATCTATTGCTATGTGCTTTCCGCGCGGCTCAAGCAATTCACCACCCTGGAAACCGGAATGGGCGGGGCGATTGCGGTGCTCTCCGCGCAGGTGGATGACATGACCGTGGCCCTAGAACAGGCTCGAGGCGCGGCGAACGGCTCGGCCTCCAGCCTTGAGGCGTTGACGGCGCGTGGTGAGGCGGTGGCCAAGCGGCTGGAACTGCTGGTGGCATCGCTGCACGACCTGCCCGAAGCCACGCCCGCGCAGCCGGCAGCAGCCGTTGCGCCAGTGTCAGGCCCAGTCTCCGTGCCAGAACAGGGTGTCGAGGACGGGACCGGGGAAAGCGACAGGCGGTTACGCTTTGTTCGCCGACGCACGCAGCGCGACTCGCTGGAGGCCGCGGAATGAGCGGCAAGCGCCGGTCCGGGCGCGGTACGCTGTTCATCGTGGCGATGCTTCTGGCATGCTCTGGTGCGTTGCGACTTGGGTCTGGCATCGGGGTCGCTATGGCGCGGACTGATACAACGGCAGAAGATACCGCACCAGACGCCGCACCGATGGAATGCGCGATGCCCCCCCTTGCAGTGTCCGAGGCGTTGAGCCTGCGCGAAGGCCGGGTGGTAGCACAAGAAGCCGCAGTGCAGGACAAGCTTGCTGCAATTGCGCTGGCGGATGAAGCGATTACGCAAAGAATGGCCGAAATGCAGACGCTTGAAGACAAGTTGCGCGCCACTGTGGCCTTGGCCGATGGCGCGGCCGAGGCCGACATCGAACGGTTGATCGCCGTCTATCAGGCGATGAAGCCCAAGGATGCCGCGGCGCTGTTCGAAACAATGGCGCCCGAGTTCGCCGCAGGTTTTCTGGGCCGAATGCAGCCTGAGGCGGCGGGGGCCATTCTGTCGGGCATGTCATCGGAGGCAGCCTACGGGATTAGCGTGATCGTCGCCGGGCGCAATGCCAATGCTCCGACTGAGTGACCGGCGGCGCACTTGCCGCCGAATCGTCAGAGAGTCTTAACCCGTCGCGCGGATACTGGGCAAAGTCCTTGGGGAATGGGGTTTCAGATGCTCGGCCTTATCGGCATTGCCGTTATATTGATCATGGTCTTCGGCGGCTACGTTGCCGCAGGTGGCAAGCTCGGGATCATTCTCAAGGCGCTTCCCTTCGAGATGATCATGATCGGCGGTGCGGCCGTTGGCGCGTTCCTGATTTCGAACGATTTTGCGATGGTCAAACACACGATCAAGGACGTTGGCAAGGTCTTCAAGGGCCCTAAATGGAAGCCTGAAGACTACAAACAGATGCTGTGCCTGCTGTTCGAGCTTATCCGACTGTCGCGGTCCAACCCTGTGGGGCTAGAGGAACATGTCGAAAACCCGAAAAGCTCTTCGATCTTTGGCAAGTACCCGCGCATCCAGAATGACCACGAAGCGGTTGATCTGATCTGCGACACGCTGCGCGCCGCTTCGATGAATTACGACGATCCGCATCAGGTGGAAGAGGTGCTCGACAAGCGCATGGAAGCGACGCTGCATCATGCCATGCACTCCAGCCACGCCTTGCAGACGGTGGCGGATGGACTGCCTGCCCTTGGCATTGTCGCGGCGGTTCTGGGGGTTATCAAGACCATGGCCTCCATCGACCAGCCGCCTGAAGTGCTGGGCAAGATGATCGGTGGCGCACTGGTCGGCACGTTTCTGGGGGTGTTTCTGGCCTATGGCCTGATGGGTCCATTCGCCGCAAGGGTAAAGACCGTGGTCGAGGATGACGCGCATTTCTACCATCTGATCCGTGAGGTTCTGGTGGCCAATCTGCACCGGCACCCTGCCAACATCTGCATCGAGGTGGGTCGCCAGAACACCCCGCATCATGTGCGCCCGGGCTTCAGCGATCTTGAGGAAGCAATGCGCGGCTTGAAGCAGGATGCAGCATGACACGGCTGATCCTGACGCTGCTTTTGCTGTTGTACCCGATTTCAGCACGGGCCCAGACCGCAAGAGTGATCTCGGGCGAGCACGCAGATTTTACGCGCTTGGTGATCGAGCTTCCGACCGGCGCCGATTGGCGGCTGGGTCGTACGGATAGCGGGTATGCTCTGGCAGTCACCGGCGCCACGCAGCCGCGCTACGATCTTACCGGCGTCTGGGACCGGATTCCCCGAACTCGGCTAAAGGCGCTCTGGGCAAATCCGGAAGACGGAATGCTGACGCTGGATCTTGCCTGTGCCTGTCATGCCTTCCCGTTTGAGTTTCGCCCTGGAATGGTGGTGATTGACCTGCGCGAAGGTCCCGCCCCAAAGGGATCGGCTTTCGAGCTGGCCCTTGATGGATCGACCAAGCCTGCCCTTGTCGCATCACCGGTGTCGCGCCCTGAAGCGCCACCAAAGGACGCGGCAACGAACACGGCCCCAGCCTATGACTGGCTGGAAGAAGTGGCCCCGCCCACAGTCGTCAGGAAGGGAAATCCCGGGTTGCCCGTGCCTCTGCCGACGGGACTGGTTTCGCTCGATCCGCTTCGCGATGCCTTGCTGGCGGAGTTGAGTCGCAGCGCAGCTGCAGGCATGATCGAGATGACGCTGCCACCTCGGCAATCCGGCGCTACAGAGAACACTGCTGAGGTCAGTGCCGAGGCTCTTCCATGGTCGCGCATCGTGATCGGCGAGGTGCCGGGCGTCGCGGCGGGGTCGGAATTGCAGGGAAAGGATTCCATGCTGGCGGACGGTTCCGCCTGTATTCCGGACGCCAGCCTTTCGGTTGCCTCCTGGGGGAACGACCAGCTGGTTGCGCTGCAGATTGCCGACGCCCGCGCCGGCCTAATCGGAGAGTTCGACGTACCCGACAAGGTGGCCATGAAACGGACTGTACGGCAACACCTTTTCCTCGGCTTCGGCGCCGAGGCCCTGCAGTATCTGGCACTGATCGAAGCTCCGTCGCAAGACGTTGATCTGCAGCTTTACGCCGGTCTGGCGCGCATCATCGACGGGATCGCAGACCCGTCCAGCCCATTTCGAGGCATGTTGACGTGCGACACCTCTGCGGCCCTGTGGTCGGCGCTGCTTTACGCACAGTTGCCAACTGGCAGCGGGGTAAATGTGCCCGCGATACTTCGTGGATTTGCCGCTCTGCCACCGCACCTGCGTCAATACCTTGGGCCAAAGTTGGCAGAGCGGTTTCTGGCGCGCGGAGATGTGGATGCTGCCCGGATGGTGCGAGACGCAACCGCCCGAGTGCCCGGCATTCCAGCTGGTGCGACGGATCTTCTGGATGCACAGCTTGGCTTGGGAGAAGGTAGGACCGGCGATGCGGCGCTTTCGGCACAGGCAGCTCTAGATGGTGGCGGTGCCGTCGGGATGGAGGCTGCTCCGGCATTGGTCGAGGCCAATTTTCGCAAGATGGAGCCGATTGGGCCGGAGCTATTGACGACTGTTACCTCGTATCTTGCCGAGGCGGTGGGCACGGATAAAGAATTGGTGCTTCGGCGTGCCCACGTGCTTGCCCTCGCGCTTGCTGGGCAGCCGGCTGAGGCGCTTCTGGCACTTGACCAAGCACCAGAGACCGAAGCTGACCTTTGGCAAGTGATCGCGGCGCGAGCGACGGACGAGCAGCTGCTGACTGTTGCGGTGCTCGCGCCAGGAACGCCCCGCCCGCAGGCCGCCGACGCAACCGTCCTGGCGATGGCTGGACGGCTGGCTGATCTTGGCTTTGCGGACGCGGCGCTTGTCTGGCTTGGCGCGATCGCGGCGGATGCGGATCCTGAGGTCCGGCTTCTGGCGGCGCGCGCCGAACTGGCGCGGGGCGACGCGCGCGCGGCACGAGCGCTGGTGTCTGATCTGAAGTCTCCCGACGCACTTGAGATCTACGCGAAAGCCTTGACCCGTCTGGGCGAAATCTCGCCGGCTGGTGAAGCTTGGCGGTCCGCCGGATTTGCGGAGGAGGCACTTCGGCTCAGCATTTGGGAGCGCGATTGGACGACGGTTTCTCTCAATGCGGTTGGCCCCTGGCAGGATGCTGCGTTGCTGGCGGTGTCGGCTGAGACTGCCACGCCGCCGCCCGACGGATTGCTGGCGCAAGGCGCGGCGCTTGTGGACGCAAGCGCAGAGGCGCGGAAGAGGATCACAGATCTGTTGGGATCGGTGGTCGATCCGACATCGGTTCCCTGAGCTGCTAAGACCTTGGCAATATTTGCCCTTTAGGCTCGCCCCAAGACCGTCGGCAGAACGCCGTCGCGAGGAGCCTTGAATGGGAATCACCCGCTTCAGACAGCCGTCGCGCCTTTTGGCTGCGATTTTCGCAATGGCCCTCGCACTACCTGGTAACGGTACGACTGACCCATCCGGACTGTGCCTTGCCGCGGCGACCGAAGCGTCAGATCAGACCGGTGTTCCCCGCAACGTGCTGTTCGCCATCGCACTTGTCGAGAGTGGGCAAACACGAAAAGGCGAACGTTTGCCTTGGCCATGGACGATCAATCAGGGCGGCAACGGTCAGTGGTTCGATACCAAGGCCGATGCCGCAGGAAAAGCACAGGCCGCTCTTGATCTTGGCGCAACCAACGTGGATCTGGGCTGCTTTCAGCTGAACTACCGCTGGCATGCGGAGCATTTTGCCTCGCTTGACGACATGCTGGATCCCCAGCAGAACGCGCTTTACGCTGCATCCTTTCTAGCGCGGCTCTATGGTGAAACCGGAAGCTGGTCGGACGCCGCCGCGGCCTACCATTCCCGAACCCCGGATTACGCCGACCGCTATCGCGCGAAGTTCGACACTGCCCTTGCCACGCTTGATGGCAGTGCGGTCCTTGTTGCCGAGGCGGAAGTGGTGGAGCGGCTGAACCGATTTCCGCTACTCCAGCACGGAGGGAAGGGCGCCTTTGGGTCACTGGTGCCAGCCAGAAATGCCAGCACTCGCCTGATCGGGGCGCCGTAAGATGCGCGGACAATTCAAGCTCGCATCGCTGTACCAGCCGACGATCCTTTTGGCACTTGGGCTGATGGCGGTGATCATGATGATGATCCTGCCGGTACCCGCCTGGCTTTTGGATCTGGGCCTTGCGCTGTCGTTCTCGCTGGCGATCCTGATGCTGACCATTGCGCTGTTTATCGAACGGCCGCTGGATTTCTCGGCCTTTCCAACGATCCTGCTCGCCTCGCTGATGTTGCGGCTTGCGATCAACGTTTCGTCCACCAAGCTGATCATCGGACAAGGCCATACCGGAACCGACGCCGCTGGAGAGGTGATTGAAGGCTTCGCCAATTTCATCATGGGGGGCAGTGTGGTGCTGGGTCTTGTGATCTTCATCGTGCTGCTGATTGTGAACTTCATCGTGATCACCAAGGGTGCCGGCCGGATGGCGGAAGTCGGCGCGCGTTTTGCGTTGGATGGCATGCCGGGCCGCCAGCTGGCGATCGACGCCGACATGTCTGCCGGGGCCATCGATCACACCGAAGCCAAACGTCGACGGGAACTGGAACTGGCCGAGACAAACTTTTTCGGCTCGCTGGACGGGGTATCCAAATTCGTGAAGGGCGATGCGATTGCCGGCCTACTGATCACCGCACTGAACATCATCGTCGGTCTGTGCATGGGGATTTTCGTCCATGAGATGGAGCCCGCCGTCGCTTTTGAGACTTACACGATCCTCACCGTAGGTGATGGCCTCGTCAGCCAGATTCCGGCAGTGATCATCTCGGTTGCGGCCGCACTATTGCTTGCCAAAGGCAGCCAGAAGGGCGCGGCGGATGTGTCGTTCTTTGCCCAGCTTGGCCGCTATCCCGGCGCTTTGGGGACGGTTGCCGCGCTGATGGCGTTGCTGGCGTTGGTGCCTGGGATGCCCTTCCTGCCCTTCATGATCGCGGCTGGGGCACTTGCATTTGCAGCCTGGTCGATGATGAAGAAAGCCAGGCTTTCAGAGGTGGTGTCACCCCCGACCTTGGAACCGGTACGGGCGAAATCCATCGGCGATGTGCTGGATTTTGACGACATCCATATCGAGTTTGCGCCCAATCTGGTGGCCATGGCGCTTGATCCCGCAGTGGGGCTGGACAGCCGGATAGCCAATATGCGCAACCACATCGCCTCGGCCTTCGGCTTCATCCTGCCCGAAATCCGACTGACGGATGAGGCAGCATTGCAGCCCGGCAACTACCGGATACGGCTGCAGGGTGTGGAGTGCGTGGCCGATAGGCTGGTGCCGGACCGGGTACTGGTCTTGCTGATGGACGGTGTTCAGGCGCCCGAGGGGATCGACGTGAAAGAGCCCGTCTATGGCGCTGCTGCCCGCTGGATCCGCCCCGATCAGCAGGAAGAAGCGGCGCTGGCGGGACTGACCGTGGTGTCGCCAACCGAGGTGTTGGCGACGCATCTGTTGGAGGTGCTGAAGGCCAATCTGTCGCGGCTGCTGACACTGCGCGGGTTGCGACGGCTGCTGGATGAATTCGTTCGCCTGTCTGACCCGGCCCGTTCCGAAGCCAACCGACGCCTGCTGGACGAGCTTCTGCCTGAGAAGGTACCGATTGATCTGCTGCACGCCGTTCTGCGCCTGCTGTTGGAGGAGCGCGTGTCGATCCGCAACCTACCACTCATCCTTGAGGCGGTGGCCGAAGCCCGCCACATGGGCACACCGGAAGCGATCTGCGAACATGTGCGCCAACGGCTCGGCTTTCAGATCGTTGCCGAGTTGAAGCGGGCGGACGGGTCGATCCCACTGATCCAGCTTGCGCCGGATTGGGAGAAGGCCTTCGCCACATACCAGATCGACGGCGATCGTGGTCAGCGTGACATTGCCCTGCCGCCCGAACTTTTCGCGCGCCTTGCCAACGGGTTGACGGAGCGGGTCAATCGCGCGGCGGAAACCGGGGTCTACCCTGCGTTGGTGACATCGGTCTTGCGTCGGCGGTTCCTGCGCACAGTGGTTCAGGCCAAAGGCTTGCAGATGCCGGTCTTGTCTTACGAAGAGATCGGATCCGACGCGCGCCCATCCTTGCTCGGTCAGGTGCCCGCATGACCGATCTCATGGCCGAGATGGCTGCACTGCTTGACCTTAGCCAGTCGTTCTTCTGGGTGGCCGTGCTTGTGTTTGTGCGGGTCGGCGCAGTGGTGTCGCTGCTTCCGGCGCTGGGCGAACAGGCCGTGCCGCAACGGGTGAAGCTGTCGTTCGTTCTGGCGTTCACCGCCGTCGTCGCCCCGGTGGTTGCCGAAGGGCCGCTGGCGGGGATAGCCGAGCCGGGCTTTGCCGCCCTAGGGGTTGAGGTGGTTGCGGGGCTGATCCTGGGGATCGGGCTCAGGATGTTCGTGCTCGTGCTACAGACGGCGGCGTCGATCATTGCGCAAGCGACCACCTTGTCACAGCTTTTCGCGGGGGCCGCGCCAGAACCGCAACCGGCGATCGGCAACCTCTTTATCGTCGCTGGCCTCGCGCTGGCAGTTAACGCGGGTCTGCACGTCCGCGCTGCGGAACTAATGATCCTGTCATATGACATTTTGCCCCAAGGCACGCTGCCGGACCCGGCCGATGTGGCAGACTGGGGGCTGTCGCTGGTGGCTGCGACATTCAGCCTATCGTTCTCCCTCGCTGCTCCCTTCGTGATCGCCTCGATGATCTACAATCTGGCGTTGGGGGCGATCAACCGGGCGATGCCGCAACTGATGGTTTCTTTCGTTGGAGCGCCGGCGTTGACTCTGGGGGCGCTTGCCATGCTGATGATCGCGACGCCGATGCTCCTTGCGGTGTGGTTACAGGCTTTTGGTGCGCATTTGGCTGCGCCCTTCATGGTGCCGCCATGAGTGAGGAAGACAGCGACAGCGCTGAAAAGGAACATGACGCGTCTCAGCAACGCCTGGATCAGGCCCGTCAGGATGGAGATATTCCTCGATCAGCAGATCTTCTGGCGGCGGCCAGCTTTGCCGGCTTCGTGGCCGCCTTTGCCGGCTTCGGACCTTGGGCATTTGAGACGTCTGGCACCGCAGTTATGGTGCTGTTTGACCAGTCCGACAGTCTGTCACGGCTGATTTCGACCAGTGCATCCGGCCCGATCGGAGGCTTGATGCTGGCCCTCGCGTTGCCGGTCATGGCCACTTTGATGGTGCCGATTGCAATCGTGTTGCTGGTGATTTTCGCCACTAAGGGCTTTGTCGTGGCACCTGGCAAGCTGGCGCCAAAACTCTCGCGGATCTCTCCCATCGCGACGATGAAGCATAAATTTGGAACCGAAGGGTTGGCTGAGTTCGGCAAGAGCACTGTCAAGCTGCTGCTGGTTTCCTTCATTCTTTACAAATACTTCACTTATCGGGCCGAAGATATCTTCGCCAGTGTTTATCTGGAACCGCTACTCTCCACTGCGCTTCTTGCACGGCTGACGGTGGAGTTTCTATCCATCATCTTTCTGGTGACGCTGGTGTTGGGCGGGGCCGATTTCCTGTGGCAACGACACCTTCACCAACAGCGCAACCGAATGTCGCGCAAGGAAATGATGGACGAATTCAAGGAAAGCGAGGGCGATCCGCACATGAAGGCCTCGCGCCGCCAGCGGGCGCAAGAAGTGGCGACAAACCGGATGCTGACGGATGTCGCTAAGGCCGATGTCATCGTGGTGAACCCTACGCACTATGCGGTTGCCCTGCGATGGGACCGGGCGCAGGGCCGGGCGCCGATTTGCGTGGCGAAAGGTACTGATGAGATTGCTCAGCGCATTCGCGAACGGGCTGCCGAACACGGCGTACCGATTCACAGTGACCCGCCAACTGCACGGGCGATGTTCGCGTCTGTCGATCTCGGCCAAGAGATCCGTCCCGAACACTATCGTACCGTGGCGGCGGCGATCCGCTTTGCCGATGCAATGCGCAAGCGGGTGAAACGGAGATGAGTGCGTCAAAGGATCTGTCCCGTTTAGGCGACATCACGCAACTGGTCCTCGACAGCCGGTTGCAAGCGCTGCGCCACGCGTCGGCAGCGCGCGAAAAAAGCCAGATGCAGCTTGCCGCGCTGACAGCATCCGATGCGCCCACCGACCTGCCCGCAATCGCAGCAGGCCTGGTGGCGCTCAACTATCAGCGCTGGGCCGATCTTCGGCGGGCCGGGCTGAACGCCGTCATCGCGCGTCAAACCGCGGAATGGATGCAGGCTAAGGCTGCGGCATCGCTCGCTTTTGGCAGAACGCAAGCACTTCGGGGGATCGTGGAGCGGCTGAAGTAGGGCTGAGTTCGCCCGCTATGGCGTTCCACATTCGGGCACAACCGCCAGCGAACCTACAGCACTTTCACTGCCGAATTCCCGGTGCAGAGGGCGCGTCGCCACTTTTGACGGATGGGGGCCATGCCGCAGTCATCCATCCTGGCGGGCGATATCGGTGATCAGGACGTCGGTGACTACGTTCCCGAGGATGACCACAGCGGCCTCCTTAAGGCTTTCGCGCAAGATGACAAGGTTGGAACCATCGGTGAACGAACCGTTGAAACCACCAACGTTGGCATGGTCGAACAAGACTTGAAGGAAGGTATCGCGCAGTTTTGGCTCGCGCGCATAGGTGGCCTCTGTGCTGCCATTGCTCACCTCAAGGCTGAGCGCAAGAACCACCATTGCCCGTACGCGCCCGTCTTCCACCACGGGCACAACGAACTGGTTGTTCATCTTGACATATTCCGGAAGCGCCTCCTCGTCAGCAGCTTCTTCCTGTGCTCCTTCGTCTTCGGCCACAGTGGATTCGGCATGCGGATCTTCGGGTGCCGGTCGCAGGAAGACGCCGGCCGCGACACCGCCGCCAAGGCCCAAAAGCGCCAGTAGAAGGGGAAGAACCTTTTTCATCCCGGTCAGAACGGCAGAACGATTTCGGCGGCTTGCTGACCATAGGTCGGCTGCTGCACATCGGTAATCTGGCCCCGACCGCCATACGAAATGCGTGCTCCGGCGATCTTATCATAGGTGATTTCGTTTTGCCGCGACACATCGATCGGGCGCACATATCCTGTGACGATCAACTCACGCAGTTCGAAATTCACCCGCACCTCCTGCTGACCTTCGATCCGCAGAACGCCATTCGGCAGTTCCTCCACAACTGTTGCGGCGACCCGCAGTGTCAGCTGTTCCTGGCGGGCGACGTTGCCATTGCCTTTGAACGTGGACGACGATTCGGACTCGAACGCCTTTCCAATGCTTGCGCCATCAGGCAAGGCTTCGTCGATCCGTTGCGGGATTCCCAAAAACTCAGGCAGGCCGGATTTCTTCGATCCGCTGCGGCTGCGACCCGACGAATTCGAAATCGTCGCCTGATCATCGATCTCGATCACCACGGTCAGGATATCACCGCGCTGCGCTGCCCTTCGGTCACCGAACAGCGAATCCGTGCCTGCCGCCCAGAGCGAGGATCCGTCAGACAGGCCTTGCGGCACCACGTCCTCCGGCATGTTGGAAGAATACATCGCCGAGAACTGATCGCCGCCAGCAAGCGGCGAGAACTCTGGTGCGCGGCCAACCTGGCTTAGCTTGCCGCAACCGCCCAGAACGAAGGTGATGAGTAAAATGCTGCGCATCATGGCTCTCTAGTTCTCCAATCCCACATAGACTGCGCCGTCCGGACCAACCCGACCGCTGACCGTTGTCTTTGAGGCGAGGTTGATCACTGCAATCACATCGCCCTCGCCGCCGCGCCCCATGGCCCGGCCTTCTGTCGAAATCGCCAGCCCACCCGCAAGGTAGATCAGCGGAACCACTTGATTGCGATCGATCAATGCCCGAGCACCAAGGTCCGCCGCATGCACCGGCCGACCGGCATAGATCGTAACTCGAGCCTCTTGCCCGAGTGCCAGCCCGGGATCTGACAAGGCACCGGGCACCTCTGCTTGGACCATGGTCAGATCCTCTGGTCCGATCACCGACTGGGCGCGGATTGTACGGGTGGCAACCACGGTGTCGGCAAATGCGGGCTGGACCAGCAGCACCGCCGAAATCAGGCGCCACATCAGCGCACCTGCGTAGTGGCTGATAGCATCTGGTCAGCGGCGGTGATTACCTTGGCGTTCAACTCGTACCCGCGCTGCGCCTTGATCAGCTCAGTCACCTCGCGCACGGCGTCAACTGAGCTACCCTCAAGATAGCCCTGCCGCAGCGTGCCAAGGCCATCGAGCCCCGGTTGCCCCGTTGTCGGCCCGCCCGAGGCAGGACTTTCAAGGAAAAGGTTGGATCCGATTGCCTCAAGACCCTTTTCATTGATGAAGGATGTCAGGGTGATCTCTCCCAGCAATTCGGGATCTACACGGTCCGCGAAATCGGCATAGACTTCGCCCATTGGGGTAATGGTGATACCGCGGGCATCCGATGGGATGGTGATCCCCGGGGCAACAGGGTAGCCGTCTGAGGTGACGATCTGCCCGTCAGCAGACCGCTTTAGTGCGCCGTCGCGAGAATAAGCCGATGCGCCTGATGGCAGCGTCACCTCGATGTAACCGTTGCCGTCGATTGCGAGATCGAGGTCAGCACCCGTCGGCTCCAACGGACCCTGGCCCAGAATCACCGAAACCGAAGCCGGGCGCACCCCGAGGCCGATTTGGATGCCGGTGGGAAGCATTGCGCCGTTTTCGGCAGTGACGCTGCCTGGGCGTGCCATCTGCTGATAGGTGAGATCGGCAAAATCTGCGCGGCGTGGGTTGTAGCCCGTGGTCGACATGTTCGCGAGGTTGTTGGACACAACATCGACTTTCATCTGCTGCGCCGCCATGCCGGTGGCCGCGATCTGA
>NZ_JANMET010000110.1:0-4879 GCF_031377265.1 Tabrizicola sp. | reverse complement strand
TCGTAACGTCCGGTCCGAGCAGCAACACCCGAACCTGCGCCAGAAACGCGAACCGCGTTTCGGGCGCGTGAAGCGTTCGCCGGGTGGATGGCCTCAGACCGGATTGGCGTTGCAAATCTTGCGCCCGGATGTGGTCTGACTGACCCTGCCGTCCCCCTGACCCCCTGCCAGTCCGCACCCGTATCGGGTGATCTCTGCTGTCGCCGTGGCGAACTTCCAGCTGGAAGGCCACGGCAACATGACTGGTATCGTTACTGTCGTCTGGCGGGTGGATCCCGTCACCCCACCCCGCCCGAAAAGGAACTGCAGCACTTGCGGGCGGGCCCGCCTGTTTCGGTCAAGCGGCAAGATCAGGCTGAACGCCAACGGAAGGCGGCTCGATGCATGGCTGATATACAAATGCCAAGCCTGCGACCGAACGTGGAACCTGCCGGTTCTTGCGCGCGTGCCAGTTGCATCGATTGCTGCGGCCGACCTTCAGGCCATGCACGGCAGTGATCCCGAGTGGGTCAGAAAACTGGAGATGGATGTCGGGTTGCTGAAAAGGCATTGCAACCAGATCGATACCCCGGCGGAAGTGAGGATCATCAAGTCGGTCAGCATTTGGCAGCAGCAGTGGTCGGTCATCGAGCTGTGCATTGTGGCCGAGGTTGCGACCGGCCACCGGCTGGATCGGCTGTTGGCGGGCGGATTGAGGCTGTCGCGATCCGAACTGCAGGCGATGCAGAAGGCGGGGGGCCTGCAGGTTGGCGAGGAGTTGCGAAAGCCCTTGAGGCTCAGTGTCGCGGTGCGGTTTGTTGCGGAAAAACTGACCGAAGGCCAGCGACGGGCCGTATCAGTCAATGTGGTGGATGGCTAACGGTTCAGCATCACCACCCGGGAGCGCGAGGCGAATTCGCGGCGAATGAGGACCGAGGCCGCCGCCAGCGTGGCAAGCACCAGGCCGAGCGGACCGATCAGCCACCCGAGCGCCGCGAGGGCGAAGTAGATGGAACGCAAGCCGCTGTTGAAGCTGCGCGCGGCGGTGATGTTGATCTCTGCGGCCTGCGAGGCGCGGTGATAGGCCAAGGGATCAGTCGAATCGTTTGGCACGGCCGCCATCAGGATCGAGCAATAGCCAAAGAGCCGGTTCGACCAGACGAATTTCAGCAGCGCGTTGGACAGAAAGCCCACAACCAGCAGGATTTTCAGCGGCACTGCGGCGGGGTTTGCTTCGATGCTGAGCGCGCCCGCGAGGTTGGTCACCGTGCCCACGTTGCCGATCATCGCCAACCCGCCTCCGATCGCGATCAGCGAGGCGGACGCGAAGAACGCGGTGCCCTGCCGAAGGCTTTCGATCACGGTGCCATCGAAGATGCGTGGCTGGCGGGTGACGAAGGCGCGCATCCAGTCGCGGCGATAATCCTCCATCAGGACCGTCACGGAAGGTCGCTGGGTGGGCGGGTGTTCGGTCAGCCATCCGGTCAGCAGCCAGACCACAACGATAAACCCCACAGCCGCCGCATCAAGCGGGGCGAACGGGCCGAGGTGGGCGAGAATGTCCATGGCCGCGACAGTATGGGGCGCGTTTGCCCTTGTCATCGGGCAAAATTGGTTATAATTCTTTACCAATCATCAGGAGGCGTCGATCATGGACATGCCGCTGCCAAACCGGGCCGTGCTGTCGGGCAAAGCGCGGATCGTGGCGCGCCTGCGTCAGGTTCTGCCCGCCGATGCGGTGATCGAGGACGAGGCGGAGGTGCGCGTGTATGAGTGCGACGCGCTCAGCGCCTATCGCTGCCCGCCAATGGTGGCGGTTCTGCCGCGCAGTACGGCAGAGGTTTCTGCCGTGCTGCGGGTGTGTTTCGAGGAGGGTGTGCCAGTGGTGCCGCGCGGCTCTGGCACCAGTTTGGCGGGCGGGGCATTGCCGACGGCGGATTGCGTGATCCTTGGTGTGGCACGGATGAATGCAGTGCTGGAGACGGATTACGCCAACCGCTTTATCCGCGTGCAATCGGGGCGCACCAATCTGAGCGTGACGGGCGCGGTGGAGGCGGATGGATTCTTTTACGCGCCCGATCCTTCCAGCCAGCTGGCTTGTGCGATTGCTGGCAATATCGCAATGAATTCGGGCGGGGCGCATTGCCTGAAGTACGGGGTGACAACGAATAACCTCTTGGGTGTCACACTGGTGCAGATGGACGGCACGGTGGTCGAGATCGGCGGGCCGTGGAGCGATGCCGGGGGGCTTGACCTGTTGGGCGTGGTCTGCGGGTCCGAAGGGCAATTGGGCGTGGTGACCGAGGCGTGGTTGCGCATCCTGCCAAAGCCCGAGGGCGCGCGGCCGATGTTGCTGGGTTTTGACCAGAGCGAGGTCGCCGGGGCTTGTGTTGCCGACATCATCAAGGCGGGTGTTCTGCCGGTGGCCATCGAGTTCATGGACCGGATGCTGATCCGGGTCTGCGAAGAGTTCGCCCATGCCGGATACCCCGATTGCGAGGCATTGCTGATCGTCGAAGTCGAGGGATCGGGGGCAGAGATCGACGAGCAGCTGGCGCTGATCAAGGCGATTGCGCTGCGCCACAATCCTGTCGCCCTGATCGAGGCGGCGGATGAGGCGCAGGCCAAACGCATCTGGCTGGGCCGCAAGTCGGCGTTCAGCGCGATTGGCAAGATTTCCGATTACATGTGTCTCGATGGCACCATCCCGGTGTCGAGCCTGCCGTTCGTGTTGCGCCGGATTGGCGAGATGTCGAAGGACTTTGGGTTGGCGGTGGGCAATGTGTTCCATGCCGGGGATGGCAACATGCACCCCTTGATCCTGTATGATGCGAACAAGCCCGGCGATCTGGAAACCTGCGAGCGGTTCGGGGCCGAAGTTTTGAAGCTGTGTGTCGAGGTCGGCGGCTGTCTGACCGGCGAGCATGGCGTGGGGATCGAGTAGCGCGATCTGATGGGTGTGCAGTTTTCCGGCGCTGATATGGAGGCGCAGATGCGGGTGAAGGACGTGTTCGACCCGAAATGGCTGTTGAACCCCGCGAAGGTGTTTCCACTGGCGGTGACGGCCGCGCGGCGGGATGCCTGACCTGGCGGAGCGGGGGCCAGCCCCCGCACCCCCGGGATATTTGGAGAAGAGGAAGCCCATGCGGCCGGGAAACGAGACAGAGCTGGCGGAAGCGATCCGTGCGGCAGCGGGGCCGGTTGTGGTGCGCGGCGGTGGGACGCGCGCTATTGGCTTGGCACCCGGTGTGGTGCTGGAAACCGGCGGGCTGGCGGGCGTGGAGTTGTATGAGCCGGGGGCGCTGACGCTGGTGGTGCGGGCGGGGACGCCGGTGGCAGAGGTCGAGGCGGTGCTGGCGGGCGAGCGGCAGCGGCTGGCCTTCGAGGTGCCGGACCTGCGCGGGCTGTTGGGGCGCGAGGGGGGGTCGACCATTGGTGGCGTGGTGGCGGCCAATGCCAGCGGGCCGCGCCGGGTGCAGGTCGGGGCCGCCCGCGACAGCCTGCTGGGCGTGCGGTTCATCGATGGTGCGGGCGTGATCGTGAAGAACGGCGGGCGGGTGATGAAGAATGTCACCGGCTATGATCTGGTCAAGCTGATGGCGGGGTCGCAAGGCACGCTGGGGGTGCTGAGCGAGGTCAGCTTCAAGGTGCAAGCGGTGCCCGAGGCGGAAGCGACGCTGTGCTGCAAGGGTCTGGATGCGGCGGCGGCTGTCGCTGCATTGGCAGCGGCGATGGGGTCGCCCTTTGACGTGTCTGGTGCGGCGTGGACGCCGGGCGGCGGGGCGCTGATCAGGGTTGAGGGGCTGGCGGGATCGGTCGCGTACCGTGCCGGTGCGCTGGCTGAGAGGTTGGGTCCCGGTTGGGAGCGGATCGAGGGCGCGGCGCTGTGGCGCGGCATTCGTGACGTGTCGGCCTTTGCCGGGGTGGCGGGGGCGGTGTGGCGGCTGTCGGTGAAGCCTTCCGATGCGCCGGGGGTTTTAGCGGCGCTGGGCCCGGTGACGCGGGATGTGGTGATGGACTGGGCCGGTGGGCTGGTGTGGCTGCTGGTGGATGAGGCGACACCGGCGGCGACCATTCGCGGCGCGCTGCCGGGGGGGCACGCCACGCGGGTACGGGGCAGCGGTGATGGCCCGGCGTTTCCGCCTGAGGAGCCGGCCTTGGCGCGGCTGTCGACCGGCCTGAGGGCGCAGTTCGACCCGCGCGGAATTCTGAACCAGGGGATGATGGGCTGATGCAAACGGTTTTCACCCCCGAGCAGTTGCGCGAGCCTGCCATCGCCCGATCGAACGAGATCTTGCGCACCTGCGTGCATTGCGGGTTCTGCACGGCGACATGTCCCACCTATCAGGTGCTGGGCGACGAGCTGGACAGCCCGCGCGGCCGGATCTACCTGATCAAGGACATGTTGGAGAAGGGTCGCCCGGCCGATGCGCTGACGGTCAAGCATATCGACCGGTGTCTGTCTTGTCTGGCCTGCATGACCACCTGCCCGTCCGGGGTGCATTACATGCATCTGGTGGACCAGGCCCGCGAGTATATCGAGGCCACCTACCAGCGGCCGTTCGTGGACCGGATGCTGCGCGCGGTGCTGGCGCGGGTGATCCCCTATCCGGGGCGGTTCCGGTTGGCATTGTTCGCGGCGCGTCTGGCCAAACCGCTGCGGCGGCTGGTGCCCGATGCCCGGCTGCGCGCTATGCTCGACATGGCACCGGCCCGCCTGCCGCCGGTCAGCCGCAACGACGATCCCCAGGTCTTTCAGGCGGTTGGCCAGCGCCGGATGCGCGTGGCGCTGATGACCGGTTGTGCGCAAAAGGCGCTGAACACCGATATCAACAATGCCACGATCCGGCTGCTAACGCGGCTGGGTGTCGAGGTGGTGGTGGCCAAGGGGCAAGGTTGT
>NZ_JANMET010000106.1:0-8369 GCF_031377265.1 Tabrizicola sp. | reverse complement strand
AGATCGTAGTTCAGCGCAAACAACTCCAGCGCCCGCGCCACCCCGTCCCCGGCCAAAGGCACCGTCACCCAACCGCTGTCGGGCAGAAAGTGATGCGGCTCGGCCCGCCCCGCCGCCACCAGTTCGTGGCGCAGCCTGGTCGGAAACGGCAGGTCGGCGTGGCTCGATCCATGCACATGCCCGACCTCGCGCGCGCCATAGGAAAACGTCACCGCGCCAAACCGCCCCCGCCCGGTCACGATACCGGGCCAGCCGGTCACCTCATCGGAAATCATCTCAAACCGGGTTCTTGTCATGGCGGCCTCCTTGCGCACAAAGATGGGATCGCCCGGCCCAACCGCAACCCCGCCCCCGCACCCAGCGATTTGCTCTTTGCAAGAATACTCCCGCCAGAGGCTTCGACGCACCAACCAGCGCCGCCCTTACAGATCCAGCACCATGTCCCGATGCGCAATGCCCGCGTCCAGATACACGGGCCCGGTGGCGGTGAACCCCAGCCGCGCGTAAAATGCCAGCGCCTGCGTCTGCGCCCCCAGCTTCACCCGCCGCACCCCCGGCACTGTGCGCAACTCCGCCACCGCCGCCCGCATCAGCGCCGCACTCAGCCCCGTCCCGCGCGCCGCCGGCAGCACACAGACCCGGCCCACCTTGCCCACTTCGCCCGTGATCAGCAGCCGTGCCGATCCGACCGGCCGGCCCTGATCCGTCGCCAGCAGGTGGATCGCCTGATCGTCCAGATCGTCCACCTCGTCGGCCTCGCTGACACCCTGTTCCTCGATGAACACCGTTCGGCGCAGTGCCCTGCAGGCCGCAATATCCCGCGTCACCGCAATCTCGATCATGCGAAGTAATCCCGCAGGATCCGCCCGTAGATCGCCTTCAGCTGATGGATCTGTGCCACTTCCACCCGTTCGTCCACCTGATGCATGGTGCGCCCGACCAACCCGAATTCCACCACCGGGCAATGATCCTTCACAAACCGCGCATCCGACGTCCCGCCCGAGGTTGAGGCGACGGGCACCCGGCCCGTCTCTGCCTCCACCGCCCGCGCGATCAGCGCCGACAACGCCCCCGGCGGGGTCAGAAAGCTTTCGCCGGAAATCGAAATCCGGGCCGCGATCGCCACCCCCGTCTTCGCCGCCACTGCCGCCGCATGGCCGCGCAGCCAGTCCGACACCGACGCCCCCGAATGCAGATCGTTGAAGCGGATGTTTACCGTCGCGGTGCCACGCGCCGGGATCACGTTGGTCACCGGATTACCGCAGTCGATGGTGGTGATCGCCAGCGTCGAGGCGTCGAAATGCGCCGACCCCTGATCCAGCGGCTCCGCCTCCAGCCGCGCCATCAATTGCACCAGCGCGCTCATCGGGTTTTTCGCGCGGTGCGGATAGGCCGAATGCCCCTGCACGCCGGTGGCGGTGAACCAGCAGGTCAGGCTGCCGCGCCGCCCGATCTTCATCATCTCACCCATCTCGTCGGGGCAGGTCGGCTCGCCCACCAGACAATGGGTCATCCGCTCGCCCTGCGCGGCCATCCAGTCGAGCAGCGCCACGGTGCCATGTTCGGCCTCGCCCTCCTCGTCGCCGGTGATGGCCAGGATCACCGCGCCGTCTGGCGGGGTTGTCCGCACGAAATCCACTGCTGCCGCCGCAAAGGCCGCGACGCCCGATTTCATGTCAGTGGCGCCGCGCCCGTACATCCAGCCGTCAACCACCGCCGCGCCGAACGGGTCCTGCGTCCAGGCCGCCGCATCGCCCACCGGCACCACATCGGTATGACCGTTAAATCCGAAGGCCTTGTTCGCGCCCTTCGTCCCCCAGCGCGCATAAAGGTTGGCGATGCCGCCCCGGTCCACCCGGGTGCAGTCAAACCCCGCGTCGCTCAGCACCCCCTGCAGCAGCGAAAGCGCCCCGCCCTCGGCGGGCGTGACCGAGGCACAGCGGATCAGTCGGGCGGTCAGGTCGGCAGGGTCAAGCGGGGTCATCGGGCGGGCATCCTTCACTGCGTTCGCCAAAGTCCTACCGCCCCGGCACCTGCGCTGCAACCGCAGCGGCACGCCGCCAAGAATTCGCTGCCATGCCGCGTCAAAACCATGCTACCCAACGCCAAAGACCTTTGAACCGGAGCCCCCATGCGTGTTGCCTGCCTGACCCTTGCCCTTGCCGTCCTGCCCTGCCTGCCTGCCCTTGCGCAAGACGCGCCCACGCCGGTAGCGGGTGGTCCGGTCATCATCAGTGTCAGCTACTCGATCAACGCCCCGGTCGCATCCGAAAGCCCCGAAGCGCTGGATCAGGCCGACAAGGACTATCGCCGCGCGCTCTATGCCCGCGCGGCCAAGGAATGTGATGACCTGCTGGCCACCATCGCGGCAGAATGCCGGATCACCGACATCAACGTCTCGACACAGGTGAACAGCTTTCCGGGTCAACCGACCACGCTGTATGTCAGCAGCACCGTGAACACCGAAGTCACCCTGAAAGTCGCGCCCTGAACTGCCTCCTGACCGGCGCCCCGCGCTGATCACCGGCCAAAGCCCGACCGCAAGGCTGGGCTTTGGCCTGATCGCCGCAGATTTGCGTCTCAGTCGAAAAACGGCGTCATCTCGGCCACGATAACCGAGTTTTCGGCCAGTGCCCGCGCCATCAGCGCGCGCTCGTCCTCGCCAACCTCGTCGCCGGCCTTCAGCCGTTCCTCCAGCGTGCCGTGGCCCGCCACGTCCAGCGGTGCAAGGTCGGCCTCCTTCAGGATTGCCACGGTTTCGCGCACCGCCTCGGCCTCATCGACACCGCTGGCATAGATGATCAGCCCCGCCCCGGTGGCCTTGTCCGGCAGCCCGTCGCCAGCCTTGCGCCCGACTTCGACCACCAGCGTGAACACCTGCTGCGGGCGCTTGATCTTTTCCGGCTTGGCCGTCTGGTTCATCTCCGTCTCGTCCATCGCGCGCGCTCCTGCAGACCGTTCAGACCGAAATGACCCACCCCCCGGCATGAAGTCAACCCGGCGGAGCGTGGGCTTGTTGCCTGCGCTGCGCCACGGGGCAGGGACAACCCGCCTGCCCCAAGCGCTGCGTTCCGCGAGACGCCGCCCCTCTGCCCGTGCAGAACGGAGGATCGAGCCTATCTGGCAACCCGGCAGCCCCCTCGCGTCCAACAGCCTAACGCGACATCAGCGCCACCAACTGATCCAGCGCCGCCCCCCAGCCATCGGCAAAGCCCATGTCGGCATGGATCTTGGCATCCGCTTCGGTGCCATGCACCGCAGTGGCGCGGTAGACCGTGCCGCCGCCTTTCGGCGTCAGTTCCAGAAGGCAGGTGAAGGTCGGCACCCCGTATTGTGGCACGTTCGGCCGGTACCCCTGACCCAAAGCGCTGGTCCAGACCAGCTTGCGGTCAGGCTCTACCTCCAGATAACAGCCGGTGCCGTCGTTGCTTTCCCCATCGGGGCCTTGCATCACGGTACGGAATTTGCCGCCGGGCCGCAGGTCGATCTCGCAGGCGACGGTTTTCCACGGCGCGGGGGTGAACCATTGCATCAGGATGTCGGGCACCGTCCAGGCGGCCCACACCTTTTGCGGCGGCACGGCGATATAGCGTTCCAGCACCAGGTCCATCTTGGGGTCGAAATCGGTCATCATCGGCACTCCTCAGGTGTTTCGTTGCTTGTCCTCGGCCAGGGTCTGGGCGACCAGCGCATTGGCATGGCCATGGCCCATGGCGTGCGTTTCCTTAAGCCAGGCGACCATCTGCATATGGGTCATCGCAGGCAGCGCCCGCAGCATTGCCTGCCATTCCGCGATGGGACGGCCATAGGCCCGCTCGATCGACGGAAAGTAGGACGCGGGGCCTTTCACCTTTGCTGCATCAGCGGTCATTTGACCCCCCTGACAATGCGATCATCGCGCTGCGACAACAGCAGCGCATCAAGCCGGTCCAGCCGCGCTTCCCACATCGCGCGCCGCTGACTAAGCCAGCCTTCCGCCTCGGCCAATGGGGCAGGGGCCAGCCGGTACGTCCGCACCCGCCCGGCCTTGTCCGAGGTGACAAGCCCCGACCGCTCCAACACCCCAAGATGCTGGGTGAAGGACGGCAGCGCCATGTCAAAGGGTTCGGCCAGGGCCCCGGTCGTTGCGGGGCCGGTCGCCAGCCGGTCCAGAACCGCACGGCGGGTGGGGTCGGACAGGGCCTGAAAGATCGTGTCGAGAGGTTGTTGATTAGGCATATCCCTAACTAACATTCCGCTACACTTAGGGCAATACCTAAGTAATGATCAGAATGCCCGGTCGCGGATGTCATCGCGATAGGCCGTCGGGCTTTTCCCGGAAAACTCCCGGAATGCCGCGTTGAAGGCCGACACCGAACTGTACCCCACCGACAGCGCAATTCCCGTCACCTGCGCGCCGGTCATCGCCAGATCTTCGCCCGCCTTGATCATCCGCATCCGTCGCAACGCCTGACCCCAAGGCAGGCCCAACTCGTCCGCAAACCGCCGCGACAGGGACCGGGGCGTCACCGTTGCCGCCGCCGCCACGTCGTCAAAGTTCAAAGCTTCGTCCAAATGCGCCTCGGTAAAGGCCAGCGCGCGCTGCACGGCGGCAGACCGGCCGACCGGCAGCACCGCAGGACTTTGCCGTTCCGACAGCGTCCAGGTGACTGCGGCAAGCGTTGTGAACAGTTGTTCGGCTATCGGCGGATGCACGGCATCATCGCCAAAATCCCGGCAGGCCAGCACCAGCTCGCGCGCCAGTGCCGTCATCTCGAACACCGCCAGCTTGGCAGGCGGGGCGGCAAACCGCTGTGCGTCAAACAGCACCGAACAGGCCAGCAAGGGGTGCGCAATCGTCACCCTGATCGGCACATCCGCCGCAATCAGCGCCGCGCGGGCCGGGGGCAAAGACCATTGCCGCCCGCCCTGTTCCAGCCGCATACTGCCGGCGCGGGCATACAAAAGGTAGTGCCTGCCGATCCGGAAATCGGCAGGTGGGGCCACCGGGAACTCCCGGTTGACGGTAAAGGCCGGGGGCACGTTCATTCCCCCAGACTGCTGCTAACGCACCGTTTCGTAAAGGGTCGCCTCAAACCGCCGGCTTGTCGGCGCGCCGGTCATCAGCGGCCGCAACTGCGCGCCCACGGTGGCAAACCCCGGCGAGGCGACATAAGCGTCAAACGCCGCCTGATCCGTCCATTCGTGCATCAAGCCGACATGGGTCTTGCTGCCCGCATCGGTAAAGGCGCGAAAGCCAAGGTTGCCCTTGATCGCCGTTGCCGCAACTCCGTCTCCGGCCAATATGTTCAGCGCCACGGCTTGATTTTCGGGTGCCACACTGAAATCCACAATTGCAATAATCATTTGGTCTCTCCTTTGGGTTTGGTAAAAAGATAGCCAAGACTGGTCCGCCGCGGCGCCCCGGTCTCGAACGGAAGTGTCGTATCGGGCAACAGCCCGGCGGCCTCGGCCAGTTCCACGATGCTGGTTGCCGAAAACCAGCGATGCCGCCAGCGCAGCCAGATCAGCCACTGGCACCAATGCGGCTTGCTGACGATCAGCACGATTTGCCCGCCCGGCCGTACCAGCCGCGCCAATTGCCGCATCGCAAGACCCGGATCCGGGCAATGTTCGATCACATGCCCGGCCAGCACCAGATCGAACCCCGCCGCATCGTCAAACTGGCCCAGCCGTGCCTTGACGGGTCGCCCCCGGCCAAGGCGTTCGCGGGCCACGGCCAGCATCCCGGCTGACGCATCGACCAGCACCAGATCCTCCGGTGCGCCCATCACCGCCACATAGGCCAGCGCCAGATCACCAGCTCCGGTTCCCACGTCGCACACCCGAGCATGGCCTTGCGCCAGAACCCGGCGCAGGAACACCCGGTACGCCCGGTCATAGCCAAGACGGCGCAAGCCTTCGGCCCACCCCCCCGCCGCCCGGTCATAGCCTGCGTCCAACATCTGATCCTGCATCGCCCACCTGCTTGTTGCCGGTCGGATATGCCGGATCAGGCTTTGGCGCGCTTCCTCGGTCCGGACGAAAACCTGCGCCAGACGGACAAATCACCGTTCCGGGGCGAAGCGACCGCTCAACCCTGAAAATTCACAGTAATTTTTGCCGCGAGGCTTAGGGGTTCGGCAGTCCTTCCGTGCCACCCTCGCAACGGTCAGACGGAAAAGGGGGGGCGCAACGGTCAGCGCGACAATGCTTCCGGTCACCACCGTGGTCAGCGCCGTGAAGATGGCGGATGCCATGTTTGGCAGCGGCATCAAGATCGTTTCCGCCACCTACACAGGCGACGCTGCCTCGGCCGGGGTCTACAGCGACGGGCTGTCTGGGGCCCCTGGCGTCACCCCCTCCGACACCGGGGTGATCCTGTCCACCGGCAAGGCCGGCGACTTCACCAACAGCAAGGGCAAGGCGAACCAGACCGCGTCACGCACCACCGACACCAAGGGCGTGGACAATGACAAGGACCTGAACGCCATCGCCGGCGCCAAAACCTATGACGCCGCGATACTGGAGGCAAAGTTCGTGCCTCTGGGCTCGGTTCTGACCATGCAGATCACCTTCTCGTCCAGGGAGTATCTGGAATATGTAGGCTCGGGCTTCAACGATGCGGTGGGGATTTGGGTCAACGGTGAAAAGGCGGTTCTCACGGTTGGCAACGGCGACATCTCGATCGACAACATCAACCCGAATTCGAATGGCGATCGCTATGTCGACAACGCCAAGGAACAGTACAACACCGAGATGGACGGCTTCACCGTCACCCTGACGCTGAAGGCAGTGGTGGTTCCCGGCAAAGAAAACACGATCAAAATCGGCATCGCTGACGGTGGCGACGCGGCCTATGACAGCAATTTGTAGATCGCGGGCGATTCCATCCAGACCGAAGTGGTGGCCGAGGATGACAGTTTTGAGATCGGCCATGACGGCAAGGTCAGTGTCGATCTGATCGGTAATGACCTTAACGTCTCGGGCGGAAAACTGACCATCACCAAGATCAATAGCATTCCGGTGCAGGAAGGCAGCCACATCACCCTGCCCTCGGGGCTGGAGATCGTGGTCAACGCCGATGGCACCATCACCGTGATCAGCGATGCTACCGACGCCCCCGGCGAGGCCAGCTTTTCCTACGAGGTGATCAACGAAAAGGGCGTAACCGATGTGGGCTTTGTCAAAGGTCAGGTCCTGCCCTGCTTTGTCGCGGGCACCCGGATCGACACCGCCCTCGGCCCCGTCGCCGTCGAAGACCCGCTGGTCGGCGATCTTGTGGTCACGATGGATGACGGGTTGCAGCCGCTGCGCTGGACGGGGTCACGGACCCTGTCCGCGCCGGGCGCAATGGCCGCCGTCTGCATTCCGGCAGGCGCTTTGGGCAATAGCGCCGAACTGCCTGTCTCCCCACAACACCGGCTGCATCTGGCGGGCCGAACTCTGTTGCGGCCTGCCCGAGGTGTTGGTCAAGGCCGTCCATCTGGCACAGATTGGCCGGTTGCGGCGGCACCGGGCTGGCGCGCCGGTCACCTATCACCACCTGTTGTTTGACCGCCATCAGATCATCCGCAGCGAAGGGCTGTGGAGCGAACGCTACCATCCCGGCCCGGCCACACTGGCGGGTCACGATGCCGAAACCTGCGGCGAGATTCTGGCCCTGTTCCCCGAACTGGCAGTTGATCCGGTGCTTGGCTACGGCCCGCCCGCGCGCCCCGAAGCCGCCGTCTTTGCCGCCGCGTTGCTGGTACCCTGACCCTTGGGTCAGTCGCGCAACAGCTCGTTGATGCTGGTTTTTGACCGGGTCTGCGCATCGACCTTCTTCACGATCACCGCGCAGTAAAGGTTGATCCCGCCCTTTGACGGCATCGACCCCGCCACCACGACCGATCCCGCCGGCACCTCGCCATACATCACCGCCCCGGTTTCCCGGTCGACGATCTTGGTCGATTTGCCGATGAACACGCCCATGCCCAGCACTGATCCTTCGCGGATGATGCAGCCCTCCACCACCTCGGACCGCGCGCCGATAAAGCAATCATCCTCGATGATCGTCGGCCCCGCCTGCATCGGCTCCAGCACGCCGCCGATGCCGACGCCGCCCGACAGATGCACGTTGCGCCCGATCTGTGCACAAGACCCGACCGTGGCCCAGCCGTCCACCATCGACCCCTCACCGACATAGGCACCCACATTCACGAACGACGGCATCAGCACGACGTTCTTCCCGATGTAGGCCGACCGCCGCACGATGCTGCCCGGCACTGCCCGGAACCCCGCCTCGCGCCACTGATCTGCACCCCAGCCCTGCCCTTTCGATGGCACCTTGTCCCACCAGTTCGACCCGCCGTTGCTGCCCGAAATCTCGTGCATATCGGTCATCCGGA
>NZ_JANMET010000082.1:0-10321 GCF_031377265.1 Tabrizicola sp. | reverse complement strand
TACGGCCGGGCATTCTGGAAGCGCTGGACGGGATATCACGTCCGAAGCCGGATCGAGGCGAAGATGCGCTGTCTCAAGTCCTTCGGCGAGCCCATCGCCGCAAGAGACCCAGACCGCCAAACCGCCGAAATCCAGATCCGCATCGCCCTGATGAACCGCTTCCCGGCCCTTGGAACGGCCGAGATCGTTCGTGTGGCCTGATGCTGACGGGGAAAGGGGCTGTCATTCCTCAGTCATCAGTTCTGCGACAACGCCTGGCTGGAGGCGGCACATCTTGACCGCTACTCGCACGAGTTTTCTGGCGGCCAGCGCCAGCGCATCTGCATCGCGCGCGCGCTGGCGCTTCAGCCGGACCTCATCATCGCGGACGAAAGCGTTTCCGCCCTTGATGTGTCGGTCCAGGCGCGCGTGCTGGAACTGTTGCAGGATCTGCAGCGCGAGTTTGGGGTCGCCTATCTGTTCATCAGCCACGACATGGCAGTGGTGAACAATGTGTCTGACCGGGTCGCCGTGATGTATCTGGGGCAGATCGTCGAACTTGGAACGACGGCGCAGATTTTCGGCAACCCTCAGCATCCCTATACCCGCCTGCTGATCGAGGCAGTTCCCATCCCCGACCCTGGCCACGCGCGCGCGACCATCCCACGCAGAGCGTCAGAACTGCCCAGCTCTTTGCACCCGCCGGGACAGGCGCCGCAACGTGTGTCGTTGGTGGACATTGGCAACGGCCACTTGGTTGCCACTTAAGCGATCAGGTCAGAGCACCTCTATCCAACAATCGAATTCGGGGTATTCGCGCTTACTCTTCTGTTGGCTCTCTGTCGGTCAAACATCCGGCGCAGGTTATGGCCACGACGCGAAAACTCGGTGGACGGCTACTTTGCGGACAAAGCAGACTTTTTTGGGGTTGCTCGATCGCCACTCGCAGGCGCAGCATGACCGGCATGATGAGCGGAGTGCAGCCTGCAGGAACCACAGCGTAGCAACTGCAGCAATCTGGGACATGCAGTCATTCGGGTGTGTGAAGTAAGAGCCGACGACGATGGTGGGGCGGAGCTTGCTGCCACAAGGCGCAGACTCGCGGCTTAATCCGACCGATCCGGGGTGCCTCCGCAACCGCAGACAATGCGCAGCACAAAAAGCGCTTGATCGGTTGACCTCGTCAGCCGATTGTGACGTCAGAAAGCAAGTCACTTGGGGAATGTCGGCTGATGTGTGAAGTGGTTTGGTAGCTGGCAAATGAAGTATGAGTTCACAAACAATTGGTTTAGCACCTCTGCTAAACCGATATGGGACCAAGTTATTCCGAGGTTTAATCTGCGGAAAGTCCTGGAAGTTGGTTCCTATGAGGGTGCTAGCGCGTGCTATTTGATTTCGCGGATCCATGCAGCCGGCGGAGGTGAACCCATTGCGTCGATACGTGGGTGGTTGGCGTTGAGCACGGCCCAACCGGCAGCGCGAAAGCAGACATGGGTGCCGTTGAGGCCCGTTTCAGGCGCAACGCAGATATTGCGCTGGGAAGTACGGGTGGGGCTGTTGGTCTCCACATTTACAAGGGCGAGTCTGGCGATGTGCTGACGGTCCTCGCCCATGCTCACAGATCATCGTTCGACATGGTGTATGTCGATGGGTCTCATCAAGCCCCGGACGTGTTGCTCGACGCCTTGCTCGGGTTCCGGCTGCTAAGGGTAGGCGGTTTGTTGGTTTTTGACGACTATCTATGGTCGGAGCCGTTGGCGTACGGCGTCGATCCTGTTCGGACGCCTAAACTTGCCATTGACGCGTTTACAACCATTTTTTGTAGGAAGATTAGAGTCTTATCTGCGCCTCTGTACCAATTGATGGTGCGAAAAACAGCCGAATAACTGCGCCTATTGAGTTAACGAGGCGTTAAAACGTGATGAATGAAGTGAGTGTCGGACCGGCTTCTTCCTTAGGCTATGCTCTTTCCGACGGTCTTGGCGATGGACCTTTTGATGTAGCGGTTGTCATTCCGACCGTCGCGCGGATTTCAATCAAAAGAGCTTTGGAGTCTGTTTTCGCACAAACAGATGCCGGTCGCATCCAAATTGCGATTGGAGTCGATGTGGCAAAGGGGGATGTTGATGTTGTGCGGCAGACTCTGGAGTGTCGCCCACCGAACGTCAGCGCTCTTGTGCTGACCTTGCCTTATTCGACCTCTATGCGACATGGAGGTGTGCACACGCGCGCTGGATGGTGGTAGCTTGCGCGGCATTCTCTCTCTCGCCGCCAATGCGCGATTGGTCGCATATCTGGACGACGACAACACTTGAACAGTCGATCACCTGTCCGGTCTCCGGGCCGCTATCCAGGGGAAGGCGTGGGCATACTCTCTGAGAATGCTGGTCGATGCAGAAACGGACAAACCGATTGAAGTTGATCGCTGGGACTCCTGTGGAGTGGGCAAAGGGCGTTTTGCAGCGCAAGGCGGTTTGGTGGATCCCAACTGCCTGATGGTTGATACGGTTATCTGCGCTGCGGCGCTCGGGACGTGGGCCAACGGTGGTAGCAATAATGGCGGTCATACTGCCGATCGCAACATTTTTTCGCAGAATTCATCAAGCCCCTCACGGCTTCACCGGGAAGGCCACAGCGTTGTACCGGATGCGTCGTACTAACGTCCTCTGGCAGTTGATTGCGGAAAGTCATGGCCGTCCAGTCAGCGAGTATTGGCAGTAGCAGAAAATGCAACGAGACGAAAAGGGCTCTTTGCGCCTAGGACAGCGGCAAGATCACCCCCGTTCACATACCGATCGAATGGCCGCTTCCGCTCTAGTCGCGTTGCAGATGCTGCACCGCCATCGGTCGGCTTTCCGCCCTGAGCCACCATTGAGTGACGGAGTTTTCGCTTCGATGCGTCCCAGCATGGCGGACTTTCACCGCGACTGCGGAAGGTCTCGCCGCGATGCCCTTCAACGCTGGACAGATGCTTCGACCGTTGCCTTCAGGGCGCCAGGCCAAGTAGGCGCAAGACCTCGCGCGGGGCGGGTTTTCGCCAGATGATCTGAAAGCTGTCGGCCACATTGCTGCGGGCCACGGCGACACCGGGCATGGCAATCCAGGCCGGAACCGTGCGACCCAGAAGTGCGAGGATCGTCGTGCGGGCAGCTGCAACGCCTTGCTGAAAGGGCTGCTGGGCAGCCACGCTGACAAACGGCCGGCCTGCGGCCAGCGCGATGGCAACATCTTCTCCCAGATCGACCGTGGCCATTGCAGGGGCATGACCTTCGGACTCAAGCCGGGTCGCCACCGCATTGGCGGGCGTGTCCCAGACCGCGAAGAAGCCCGAGATATCGGGGTGATCCGCGATCATCCGCAGGGCCAGATCGGCCGCTTCCTCGATCGCGCCGAACCGCCGCACATGGGTGCGCACATCGGGCCGGTTGGCCTGCATCCAGTTGGTGAAGGCGATCTCTCGTTCGTTGGTTGCAAAGAAGTCGGCGGCAAAGCCAAGGACACCCACCGCTGCCCCTTCGGCCAGATGCGGAGCTAGCCCGGCGGCGGCCATCTTGCCCAGCCCGAAATTGTCCGACGACACCAGTGAGGTGTAGTGCGATCCGGGCAGAAGGCCGGTCGGAACATTTTCCAGCAAAACCAGTCGGATGCCCGCCGCCGAAACTCGCCGGAAGGCCGCCACGACCTGTTCGTTGGCCACTGGTAGGGCCACGATCGCATCCGGTGCCGCCGCGATCAGCCGGTCAAGTGCGGCCACCTGCCTATCGGCTGAAAAGCTGCAATCGACGACCTCGGTCACGACCACGCCGCAGTCACCGAAGATGCCCAGCATGCCGGAAATCTGCAGCCTCGTCCAATCGCTGTCCAACGTGTGCAGCACGATGGCGACCCGTAGGGTGGCCGTCTTGGCGGCGGCGATATCCTCGGGCAGCAAGCTGACCCGTTCGGGCGGTGCTGCGCGCTCGCCATGGGGGCCAAGTCCGGCAATCGTCATGTTGTGCTCCTTCCCTGTCCGGCTGGCGGCGCAATGGCCGATGGCGGAGCCTCGGTCTTGTCGGCGTGAGCGCGGAAGGTGGCGAAATCGGGGTGCAGGGTCGGTTTGCCCTGAAGGATCCAGTCCTTGAGGAAAGCGGGTGCGAACAGCGCTTCGGAGGCCACGCGCGCCGCCCCCACCAGCCCCGCCGAACTGCCCATTTGCGACCGGATGATCCGCAAGTCGCGCGTCACCAGCGGGTGGGATGCGCCGTAAACCGCCTCGCGGATCCCCGCCAGAAGGTTGTCGTTGGTCTGCACCAAGGTGCCCGACAGCACGATCATATCGGGATTCAGAGCGTTGGCAAGCGTCGCCACCACTTGCCCGATCAGATGCCCCGACTTTGACAGGATCGCCGACGCGGCCGGATCGCCGATCTGCGCAGCCTGTGATACTTCGATGGGGGTGATCTCGGCCCCGCGCCGGAACAGATCAGCCAGAACCGGACTGCGGCCGTCTTCCGCCGCCGCGCACCCCTCGCGCTGGATCATGTCGGATCCGGCCATCATGTCCAGCGTGCCGGTCACCCCGTCAGAGACGACCGGCAACGCACCGATCAGCCCCGCCGCCCCCTGCGCGCCGCGATAAAGCTGCCCGTCACACACGATACCCGCGCCGATCCGGCGCCCGACCTTTATGAACAGCATCGAACGCAGTCCATGGCCCGCCCCGGCGTGTAATTCGCCCATTGTCATGGTTTCGACGCTGGAGCGGATCCAGACCGGCACGCCAAACTGGCGGGTAAGGGTTTCGACCAGCGGGAAATCTTCCCAGGCGGGCAGGACGGGGGGGGTAGCCGTCATGAAGGCATCATCGCGACCGGCAGGAACCGTACCGGGGACCGACAGCGAAATGCCCCAGGGTGCCGTCGGGGTGACCTGACGCTCCAGGCACCAGGTGAACAGGGCCGAAAGCCTGCTTGCCAGTTGGGCTGTTGGGGCGGTCAGATCGGCGGCCTCATGGTGTTCGGTCAAAAGGTTCCCCGACAGGTCCGAGACGCCGACGCCGATTGCCGTCTGGTCCAGTGTCGCCACCAGCACCAGACCGCGCCGGGCCGAGAAACGCACAAGGCGAGGGGCGCGCCCGCCGGTGGCCAGTCCAAGCTCGCTTTCATCGACGAGGCCGAGGTCGGACAAAAGCTGCAGCCGGTCCGCCACCACAGCCCGGCCCAGCTCGCTTTCCCGCTCCAGCGCCTGCCGTGTAGTGGCACGTTCGCTGCGGATCAGGTTCAGGATTTCGACCAGAGACGGTGCTGCTGTTTCGCTGGTGCGCGGACGCCCCTTGCCGCGCGAGCGGTTCGATTCGGCAAGGGCGGCGGCGGACAGCGGCAAAAACGGCTCCTTTGATGTGTTTCCACAGAGATAAATGGCCATCTTCGGCCGTTCAAGTAAATACTTTTGCAGATAAAAGACAAAAGATAGCCTATATAAGCTGAAATACAGTTGACCTGTACCGATTTCCGGCGTAATCACTCCTCCACGGTCCGATGGGGCCAAGAGGAAAGATCGGCCCAGCGGGCAAGGCCGCGCCGGACACGAGAACGGGAGGGGATCACAGATGGCTGAGTGGAAGCTGGCGTATCACGCCAATTGCTGGGGAGAACTTGGCGGAAGTGCCGTGGGGGTCACCTCGATCACTCAGCTAAGCTATCGGACCTTTGGGGCGATGGACCGCGCTTTTGCCGATATCGCTGCGGCTGGATATGAGGGGGTCGAGCTCTTTGACGGCAACCTCCTGGACTATAGCGCTGCCGCGATGCGCAGCCTTCTGGCCGACAACGGGCTGGCGCTGGTTGCCGCCTATGCCGGTGGGAACTTCATCTTTGATGACATCCTGCCCGAGGAACTGGCCCGGGTGACCCGTGCCGCCGACCGCGCCGCCGAACTGGGTGCGCCGCATCTGGTTGTTGGCGGCGGGGCTAAACGTTTCGACGGAATACGCGAGGCGGATTACCACAAGCTGGGCGCGGCGCTGGACCGCGTCAAGGCGATTGCCGATGCCCGGTCTTTGCGCGCGCATTACCACCCGCACCTGTCCACCATCGTCGAGGGTCCGGCCGAGGTTGCCAAGATCTTCGATCTGACCGCAATCGACTTTTGCCCCGACACGGCGCATCTGGCTGCTGCAGGGGGCGACCCGGCGCAACTGATCCGGGATCACGCGCAGCGAATCTCGTATGTGCATCTGAAAGGGTTTCAGAAACAGCCCTTCGCCTTCACCCCGCTTGATCGGGGCGACGTGCCCACCGACCCCATACTTCAGGCGATGAAGGATGTGGGTTTTGCCGGCTGGGTTTGTACCGAACTTGACGCTTGGGCCGACCCTGCCGAAGGGGCGCGGATCAGCCGTGAGTATTTGAACCGGGCCATGGCGGTCTGAACCGCACGCCTTTTACCGGGGGGTGACCCCTTATCTTCTCTGGGAGGAAGAAATCATGATTACCAGACGTGCTCTCTTGGGCTCGGCCACCGCGCTTGCGCTGGTCATGGGACTGAATGTCCCCGCCTTTGCCGATCCTGACACTGCGCTGGCCGCATTGCAGGAAACCGTGCTGTCGAAAGGCCCGAACGGCGAAGACCCCTCGGCCCCCTCGACAGTCGTGCTCAGCGATGAGGAACTGGCGAAGATCAAAGAGATGGGGGCCACCGCCGCAATCGTCATGCACTACGGTGGCAATGACTGGTCCCGCGCCCAAATCAACGGCTTGCAGACGCAATTCGCCGCCATGGGCATTGAAGTGATTGCCGTGACCGATGCGGGCTTCAAACCCGAAAAGCAGGTCAGCGACCTTGAAACCATCATGGCGCAGGCGCCTGACGTCATCGTATCGATCCCCACGGACCCCACCGCGACCGCCGCCGCCTACCGGGCCGCAGGCGAAGCGGGAGCGAAGTTCGTATTCATGGACAACGTCCCCGCAGGCTTTGTTGCGGGCAAGGATTACGTCTCGGTTGTCTCTGCGGACAACTATGGCAACGGCGTCGCCTCTGCACATCTGATGGCAAAAGCCCTGGGGCCGGATGGGGGGGATATCGGTCTGGTGTTCCATGCCGCTGATTTCTTCGTGACCAAGCAGCGCTATGATGCTTTTAAAGCCACCATTGCCAGCGATTATCCGAACATCAAGATCGTGGATGAACAGGGCATCGGCGGGCCCGACTTTTCGGGTGATGCCGAAAAAGCTGCTGGAGCAATGCTGACGGCCAATCCGTCAATTAAGGGGATCTGGGCGGTCTGGGACGTGCCCGCCGAGGGCGTGATCGCCGCCGCACGGGCTGCGGGCCGCGATGATCTGATCATCACCACAGTTGACCTTGGGGAAAACGTGGCGATCAGCATGGCGCAGGGCGGCTTCATCAAGGGTCTTGGTGCGCAGCGTCCGTATGATGCGGGCGTGGTTGAGGCCAAGCTGGCCGGCTACGCGCTGCTGGGCAAAGAGGCCCCGGCCTTTGTCGCCTTGCCAGCACTTCCCGTCAGCAAGGACAATTTGCTGGAAGCCTGGACCCAAGTCTATTCCACCGAAGCCACTGACAACATCAAGTCGATGATGCAGTGATCCCTGCCGCGCGGGGGCCATCCCCGCGCGAAACCAGAGCCTTCGGTCAGGCAGATTGCGCCCCGCCCGCCCGAAGGCTCTCCCCATTTCCCGGAGACCGAAAATGACCAAAGTGATGAATGTCGCCATGATCGGTGGCGGGTTCATGGGCAAGGCGCATGCCATGGCCTATGCGTCGATGCCGATGTTCTTCTGGCCCGCTCCGGCCATTCCGCACCGCAAGGTCGTGGTCGATGTCACCGACGGGGCCGCCGAAGAGGCCCGCCGGCGGTTCGGTTTTGACGAGGCCAGCAGCGACTGGCGTGCTGTGGTAAACCGCCCGGATATCGACGTGGTTGATATCTGCACGCCCAACAATGTGCATGCCGAAATCGCCATCGCGGCGGCAAAGGCAGGCAAGCACATCATCTGCGAAAAGCCCCTTGCACGCACCGTGGAAGAGGCCCGCGCGATGACCGTTGCGGCGAAGGCCGCCGGCATCATCCACATGGTCGCCTTCAACTATCGCCGCACGCCCGCCGTGGCCTTGGCAAAGAAATTCATCGACGAAGGCCGCATCGGCAAGATTCTGAACTTCCGCGGAACCTACCTGCAAGACTGGTCGGCGGATGAAAATGGCCCGCTGTCCTGGCGCTTCCAGAAAAAGATCGCAGGCTCGGGCACGGTGGGCGATATTGGCACCCATGTCGTTGATCTGGCCCACTATCTTGTTGGCCCGATCGCCGAGGTGATCGCGATGACAAAGACCTATGTGACAACCCGGCCCTTGCAGCAGGGCGGCATTGACAAGCTGGGCGCGTCGGAAAAATCGGCAGGTGCCGAACGGGCGCCGGTGGATGTGGATGACGAGGTGATCTCGATGCTGCGCTTTGCCGGTGGCGCTGTCGGCAGCCTTGAGGCCACGCGCAACGCCTGGGGCCGCAACAACTTCATCACGCTGGAAATTCACGGCACCAAGGGCTCGATCCACTTCAACTATGAACGCCGCGACGAATTGCAGGTGATGTTCGCCGACGATCCGGCGGATGCGCGCGGGTTCCGCACCATCTATACCGGTCCGGCGCATCCCTACGGTGGCGGGTTGTGGCCAATCCCGGGTCTGGGCATCGGCTATTCCGAGACGAAGATCGTGGAGTGCTTTGACTTCTTCCGCGCCATCGCGTCAGGCAAACAGCCCAGCCCGAATTTTGAGGACGGGTTATTGACCGAACTGGTGGCGGACGCAATGCTGCGCTCGGGTGAAACCGGAAAATGGGAAACGGTCGGATGACCGCCACGGCCCCGATAACCTCTGCCATTGTTCCCGCCGTTCGCATGAGGGGGATTTCCAAATCCTTCGGCGGCGTGCGCGCTTTGGACAATGTCGATCTGGAAGTGCTGCCCGGAGAGGTTCACGCCCTGCTGGGCGGCAACGGGGCGGGGAAATCCACCATTCTGAAGGTACTGAACGGGGTGCACATCCCCGATGAAGGCACCGTCGAGGTGGCGGGCCAAAGGCTTGCCGCCCCGACGCCCGAGGCCGCCCGGGCTGCTGGGGTGGCGATGAACTTTCAGGAAATGTCGCTGATCCCCACCCTGACCGTGGCACAGAACGTGTTTTTGACGCGCGAGGCCCGCGATGCTCGTGGACTGATCGACGACGAAGATTCGATCCGCCGCGCAGAAGCGATTTTCAAGATGCTTGAGGTTGAGGTGAACCCCCGTGCGTTGGTGGGCGATCTTGGCGCGGGCCAAAAACAGCTGACCGAGATTGCCAAGGCCATCAGTCAGGACGCGCGCGTGCTGATCCTGGACGAGCCTTCCACCGCGCTGGCGGTGTCAGATGTGGAACGGCTGTTCGTCTTTCTGCGCAAGCTGAAATCACAAGGCGTGGCGATCATCTATGTCAGCCATCGGATGGACGAAATCGCCCGTATCGCCGACCGCGCGACGATCCTGCGCGACGGGCGGCATGTAATTACCGCGCCGATGTCGGACCTGCCCATTGATACAATGATCGAACACATCGTCGGCAAACGGTCCAAGGGGTTGGCGGACGTGGTACGCGGCGGTTCTTCGCGGGGTGAGGCCTTGTTGGAGCTCAAAGGCGTGACCGGGCCGCACAAGCCCGATAACGTCAGCTTTACCCTGCACCGGGGCGAGGTGCTGGGGCTTGCGGGGCTGCTTGGCTCGGGGCGATCGGCGCTGGCGCGGGTGATCGCGGGTATCGAGCCTGCGGTGTCGGGTGAAATCCATATCAAGGGCAAACCGGTTCAGATCCGCCGCCCCGCCGATGCCATTGCCCAAGGCGTGGCGCTGGTTCCCGAAGCCCGCGCCACACAAGGCATCATCCCCGCCCACAGCGTTGCCGAGAACATGGTCATGGCGGTTCTGGGCAGGATCACGAAACGCGGACTGGTTGACCTTTCCCGCGCGACGGCAATCACCGACAGCATGATCCAGCGCCTTTCGGTCAAGACGGCCAGCCGGGACCATGCCGTATCCACGCTGTCAGGGGGCAACCAGCAAAAGGTGGTGATCGGCAAATGGCTGGCAACCGACCCCGACATTCTGATCCTTGATGAACCCACAGCGGGCATCGACATCGGCTCGAAATCCGAAATCATCCGGCTGGTGCGTGACCTTGCGGCGGCTGGCAAAGGCGTCCTGGTGATCTCGTCCGAACTCTCGGAACTGCTCACGGCCTGCGACCGAATTCTGGTCATGGCCGATGGCCGCGCGCATCAGATGCTTGACCGCGCCGAACTGGACGATCC
>NZ_JANMET010000072.1:0-2327 GCF_031377265.1 Tabrizicola sp. | reverse complement strand
GCGCTGGCCGATACCGATGCTGGCCTGCGCCAGGCCCCCTATCAGGTGTTGCAGGACTGGCAGGAGGAGCATGAGGGCAACCTGCGGATCATCCTGCCCGACACCTATGGAACGGTGGGGTTCCTGAAACATGCGCCGGACTGGCTGGCGTCGTGGACCGGCATCCGCATCGACAGTGGTGACCCGGCGGTGGGGGCGGAAACCGCGATCCGCTGGTGGCAAGACCGGGGCGAGGACCCGCGGCAAAAGCTGGTGATCTTTTCGGACGGGCTGGATGTCGACAAGATCGAGGAGCTGCACATGCAATTCCGCGACCGGGTCAAGGTGTCGTTCGGCTGGGGCACGATGCTGACCAATGACTTTCGCGGTCTGGTGCCGGAGGATCGGCTGGCGCCGTTCAGCCTGGTCTGCAAGGCGCTGAGTGCCAATGGGCGGCCGACGGTGAAGCTGTCGGACAACCCGGCCAAAGCGATGGGCCCGGCGGATGAGATCGAGCGTTACAAGCGGGTGTTCGGCGTGGGCGAGCAACAGGCGCTGGAGGTGGTGGTTTAGCCGATCACCCGATTGGCGCACATCACGGCGCGGGCGATGTGGCTTTTATGGACCGGATCGCCGGGGCCAAGGCGCGGCATTGTCCAACCGACCGAGGCACAGGTGCGGGCGAGGGTGAAGGTTTCGACCATCGCGGTGTCGGTGGTGCCGTAGCCTGCCATTAAGGCATCGCGGATTTGCGGGTAGGCAGGTTCGTAAAGGTTCTGCGAAAGCACGGTGCCAAGGTCGTAGAGGCGGAAGCCGAAGCCGCTGTCGTCGAAGTCGATCAACGAAAGCGAATGTCCGTTCACAAGAATGTTTTCGCGCAGGACATCGGCGTGGATCAGGCCGATGTCGGCGCTGGCGCTGTGATCGGCCAACCGGTCGCGCAAGGCATCGCGGGCGCGGCGCAGGGTGGCGGATTGGTCTGGCGTTGCGGCGGCGTGATCCCAGAAGCGGCCCCAGAACGGGTTTTCGCCGACAAGTCCGTCGATATCCCAGCGGGGGCGGGTGAAATCTTCGGGCAGGGTTAGGGCGTCGGTGGCGCGGTGTAGCTGGGCGAGAAGCTGGCCAAGCGCATGATGCAGGCGCAGCACTTCGGGCGCAGGGCGCGCGAAGGGCTGGCCCGCCTCGCCCAGCGCGTCGCCGTCCATCCAGGCGATGACCGAGGCGTGGCGGCCGTTGGACAGGGTGACGAGAAGGGAGCCATCGCGGGCGGGCAGCGCTGCGGGGACAGGCACGCCGGCGCGGGCCAAGGCATCGCACCACCAAAGCTCTGACCGGATCGCGGCTGGGTCTTGATAGCCGGTGCGGTGCAGGCGCAGGGCGGCGCGGCCCTGTGGCAGAGCGATCTCGTAGACCACATTTTCGCGGTCGCGCAGCAGGCGGGTCAGGGTGCCACCCCAATGGGCGGCGGCTTCGGCGGCAAGGGCGCGGGTCATTCCTCGTCGCCGATCTTGCCGCGCAGGGATTTCACCTCGCCGCGCTGGGTTTTCGCGGCGACACGGCGGCGCTGGCTGCCCAAGGTGGGCTTGGTGGCGATGCGGCGTTTCGGGGCGATGAGGGCGGCGCGGATCATTTCGACCAGCCGTTCGCGGGCAATTTCGCGGTTGCGGGCCTGACTGCGGGTGTCTTCGACCTGCAAGACCATGGCGCCATCCAGCGTCCAGCGGCGCCCGGCGAGTTTCTTCAGCCGGGTCTTGACCGAGGATGAAAGTTGCGGCGACCGCTCGGCCTCGAAGCGCAGTTCGACGGCGGTGGAGACCTTGTTGACGTTCTGCCCGCCGGGGCCAGAGGCGCGCATGAAGCTTTCGGAAAGCTCCCAGTCCTGAAGGATGATGGTTTCGGTGATGTGCAGCATGCAGCAAAGCTAACGGGATGGGAGAAAAAGAGAAAGGGTTGCCGGAGTGCGGCAACCCTTTCCGAGATCTAAGGAGATGGGCCAGTTAGGCATCAGATCCAATCGGTGGTCTGTTTCACTGAGGGGCTGCCCTCAGAAAACACCCCTCCCGGCTGTCCTGACACGTCTCTCCAATATCACTCTAGACACTGGATCACCTCCTTTCAAAATGGTTGCCGATAAGAGAAGCGTGACACAGATTTTGTGTTTGTCAAAACAATTTACGCTACCCTTGTGATGTAGCGCCCGACGATGATGCGAAACGGCACTAGCGCCACCAAAGCCAGCACCAGCTTGACCAGCCAGTCCGCGACCGCCAGCGAAGCCCAGAACGGCGCATCGGGGCCAATGCCCAACAGCGGGCCGGGGGCGGTGGCCCAGGACACGTCATTGCCGG
>NZ_JANMET010000024.1:0-2023 GCF_031377265.1 Tabrizicola sp. | reverse complement strand
TATTTGCCTTCAGTGACACAAAGTGGCCAGAGCTTCTGCTTCCGTCAGCATTGCGCCAAATGGAAGACGATCTCTTGATTGGTGCGCTAAACCTGAGGCGCGTTGTCGAGCGTTCCGCCACTGGAAGCCTAAGTGAGGTTGTCCCACGCTTTACCGAACTCACCGGGAAGGCCGCTGCGGAGTACGAGAAATCTTTGTGGGTGATCCTTGGGCGGATTGTCCATCACGAAATGATGGAACCCGCCATCTTAAGGGACGACAACTATTACTCAGGAAGTGCTGGCAAGATCGCAGGCTTCTTGGTCTGTGACGTGAAGATAGAGTCAGACCGTGGTTCAATCCTTGTGAATGTCCCCGGCTTTGCAATCGCGGCGGCAAACGAGCTTGGCCGCCAATTCAAACAATCTGCATAGCAGAGACAACGCATGCCCGTCCTCGTCAACACATCCACCCGCGGCATTTGCCAAAGGCTTCACCGGCAACTGCTGCAATCTTCAGACCAGACGGCCCCGCGAACCATAGTGCGCTTTGCTGCTGTCGCTGCCCTTGCCGCCGCTCTGGGCACCGCACCAGTCAGCGCCTTCACCGTCGACGACGCCGACATCACGGTGACCACTTACCAAGTCGCCGGCAACACCCTTGCCGAAATCGAACGGTCCATGGCCGAGCGCGGCCCCAACGGCTTCTGGGCCTACACCACGTGGAACGTCAACTGGACCGGCGGCTGCGCCCTCACCGTCACGGCGGAAATCATCATGCCGGAACTTGGTCCGGATACCAACCTCAACGCCAGCGATGTCGCCGAATTCGCGCGGATGACCGAGGCGCTTTATGCCCATGAAATGCTGCATGTGGAAAACGGCGTTGCAGCGGCAGATGAGGTGGAATCCCAAGGCTGCCCTGCCGATACCAGCGATATCTTCGCCACCTACAATCAGGCCGACATCGACCTCGATGCCGAAACCGATCACGGCTTTACTCAAGGGGTCTACCTTGACGCCGAATAGCCACCAAACCGCCTTGCGCAGCGCGCCCCCCATGCGCCCAAGCAAGACCATCTGACGCCGAAGGCGCCCCGCCAAACAGTTAGGAACGCGACCCATGTCCGTACTCGTCAACACTAGCACTCGCCTGATCTGCCAGGGCATCACCGGCAGCCAGGGTACGTTCCATTCCGAACAGGCCATCGCCTATGGCACGGTCATGGTCGGCGGGGTGACGCCGGGCAAGGGCGGCACCACGCATCTTGACCTGCCAGTGTTTGATTCTGTCCACGACGCGATGGCGAAAACCGGCGCGAATGCGACCGTGATCTACGTGCCGCCGCCGTTTGCCGCCGACAGCATTCTCGAGGCGATCGACGCCGAAATCCCGCTGATCGTCTGCATCACCGAAGGCATCCCGGTCTTGGACATGATGAAGGTGAAACGCGCGCTGCTCAATTCGAAATCCCGCCTGATCGGCCCGAACTGCCCTGGCGTAATGACGCCCGGTGAATGCAAGATCGGCATCATGCCCGGCAGCATCTTTTCGCGCGGCTCGGTCGGGGTGGTGTCACGCTCCGGCACCCTGACCTACGAGGCGGTCAAGCAGACCACCGACGTGGGCCTCGGCCAATCCTCCGCCGTCGGCATCGGCGGCGACCCGATCAAGGGGTCCGAACACATCGACATCCTCGAGATGTTCCTCGCCGACCCCGACACCCATTCGATCATCATGATCGGCGAAATCGGCGGGGCTGCCGAAGAAGACGCCGCCCAGTTCCTCGCCGATGAAAAGAAAAAGGGCCGCTGGAAGCCCACCGCCGGTTTCATCGCCGGCCGCACCGCCCCCCCCGGCCGCCGCATGGGCCATGCGGGGGCCATCGTGGCAGGCGGCAAGGGCGATGCGCAGTCAAAGATCGAGGCGATGAAAGCCGCCGGCATCGTGGTGGCCGACAGCCCGGCGGAGTTGGGCGAGGCGGTGATGAAGGCGATCGGGAGCTGATAAATGACGCTATCCGAGGCCACCCGAAGCGCATTTC
>NZ_JANMET010000395.1:0-5099 GCF_031377265.1 Tabrizicola sp. | reverse complement strand
GGCGACTTCCGCTTTCTTTCGGCTGAAAAGGGGGCCGAGGTGGTCAGCATTCTGGTCAGCCGGTCCAGCGCTTCGGGCTTTGTGCAGATGACCCGCGTCGGGCCGGTGCCGCTGGCCGAACCGGTGCCGCTGGCCGAACCGGTATTGGCCGTGCCGGACACTCCGGCGGTTGATCTGGGCGCCGTGGCGGTCGTGCCTGTACCTGCGTCAGCCGGAGATTTGGGGACGGTGCTTGATACGATGGGGGTCGTTGCACTTGACGATCTGGTGTTTGCCAGCGGAGCGGCGGCGCTGGAGGAGGGCGAGTATGCATCGCTTGCCGCCCTTGCCGCGTGGATGGCCGCCAACCCGCAGGACAGTGTGGCGTTGGTCGGGCACACGGATGCGTCGGGCACTCTGGTTGCCAACATAGCATTGTCGGAACGCAGGGCCGAACTGGTGCGGCGCGCGCTGGTGGACCGTTATGGTGTGGTTGACAGCAGGCTCAGTTCAGAGGGGGTGGGCTATCTGTCACCGCGCGCCACCAACTGGACCGAAGAGGGCCGCCAGAAGAACCGGCGGGTCGAGGCGGTTGTCACCTCGATCCGCTAGCCGGTTACCAGATGTCAGGGCCTTTGTCGGAATAGCGCTGGGCCAGGAAATCGATGAACGCGCGCACCTTGGGCTGGGTAAACCGGCCCGGTGGGTAGACGGCGTAGATACCAAGGGTTTCCACCGGCAGGCCGGGGATCGCCTCTTCGACCAGACCCTGGCGCATCGCGTCAGAGTACAGGAAAGACGGCAGATACGCGATGCCAAGGCCCGACACGGCGGCATTCAGCAGCGATTGCCCGTCATTCACCGTCAGCCAGCCGACCGAGCGGACCTGCCGCTTTTCGCCGGAGGGCGCGGTGATTTTCCACACGTTGCCGTTGGCCTGGTTGGAATAGTGCAACAGCTTGTGGTCGTTCAGATCGTCGATCTTCATCGGGCGACCGAATTTCTGGAAATAGCTTGGCGCGCCGATCATCCGTTTGCTGGTTTCAGTCAGCTTGCGGGCGCGAAGGCTCGAATCCTCCAGATCGCCAACCCGGATCGCCATGTCGAACCCTTCGGAGATCAGTTCGACGTAGCGGTTGTTCAGCACCATGTTCACGGTGATCTCTGGATACTCCAGCAGGAAATCCCCCAGAATTGGTGACAACAGGTTCACCCCGAAATCGGTGGCCACCGACACCCGCAGCAAACCGGACGGCGCCGATTGCATCGAGGTGACCAGTGCATCCGCTTCGCCCGCGTCGTTCAGCACGCGGCGGGCGCGGTCGTAATAGGCGAGGCCGATTTCCGTCGGGCTGACGCGGCGGGTTGTTCGGTTCAGCAGGCGTGCCCCCAGACGCGCCTCCAGCGCCGACACGTGCTTTGACACGGCCGACTTGGATATCCCCATCTTCTTGGCCGCATCCGTGAAGCCACCTTGATCCACAACCGTGGCAAAGGCCTCCATCTCGGTAAGTCGGTCCATTTTTGTCCTCTTGGCAGCAGACGTTTCGGAACTCGTGGCCGTTTGTCGCGGTGAAATCGGGCAGGATAGGGGCAATGGCGCGACCTATCCGGGGTATTGTCGGGGATCGTTGATGGCAGCGAAACGACGACCCCACCCTGGCCGACGGTTCTGTTAGGCGTGGATTTGCCGGAATCGTCCTGTCCGACGGGCGGCAAAATGGTCAGGGGGTCGGCGTCAGCGGGAAAATGTTCCCCTCCGGCGGCAAGACTGGCGGTCAATTGTCGGTACTTCGGCCATTCGTATGTTGGCTCTGGAACAATGGTTCATGAGACCTCAGGTTCTTCACGGGGGCGGCGAAACCGTCGCCTTTCAATCTGGATCTAAAAGGAGATATCCATGAAACGGATCGCAATCTTGCTGGCCCCGCTGGCCTTTGTAAGCGCAGCTTATGCCCAAGACCTGCCCACCGTGGCGGATGCGGATGGCAACGGCACCTGGTCGCTTGTCGAGCTTCAGGCCGTCTGGACGGATATGAGCGAAGACACCTTCAAGGCAGTTGATGCCAATGCCGACGGCGCGGTTGACCAGACCGAACTTCAGGCCGCCTGGGACAACGCGGTGATCACCGCGCCGGCCTGACGCCCTAAAGCCGGGCTGCCAGGCGCGCGCCTTGATCGATCGCGCGCTTGGCATCCAGCTCGGTTGCCACATCCGCCCCACCGATCATGTGGTGGGGGATGCCAAGGGCCGTGAGCCGCCCAGCCAACGCGCGTTCGGGCTCTTGCCCCGCGCACAGCACCACGGCATCGACCGCGAGCGTCTCAGGGCGTTCGCGGTTCGGGCCGTGGCTGATCATCAGGCCATCTGCCGTGATGCGTTCATAATTCACCCCGCCGATCATCTTGACCTGCTTCATCGCCAGACTGGCGCGGTGAATCCAGCCGGTGGTCTTGCCGAGATGCCGCCCCGGCTTTTCAGCTTTGCGCTGCATCAGCACAACCTCGCGCGCGGGTGGAGTGGGTGCGGGCCCGGAGGGGACCAACCCGCCGCGATCGGCCCAAGGCGCAGACACGCCCCATTCCGCGCGCCAGATATCAGGGTGTTCGGTCGGGCTGTCCCCGGCGTGAACCAGCGTTTCGGCCACATCAAAGCCGATGCCCCCGGCCCCCAGAACCGCGACGCGGTGACCAAGCTTGGCGCCGCGCAACACGTCGATATAGCTGTACACGCGGGCGTCAGGATCGGTCGGGATGCCCGGATCGCGCGGGGTGACACCGGTGGCGATGACCACCTCGTCAAACCCTTGCAGCAGGTCTGGAACGGCTTCGGTGCCAAGCTGCACCGTCACGCCAGCCCGGTCCAGCATGGTGGCAAACCAGGCGACCAGGCCGTGAAATTCTTCTTTCCCCGGCACCATCTTGGCAAGGTTCAGCTGGCCGCCGACCTGATCCGCCTTGTCAAACAGCGTGACCTGATGCCCGCGCTGGCCCGCAACGATGGCCGTCATCATGCCTGCTGGGCCGGCACCAACAACCGCGATGCGTTTTGGCGCGAGGGTTGGCGCGTAGGTCAGTTCGGTTTCCGCACAAGCGCGCGGGTTCACCAGGCAGGAGGTCAGCTTGCCCGAAAACGTGTGGTCCAGGCAGGCCTGGTTGCAGGCAATACAGGGCGCGATTTCAGCCGCGCGGCCCGATGCAGCCTTGGCCACGAAATCTGGGTCGGCAAGGAAGGGCCGTGCCATTGACACCATGTCGGCCTGCCCGGCGGCAAGGATCGCCTCGCCCACCTCGGGCGTGTTGATCCGGTTCGAGGTGATGACGGGGATGCCAACCTCGGGCCGCAGTCGGGCGGTCAGGTGGGCAAAGGCCGCGCGCGGCACCGAGGTGGCGATGGTCGGCACCCGGGCTTCGTGCCAGCCGATGCCGGTATTGATCAGCGACGCCCCGGCTTGTTCGACGGCCTTGGCAAGGGTGACGACTTCGTCCCAGCTGGAGCCGTCGGGGACCAGATCGATCAGCGACAGCCGGTAAATCAGGATGAAATCCGGGCCGGTGGCGGCGCGGACCTGTCTGACCACCTCTACCGGCAGGCGCATGCGGTTGGTGTAGGACCCGCCCCAATCATCGGTGCGGCGGTTGGTGTGGGTGACGAGGAACTGGTTCAGGAAATAGCCTTCCGATCCCATAACCTCGACCCCGTCATAGCCTGCGTCGCGGGCGCGGACGGCTGCGGTGACGATATCGGCGATCTGCTTTTCAATCCCCGCCTCATCCAGTTCGCGCGGCGGAAACGGTGATATCGGCGATTTCACTGCACTTGGCCCCACGCAATCGGGCGAATAGGCATAACGCCCGGCATGCAGGATCTGCATCGCAATCTTGCCATCTGCCGCATGAACCCGGTCGGTCACGACCCGGTGGTTGGCGATGTCGGTGGCGCTGAACAGCCCTGCCGCGCCGGGAAACACGCCACCTTCGGGGTTCGGGGCCATGCCGCCGGTGACCATCAGCCCGACGCCGCCGCGCGCGCGCAAGGCGTAGAATTCGGCCACGCGGTTCCAGTCGCCCAATTCTTCCAGCCCCGTGTGCATCGACCCCATCAGCACACGGTTGCGTAACACGGTATGGCCCAGGTCAAGCGGAGCGAGAAGATGCGGGTAGGTAGTCATGCATATGCTTCCTTTGCGGCCAGACTGACGGGTTTGGCGCGACAAGTCACCCCGAACGCAACGTCAAAGGCCAAGCAATCCGGGCAGGTCGGCCATGTTGTGAAACAGCACTGCACCTGCGGCGGCCAGCGCGTCGTTCTGGCCATGTGGCGCATAGCCGAGACAGCGGATGCCCGCCGCCTGCGCCGCGCGTGCGCCTGCCGGGCTGTCTTCGATAACGACGGCATCGCCGGGGGCCACGCCCAGCGCGCGGGCGGCCAGAAGGTACAGGTCCGGCGCAGGTTTCGGGCGGCCGATGGCCTGCCCGGAGTAGAGGTGCCCCCGGAAGCGCGGGATCAGCCCGTGCTGACCCAAGGTGATCTGCATCTTTTCCGCCGATCCGTTGGAGCCGACCGCATAAGGGATGCCGGCCGCATCCAGCGCATCCAGAACGGCCATGATTCCGGGGATCAGCGGCACCCCGAGTTTCAGCATCGCATACATCCGGGCGTAGAAATCTGCGACCCAGCCGTCGGGCAAGGTGGCCCCGTCTTTACTTGCCTTGGCTGCCAAAGTCTCGACCGTGCCGCCGATATAGCTGGTTTCCAGCTGATGCAGCGTCACCGGCAGGCCATGCGCCGCAAGGTCGGCCTGCAGCATCAGAAAGGTCGGCCCCTCGCTGTCGACGATCACCCCGTCGCAGTCAAACAAGACAGCGCTGGGGGTCATGTGGTGCGCCATTGGTCAATTTTTCTCGCAAACGCGTCGGGAGAAAGGTCCGCAGGCAGCGCGGTGTCGGGAATTGGGTAACCATGCGGTGGCGAAAACTGCACGATCGTCATGTGCGACAACCGAAACTGGCCGGTGACGAACGACCAAGGGACTCGCATCATATCGTCGGAAAGCCCCTCTGCCGTCAGTGCCAGATTGGTCTGGCGCGGCCGGTTTATGGGACTGGCTGACACTCGG
>NZ_JANMET010000389.1:0-31345 GCF_031377265.1 Tabrizicola sp. | reverse complement strand
CGCGCGTTCATCGGTGCCGCCGATATACATGCCGGGGCGTTTGCGCACGCCTTCCAGCGGTTCAAGAACCTCGATCGAGGAGGCGTCATAGACTTGCGTGCCAGCGAGGAGGTCGTTTGCCATGGGCTGCTCGATTCTTGTTATGCGCTGGCATTAGACCACTGCAGGGGGCAGACGCGCAAGATGTGGGGTCTGGAGTGCGGATGGCGCTGCAGATAGGGTGGCGCAAAACAGGAGGATCGCGATGCGGGTGCTGTTCACGGGCGGGTCGGGCAAGGCGGGGCGGCATGTGGTGGCGTATCTGGCGGCCAAGGGGCACCGGGTGCTGAATGTGGACCGGGTGCCGCTGGGGCTGGCGGGGGTGCATGACCTGATCGGCGATATCACCGATGCCGGGCAGATGTATTCCGCAATGCACAGCCATGCCGGGTTTGACGAGATGGAAACCGGGCTTGGCGCGCAGACCTTCGATGCGGTGGTGCATTTCGCGGCGATCCCGCGGCTGCTGCTGGCGCCGGACACCGAGACGTACCGCGTCAACGTGATGGGCACCTACAATGTGATTGAGGCGGCGGTGAAGATGGGGGTCAAGAAGATCATCATCGCCTCGTCGGAAACGACGTATGGCGTGTGCTTCAGTGACGGGGTGGTGGACCCCAAGGTGCTGCCGCTGGAAGAGGACTACGACATCGACCCGATGGACAGCTATGGCCTTTCCAAGCAGGTGAACGAGATCACCGCGCGCAGTTTTCAGCGCCGGTCGGGGGTGGATATCTACGCGCTGCGCATCGGCAATGTGATCGAACCGCATGAGTATGAAACGGTGTTCCCGCCGCTTGCCACCAACCCGGGGCTGCGGCGCAGGATTGCTTTCAGCTACATCGATGCCCGCGATCTAGGGCAGATTGTTGATCTGTGTCTGGGCAAGAACGGCCTTGGGTTTCAGGTGTTCAATGCGGCGAATGACACCAATTCGGTGCCGCAGCCGAATACAGAGCTGTTGGCCGAGTTCTTTCCGAATGTTCCGCTCAGCCGGCCGCTGGGCCGCCATGAAAGCCTGCTGTCCAACCGCAAGATTCGCGAGGTTCTGGGCTTTCGCGAAGACCACAACTGGCGCCGCTATGTCGCGGACCCCACCCGCTGATGCGGGTATTCTTTACTGGCGGGTCTGGCAATGCGGGCCGGATGGTGATCGCCGTCCTAGCGGCGATGGGGCACCGGGTGGTGAACTTCGACTTGCGGCCCTTGGGGATGGCGGGGGTGCCCGATCTGATCGGGGACGTCACCGATGCGGGGCAGGTGGCCGCCGCATTAGGCGCCCATGCCGGGGTTGAAGAGCTGTCGGCAGGCCCGCCGCAAGACTTTGACGCGATTGTACATTTCGCCGCGATGCCGCGCCCGCTGTTGGTGCCGGACGTCGAGATGTTTCGGGTCAACGCCTTCGGCACCGAGGTGGTGCTGAGGGCGGCGGAGCGGGCGCGGGTGGGCAAAGTGATCGTCGCTTCGTCGGAATCAATCTACGGCATGTGCTATGCCGACGGCACGATGCAACCCGAACAGCTGCCGCTTGACGAAACCACGGCACTGACCCCGACGGACAGCTATGGTCTGTCAAAAGAGGTCAACGAGGCGTCGGCGCGGGCGATGCAACGGCGCAGCGGGGCGGATGTTCTTTGCCTGCGCATGGCACTGGTGCTTGCGCCTGCAGACTATGCGCGGTTTCCGGAAGATTTCGCCAACCCCGGGCCGCGCCGCCGGGGCAGCTTTGCGTACATCGATGGCCGTGATCTGGGGCATGTGGTGCATCTGGCGCTGGTGGCGCAGGGTGTCGGGTTTCAGATCCTGAACGTCGCGCATGCCGAAAGCTGTCTGCCGATCCCGACGCAGGATCTAACACGGCGGTTTTTTGACGGCGTGCCGCAGACCCGGGCTCTGGTGGCGCATGAAAGTCTGGTATGTACGCAAAAGTTGCGCAGGATGCTTGGTTACAGCGACCGGCACGGCTGGCGGGATCACGTGTCTCCAACGGCTTGAGGTGCCGCTGGCTGCGGCCCGCGCAAGAGGGGGGGCCGTCTGCCCTCCACGCAGCAGCCTTCTGCTGCCGCTCCCCCCGAGGATATTTCGAGAAGAGGAAGCTGTTAAGGTTAATCGATTGTTTACCGACTCGCTCCACAACAGGTGCACGGTACAGGCGGGGACGCCGATGACCGTGAAGGGGAAGGCATCCCGCAATGCAGGTTGCCTGCAGGCGGGATGTCAGACCCTGTCTTTGACCTTCCTCTTCACCAAATATCCCACGGGGGTGCGGGGGTGTGAAACCCCCGCGCTGCGCCGCTCGCAGTCACGCAGGCTCGGCCAGTCTTGCCGCCCACATCGCCTGAAATGCCGGGCGGAATTGGCAGCGCTCCAGCCATTCCTTCACTGCCGGGAACTCGGCCAGCAGGGTAGGGTGGCCTTGCGCATAGCGCAGGCATTCGGCGGTGTTGATGTCGGCGGCGGTAAAGCGGTCGCCCACAAGGTAGGGATGCGCAGAAAGGTAGCCCTGAAGCCGGGTCAGCGGGCGGCGCAACTTTTCAGCGTTGATCGCGATGGCCCCTTGACCTTCGGGGGTTTTGTCACCGCCATCTCCCTGAATATAAAGAATTTCAAGTGCGGGCCCCTCGATTCCCGTTGCGGCAAAAAGTGCCCATTGGCCCATCAGCGCGGTTTCAGCGGCGTCTTTCGGCCCAAGGCTGCCGCCGTGCTGGCGGGCGATGTGCAGAGTGATCGCCAGGGATTCGGTCAGCACCAGCCCATCTTCGACATAGGCCGGAATCTGGCCCAAGGGGTTCACCGCCAGAAACGCGGGCGAAGTTGTGTTGAGCGGGGCATCAGCAGCTTTTGGGTTGTCCAACCGGTAGCCCTGGATCACCGGGATATGGGTGAAGGGCAGCCCAAGTTCCTGCAAAAGCCACAATGGGCGCGACGCGCGCGAGCGAAAGACACCATAAAGCGTGATCATGCGAACCTCCGGATTGAGGCTGTGAGCCTAGGGGGTCCGGCGCGGAAGGTGAAGGGCCGGGCGCCAGATTTGCGCAGGTTTGTGACTGGTCAGGGGCTGCCGGTTTCTAGTCGCTTGGATGTCGGATGAGAACCGATTACCTTGCCGCGCATGAAATCTGTCGGTTTGATCGGGTCTGGGTTTGCTGCGTGGCTGGCTGCGTCGCCGGTGCATGCGCATCCGCATGTGTTTATCGACGCCCGCATCGAGATCATTCTGGACGAAGAGAACCGCGCCACCAGCGTGCGGATCAGCTGGACCTATGATGATCTTTATTCGCTGTTCGTGGTCGGCGACATGGGGCTGGACCCCGATTGGGACGGCAAGCTGACCCCCGAAGAAGCGGCGCGGCTGTCAGGTTTTGACATGAACTGGGACGTGGATTTTGCCGGCGACACCTATGCTCTGATCGGCGAGCGGGAGCTGGCATTGTCGCGGCCAAAGGACTGGAGCGCCAGTTACGCCGACGGCAAGATCACCTCGATGCATGTGCGGGACTTTGACGCGCCGGTGCCGGTGGCGGCAGAGCCGTTGGTCATTCAGGTCTATGATCCGGGATTCTACACTGCCTATACCGTTGCGTTCGATCCGGTGCTGATTGGTGGCACGGGCTGCACGGCCGACGCCTACGGGCCAGATCTGGATGCGGCGGATGCGGCGCTGAAGGCGGCCTTGGCCGAGTATTCTGCGGATGTGAACCTTGAGGCGGACTTTCCGGCGATTGGCAAGAACTACTCCGAGGAGGTTCGGGTGACATGCGTCGCACCGTGATGATTATGGGGCTGGTGTTGGCGCTTGGCTTCGGCGTGCTGTGGCTGACCGGGGGGGTGGCGGTGCTGCAGGCCTGGGTGCAGGGCATGCAGCATGTGGCGCAAGATCGGCTGGCGGGGGCGGTGCGCGCGCTGCGCGGCGGTGAGCCAGGGGCGGTCATGGCGTTGCTGGCGGTGTGTTTCACCTATGGGGTGCTGCATGCGGCGGGGCCTGGGCATGGCAAGATGCTGATCGGCGGTTATGGTGTCGCTCGGCGGGTGCGGGTGCTGCCGCTGGCCGGGATCGCACTGGCATCCAGCCTTGCGCAGGCGGCAGTGGCAGTTGCGTTGGTCTACGCGGCGGTGGCAGTGCTGGGCTGGACCCGGACTGCGGTGCTGGGCACGGCCGAGGACGTGATGGCCCCGATCAGCCATGCGCTGATTGCGGGGTTGGGGCTGTGGCTGGTCTGGCGTGGAGTGGGTGGCCTGCGGCGGCAGGCGGCGGAGGGGCACGGCCATGGCCATGATGCCCACGGCCATGTACATGGCCCGGAGTGTGGCCACGCGCATGGCCCGACGCTGGCCGAGGTTGGCCGCCTGACCGGCTGGCGCGATACGGTCGCGCTGATTGCGGGCATTGCGATAAGGCCCTGTTCTGGCGCGCTTTTTCTGCTGATCCTGACATGGCAACTGGGTGTCGGGATGGCTGGCGTGGCGGGGGCGTTTGCGATGGGGCTGGGCACCGCGGTGGTGACGGTTTTGGTGGCCGCGATGGCCGTCTGGGCACGCGAAGGGGCGTTGGCAACGCTATCGGGCGGTCGCGTGGCACGGGCGATGCCGGTGCTGGAACTGGCCGTGGGCGCGGTGATCATGCTGGTGGCGTTGGGGCTGTTGCAACAGTCGATCTGACGCGTTGTGCTGCTGCCATGCGGTGGGAAACCCGTCTTGTTCTTGTGCCTTGCCAAGAGTAAGGCGTGCGGATGACCGAAGTTCAAACCTATTCCACCCATGCACGGGCGACCCTTGTGCTGGGCCTGCCGCTGATCGGATCGCATCTGGCGCAAATGGCGCTGCATGTGACTGATACGGTCATGCTCGGCTGGTACGGTGTGGTTGAACTGGCTGCCGTTGTGTTGGGCGCGTCATCCTTCTTCATCGTCTTCGTGCTCGGCTCGGGCTTTGCCAAGGCGGTGATGCCGATGGTGGCCTCAGCGCTGGGTCGCGGCGACGAGGTGCAGGTTCGGCGCGACACCCGGATGGGGCTATGGCTGTCGATCGGCTACGGGCTGCTGACCTACCCGGTATTCTGGTGGTCGGGCCCGATCCTGCTGGCCTTGGGGCAAAGGCCGGAAGTGGCGGCACTGTCGCAGGATTACATGCGGATCGCGGGTCTGGGCATGGTGCCGGCGCTGGCGGTGATGGTGCTGTCAAGCTACCTTTCGGCCCTCGCGCGGACGCAGGTGGTGCTGTGGGCCACGGTGGCGGCGGTGTTTCTGAATATCGCGGTGAACTGGGTGCTGATCTTCGGGAACTGGGGCTTTCCGGAACTGGGCGTGCGGGGTGCGGCGATCGCGACGGTGGCGGTGCAGCTTCTGACGCTGATGGTGCTGGGGCTTTACGCGGGGTTGCTGCCAGCGCTGCGCCGGTTCCACCTGTTCCAGCGGTTCTGGCGGCCGGACTGGCACGTGATGGGCAAGGTGTTCCAGCTCGGCTGGCCAATCGGGCTTACCGGGTTGGCGGAGGGCGGGCTTTTCCAGGCCTCGGCCATTATGATGGGCTGGGTCGGCACGGTGGAACTGGCGGCGCACGGCATCGCGATGGAGGTGACGGCGGTCGCCTTCATGATGCATGTCGGCCTGTCGAGTGCGGCGACGATCCGCACCGCGCGGTTCGACGGCAGCGGTGATGCGCGCGGCTTGCGCGACGGCGCGGTGGTGGCGCTGGGGCTGTCGCTGGTGGTGGCGCTGGCGGTGATCGCGCTGTACCTGGCGGCGCCGGAGGCGATCATCACGCTGTTTCTGGACATGGCGAAGCCGGAGAGTGCCGAGATTGTCGCGCTTGGGGCGGTTCTTCTGGCGGTGGCGGCGCTTTTTCATCTGGCCGATGCGGCGCAGGTGATGGCGCTGGGCCTGTTGCGCGGATTGCACGACACAAGGGTGCCACTGGTGCTGGCGGTGGTCAGCTATTGGCTGGTGGGCATCCCCTGCAGTTACGTGCTGGCCTTTCCGCTGGGCTATGGCGCGGTCGGGCTGTGGCTGGGGCTGGTGGTGGGGCTGGTCTGCGCGGCGATCAGCCTGATGATCCGGTTCTGGAGGCTAGCGCCAAAGCCAATGCAGGCTGGCGAAACGCCCTTGCAGGCGTGACAGCAGCCGGTTGCCCGGACCCTGCGGCAGATCCGGGCCTGACAGGCGATCAAGGATCACCTCAGGCGGGCAGGGGCGTTGGCTGACCGGATCCCAATAGCGCGGATAGCCGATCAGGGTGGCGTGGATCAGTTGGCCAAGGTCGGGGCGCGGTTGCGGGCTGCCATCTTCGGTGTGCAGGCGGCGGGCGGGAATCGGGCCAAGATCGCGGGTCAGGCCCCAACCGGCATAGAACGGCGCGCCAAGGCAGGTGACGGGGATGCCGCGCAGCAGCGCCTCGAACCCCAGAAGCGAGGTCATTGTCCAAACCTCGTCAACTTGCGCCAGCAGGGCGGCGGGGTCGGTGTTTGGCAAGGTGATATCGGCAAGGCCGTGGAGCGAGGCGGTGGTGATGCTGCCGGGGCGCAAGCCAGCCTCCACATCGGGGTGGGGTTTGTAGAGGATCATGGCATCCGGGTTGGCGGCGCGGGCGGCTTGCAGCAGGCCAAGGTTGGTGCGGACGTTGCCGCCGCCTTTGACGATTGACGCGTCATCCTCGACCTGACCGGGCACCAGAATGCGGTGGCCTGCGGGCAGGGTGGGCAGGGCCGCACTGGCGAGGTTGTATTTGGTCAGGCCAAGCGCGCGGATGCGGTCGGCCAGACGGTTGGCGCGCGCCCGTTCTGTCGCGGGCAGAGGGGCAAGGATCAACTGTTCAAGCCGCGAGGGGCGCGAGGGATCGTAGTAGATGCCAAGATCGTCGGTCACCAGGCTAAGCGGCGGGGTCAGGGCCGCGCCAAGCCCACGCGAGCGCAGGAAACCATCCTCGATGCGCAAGGTGGGGGCGGTGGGGGTGAAGGCTTCGGGTTCCTTGCCTGCCCAGATCAGCAGGCTGCGGCCCTTGGCGGTGGCGAGGGTGTCGGCGGCGTAGAGATCGTCTATAAAGATCAGTGGCTTGGATGCGCCAAACACCTGTTGCAGGCGCTTGCGTTTCCACAGCCGCATGCCGCTGGCAACATGGCCATGGCGGTCCTGACGAAAGGCGCGGACCTCGGCCTCCAGCTGATCCAGCGCGTCTTCAAAGCTGCACAACCGGTCGCGGCAGGCGTCGTACCACAGCGGCGCCAGGATCATTGCCCCGGCGAAAAGCTGCGTTGCGGTCAGCTGGTGCGTGCGGCGCGGCATCGGGAGGTGGTCGACCGACAGGCCCCAGCCGGCGTAGAACGGTTGGCCAAAGACCTGCGGGCGGTGCCCGGCGAGGATCGCCTCGAACCCCAGTTGCGATGACACGGTGTAGACGGCTGCCGCGCCTTGAAGCAGCGCCCAAGGCGACACCGGGGCGGTGAGAAGGGTGATGTTATCGGAGGCGTCAGGCGGGCCGAAATGGCCGGGGCGCAGACCAAGGGTGGTTTCGGGATGGGTCTTGATGACGATGCGCGCGTCAGGGTTATCTTGCCGGGCGCGGGCCAGCATGGTGCGGAAACTGGCGGCAGTGGCCCCGGAATGGCGGATCGACGCGTCGCCCTGGGTTTGATCGATCACCAGCACGAAGCCGGGTTCCGGGGCGGCCAGGGTTGGGTCATGGTTGTTGTATTTGGATAAGAAGAGTGACCGTATCCGTGCTATTCCGTTTGTTGCACGGGACAGAAGGTTCGAATTGTTCAAAGCGTCGGAGGTGAGGATCTGTTCCATCCGGGACGGCGCGCTGCTGTCGAAATGCACGCCTAAGGGGTCGAGGATCAGACCCAGCGCGGGCTCGCCCGTTCGTCCGGGAAACAGCGAGCGCAGGAACGCATCTTCAGCCCGCACCAGAGGCACGCCGCGGCGCGCGGCCACCGTTTCGCCGCGCCAAGCCGTGGGGCTGTGGCCCCAGACCAGCACGCCATCGCCCGGCTGGGGCAAGCCAAAGCGCAGGTCATGGCCCGCCAGCGCAAGGATGCGGCGCAGCCGGTGGTTGGTAAGAAAGTCGAGGTTCTGATGAAAAAGCCGCCGGGGAATGGCCCCGGCGGTGTCATGCGTGCCGCCCGTTGCCGGCACCGGAGGCTTAGTTTCCGGTATTGGCAGTGGTGGCAATATTGGCCGCAGCCCCGGTGGTGCCGGTGATCGCGGACAGCGTCTTTTGCCAACGCACAAACGGCGCTTCGGTCACGTAGATGGTGTCGCCATCGCGGATCATAAAATCGCGGGCCTCGAACAGGCCGGTCGGCTTGGTCAGGTCAAGCACGTAGACCATCCGCTGATCCCCGATCAGATCATTACGCCCAAGGACGGCATTCGCGATTTCGGGGGTTTCGTCGCGCAGCACGAACACACCCTTCGGGTCCGCAGCGGCCGTCGACAGGCCACCTACTGTGGCAATCGCCTCAAGCGCTGACAGTTTGGCGGATTTGAACGGCACGATGTTCTGTGACCCGGTTGCCCCAAGGGCCACGAAACTGCGACTGTCCTCTTCGATCACGATCCGGTCGCCGGCGCGCAGCGCGATGTCCATTTCGGGGTGCTCGTACAAATCCTTGAGCCAGACTGCCCCGGTTTCTGATCCGCGCGTCACCCGCACGATGGCGACATCGGGATCGATCGCCACGCCGCCGGATTTGGCCAGCATGGTGGCAAGTGTCCGGGTCGGCGCCTCGATCGGATAGACGCCGGGACCTGCGGACTGCCCGGCAATCGACACCGATGCCCCGTCACCGGCAATGCGCTGCACCTGGACCTGCGGGTCGGGGGTCTGGTCTTCAAGCTTGCGGGTGATGGCCTGACGCAGCCCTTCCGGCGTCTGTCCGGCGGCCCTGACACGGCCAGCGTAAGGAATGAAAATGTATCCCTGACCATCGACCTGAAGTTCGGGCAGGGCGGACACGCGCTGGCCGGTATTGCCCAGCAGCGGGTCGTCTTTCACGTTTTCATAAACGATCACGCTGAGCGTATCGCCGGCAGAGATGGTATCGGAACCCACCACCCCGGCGTTCTGGAATTTGGAACTGAAGCCGAAGGAAGGCTGGCTGGCGGTCGCCTGTGACACGCGATCATCCACCGTCACGATGAAGGCATCGCCCTTTCGTTCGACCGAGCCCGCATAGACCTGACGTTTGGATGGACCCGACCGGGGCAAGCCACACGAAGCGACCATTGCGAAAGCGCCGAGCAAGGCTATCGCCCTCGCTGCGTTGGAGGATATCATTTTCACTGTTCGACTTGCCTCGTCTTTATTGACGTCTTTTGCAAAAGCTTACAAAAACCATCCTCAAAACGCCAGTCCGGGTTGGCAAGACTACGTCACAACCCGCAACTGTTGCCGTGGTGCCGCTTTGCCAGAGATCAGGGCCTCATAGCAATCGTCGGTCGACAGCATCATGTCTACCACCTGTCGTAGCAACGCACGCCGGCCCCGCGAGGAGTAGAAGCCACCGGCGATCTGGCTGGTTTCCAGCAGGAAGTGGCGGTAATCGCGGTAGGCGCGGGTATCCGGGCGTTCGGCCCCGGAAAAAAAACTTTCCAGTGGCAAAGACGACACAAATTCCGGCTTGGCATAGACAGCCGCCCCAAACACCCGCAGCGGCAGGCCGCGCCAAAGGGCTTGTTGGCCAGCAGTGGAGTTCACCGTAACGGCGGATCGCGCGTGGTTCAGAAGCTGTGCCAGTTTGCCGCCGCGCACGAAATGCACGCGGTCTTGCAGCCCATGGTCGCGCGCAAGGCGGCGGATTTCGGCGGCCAGCGGCACGCGGCCATCCTCTAGTGGGTGCGCCTTGAACACCAGGTGATGATGCTTCGACCCACCCTTGGCAAAACCCGCCATCACCACGCCGAGAAATTCGGTCATCGTGGAAAACGGCGAGTGGTCGCGAAAGCTGGCGTCATGTTCCAGCTGCAAGATGACCAGATGATAGGGAAAACCGCCGTTTCGAATGCGCCAGGTCGCGAGGCCACGCTCAAGCCGGTGCAGCGGCATCAGGACAAGGCGTTTGAGGTACAGCAGAAACTCTTGCCCCACGGTCAGCGTACGGTGGGGGCGAAAGTTGCGGTAGGCCCGTGCGCCCGCCAGCACCACACCATGATAGAGCGCGCCCCAGACCATATGCTGGCGCATGTCGCCCCAGGTTGCGGGCGCGTCGGGCAGATCAACGTCGATGCCGTCAAGGGCGCGCTGCATGTCAGCCACCGACAGGTCCATAAGCCGGGAATGGCCATTGGCGCCGCCTCGTTCGTAAGTGATCCAGTAGGGGCGCAGATAGCCCTCTTCGAACACATGGATGGTGAGCTGGCGGTCACGGGCGATGCGGATCGCTTTGGCGTGCACCGGGCGGGTATCGCCGTACAGCACGATGTCGGTAATGCGATGTTGGTCAAGCAACGCAGTGAAGGTTGTGGGCCAGTCTTCCGATGGGCCTTGATACGGAATGTAGCCAGCACCCGGCCAGAACACCCGATCGCCAAGGTTGAAGCCAACGCGCCACACCGAAGCACCTGCCGCCGACAACATCTGCCCCAGGCGGTGGAACCATGGGCCGTGCGGGCCCTGGAGAAAGAGGAACCGTTTACCAGTATCTGCCACGCACAACTTTCCCACATTTACTGAGCAAGAGTATCCTTCGCCTTGTGGCAGGAATAAAGCGCAAATGCCGACAAGCCATGAATTTGCGCGAGAATGCACGGCGCGGGAACCGGCGTGGTCTTGCATGGCCGCGTCGTCGGGGCTAGGTCGTGACAAACTGGCAAAAGAGGATGGCTCGATGTTTACCGGGATTGTCACCGATATTGGCCGGGTGCTGCAGACCGAGCAGCAGGGCGATCTGCGCGCGCGGATCGGCACTGGATATGATGTGTCTGGCATTGATATCGGCGCGTCGATTGCCTGCGACGGGGTGTGCCTGACGGTGGTGGCGCTGGGCAGTGCGCCGCAGAACTGGTTCGAGGTGCAGATTTCTGCTGAAACCGTGTCGAAGACCAACATCGGGCGCAATGCCTGGCCGGACGGCAAGCGGCTGAACCTTGAGCGGGCTTTGCGCGTGGGAGACGAGTTGGGCGGGCATATAGTGTCTGGTCACATCGATGGCTTGGCCGAAGTGGTGGCGGTGCGGCCAGAGGGCGGGTCGGTGCGGGTGACATTTCGCGCACCGGAGGCGTTGGCGAAGTTCATTGCGTCCAAGGGATCAGTGGCGCTGAATGGCACCTCGCTGACGGTGAACGAGGTGGACGGCTGTGAGTTCGGGGTGAATTTCATTCCGCACACTCAGGCGGTGACGACCTGGGGTGACGTTGCGGTGGGTGATCACGTCAATCTCGAGATCGACACGATGGCACGCTACGTGGCGCGGTTGCGGGAATGGGACTGAAGGGGCGATTGTGGCGGACCCCCGGGGGTTTCACACCCCCGGACCCCCGTGGGATATTTGGCGAAGAGGAAACACAATTTGAGTCAAATTGGCCATAATCGGGGGCCGTCCCTGGAGGGTGGGGTCAGTTGGCGGCGGCATTGCTGGGCTGCTGCGCGGGAGCGGTTGCTGCCGGTTTTGCCGGTGGAGGTGGTGCGGCTGCGGGTGCGGCGGGCGCGTGAGTTGGGCCTGGACTACAAGACCTATGCGAGCGTGCGGGCCGCGACGGGGCATGATGTGGCGGCGTTTCTGTTTTCATCCAATGCGTTGCGGGTCAGTCTGCTACGGCCCGCGATGCCGGAGGATCGGGCGGCGAAGTTGGCCGCAGTGGATGGGTGTGGACGGCTGGCGCTGGCGGTGGTGCCGTTGACGCCGGGGATGGTGGTGGCCGCCAATCCTGCGGGGCTGGATGGGGTGCATGCTGCACCATTTGCGCTGGCGGGGTTTGCAGCGGTGCAGACGGCTTTGCGTGCAGCGCTGGGCCGGGTGCCGTCTGATCAGGTGCTGCTGGTGGGCGACATGGCGCTGGAGCGTGACTGGTGTGCGGCGGGGCGGCTGGCGGGGTATGTGGCGGCGGAGCGGTATTTCGGGGGATAAGGACTGAAATTAGCACGGGACAGGGCGCGCCGATGGCTTCCAAGAAATTGATCAGAATAGTATTTCCGACCAATACAGACGGTTCCCTTACGCATCAGGTTCGAAATCTTGGCGAGGATCTTTGGCGTGAAGTCGAGGCAACACGGCTTGGTGATGTCGGCGGGTTTGCGACGATCGATCGGGCGACGGACACGCTCCTCGTGACCGTTTACCACACGCGGAAGGTCGGACGGGCGCGTGCCATCGTCCAAAAGCTCGTTGCACAACATCTGCTGACGGACCGGTCCCAGATAACCTTTGAGTAGGCCAGGAAGACTGGACAACGCACCCGTGAAAACGGCGGCCCGTCAGGACCGCCGTTCGGCATCGATTGATCCCGAAATCAGGCCGCGCGGCCGATCAGGACGCTGCCGACCTGCTTGGCTGCGCCAGCCTCATCCACGCCCGAGACGGCGGCGACTTCGCGGGTCAGGCGTTCGAGGGCGGCCTCATAGAGCTGACGCTCGGAGTAGGACTGCTCACGCTGGTCGTCGGTGCGGTGCAGGTCGCGGACCACCTCGGCGATCGACAGAAGGTCACCGGAGTTGATCTTCTGTTCATATTCCTGCGCGCGGCGTGACCACATGGCGCGCTTGACCTTGGCCTTGCCCTTCAGCGTATCGAGGGCCTTGGTGATCACATCAGGGGCCGACAGCGCGCGCATGCCGATTTCGGTGGCCTTGTGGGTGGGCACCCGCAGGGTCATCTTGTCCTTCTCGAAGGAAATCACGAAAAGCTCGAGCTCGATTCCGGCGATCTGTTGTTCTTCGATGGAAATGATCTTGCCCACGCCGTGAGCAGGATAAACGACGAACTCGTTCGGGCGGAAGTCAGGCTTCTTCGACTTGGTCATGTGGCACGATCCCCAGATGGGAAACCTGACTTTCGGGACAACAAAAGCCCGACCGGAGTTAGAAAACCCCAGCGGAACCGTTGGATTGTCACAAAATTATGAGGCTCAGGCGATATGCGCTAAGCTGTGGATCAGGCTTCCATGCTTGTTTGTAAGCAAACCATAACACAAAAGCGCGCTGATTCCAACTGTGGCGATCGCGCGGCTTACTTCTATTAGCGCATTGAAATCAAAAGACAATCTTCGAATTGACTGATTCGGCGACTCAGGGCAACCGAATCGGAGCGTGCTGCGGTGTGTCGGGTTTGACGGTCAGCCGCCCTTTCCGGGAGCCTCGGAAAAGTACTTTTCAAGTTTGCCGGTTTCGCCATCGCGTTCTTCGGAGTCGGGCAGCGGGTCTTTCTTGGTCACGATCACCGGCCATTGCACCGAGTATTTGCGGTTGAAAGTCACCCATTTGTCCATGTCCGGTTCGGTATCCGGGCGGATCGCATCGGCGGGGCATTCGGGTTCACAGACGCCACAATCGATGCATTCGTCAGGATGGATGACGAGCATATTCTCGCCTTCATAGAAGCAGTCCACCGGACACACCTCGACACAGTCGGTGTATTTGCAGGCGATGCAGTTGTCGATCACCACATAAGTCATGGAGAGCCCCGTCGATTTCCGTTGAACCTGACTAAATCAGTAAGCCGGATCATTCAAGCGGGCTTGGGGTCGCAATTCCCGGTGGCGGGGGCTGAAGATCGGCAAACAATGCCTGCGCTTCGGTGGCGGGACCGCGCCGTTGACCCAAGGCCAGGATGCGGATCACCCTGATTTGTGTGCCTTGCGGAAAGGTCAGCACATCGCCGGGGCCGACATCGCGGCCGGGGCGGCTGACGCGGATGCTGTTCACCCGGACATGGCCATCGACGATCAGGGCGGCAGCGGCGGCGCGCGTCTTGCAAAAGCGCGCCTGCCAGAGCCATTTGTCGAGCCGAAGTTTCGGCCCGACTGCTGGTTGCGGTTTGCCGGAACGCCCGGCCAAGCGTTAGACCTTGGTCTTGAGCGCCATCAGAACGGCAAATGGGTTGTCCGGGTCGATCGGCTTTTCGGGGCGTGGTGGGCGGGCCTCATAGATCGGCTTTTTGTCGTGTTGCGCAGGCTTGCCCTTGTGGTCACCGCGCGCGTCGCCCTTGCCCTTGTAGCCTTTGCCGTCGCCGGGCTTGCCCTGCTGCTTGCGGTCGCGACGATCACCTTGCGGGCGATCACTTTGAGGGCGATCGGCCTTCGGACCGTCGCCTTGCGGTTTCGCCTCACCTTCCGCTTGCGGAGTGCGGGCGGGGCGAGGGGCGCGTTCAGTAGTGCGCTCGGGGCGTTGGAAGCGGGGCTTTGGCGCCCAGGTGAAGGTATAGAACGCCTCCATCTCGGGCGCTGCGGGTTCGGCTTCGGGGTCAGGCTCGGGCGGTGGCGGGGCCAGGATCGAGACTTCTTCCGGGATCGGCTGACCGGCCGCGATGGCGGCGGCGGCCTCTTCGGAAATCTGCGGCGCTTTCGGCGGCTCCGCCACCTTTACCTTGGCGCGTTCGCCCTTTTCGCCCTTGTAGCCGAGGCCGGCCATCAGATCGGAGAACTGATCCAGCGTCATGCCGGTAATCGACAGCATGTCTGGTGTCGCCTCAAACCCGGCGCGGCTGTCCTTGGTGCGCAGGATATCGGCCAGACGTTCCAGCATGTCGATGCGGATCGCGCGGGTTCCAGCGGGGTGGTAGCCTGCCAGCGTGTAATGCTGTTTTGGCACATCGGGGATGTTCGGGATGGTCACCAGACCCGGCGGCGGGCTTTCGGGGAATTCCTGCAGACCGTTGAACAACGACCACAGCACAAGGCGCAGGCGCGTTGGCGCGGGCTTCAGCAGCAGCGGCAGGAAAACGGTGAACTGGCCGAAGCGGACGCCATGCTTGCGCAGCACGCCGCGGGCCTCTTGGTCCAGCTCCTTCACCTCGGTCGCCACCACGTCGCGCGGCAGGACGCCCATCGCTTCGCTGAGGCGGAAGGCAAAGCCGCGCGCAAGGCCGGTGAGCGCCTCGTCGCGGCCCATGGCCAGCAGTGGCTCGAACTGGGCGGCGACCTTGCGGTCGATGAAATGCTGCAGGCGGCGGCGGACCTTGTCGGCCACCTCTGGCCCGGCTTCGTCATCAACGAACGCCTCGACCAGCGGCTTGGCGGGTTCCGCGCCCTTGACCAGCTTGCCGATGGCAGAGTTGCCCCACATCAGGCCACCCTGTTCGGTGAAATCAAGCTCGGTATCGGGTGCATTGTAGAACCGGTCGGCGCGGAGATGAAACTCCGGCTTCAGGGCCTGGACTGCGGCTTGCGCGAGGGTGCGGGCCTCATCCGGTGAGGAGGACGCATCCTGACGGAACCGGAAACCTTCCAGACGGCCGACGAACTCGCCCTCGACTGTCACTTCACCCTTGTCGTTCACTTCGGCCACGAGGACCTCCTTCTGGTTCAACCGGCGAAGCAGGACGCTGGTCCGCCGGTCAACAAAGCGTTGCGTAAGCCGGGCATGGAGTGCATCCGACAACCGGTCTTCTACAGCGCGCGTCTCTTCGCGCCAATGGGCTTCGTCGTCAACCCAGCCTTTGCGTTGTGCCACATAGGTCCAGGTGCGGATATAGGCGAGGCGTTTGGACAGAACGTCGATGTCGCCATCGGTTTTGTCAATGCGTTCAACGGCGTTGGCAAGCCAATCGGTCGGAATGCGGCCGCCACCGATGCCGCGCCCGACCAGGAATTCGAAGATGCGGGTGAGCAGGGCCGCGTGTTCCGGGCCGGACGATGCGCGGAAGTCGGGGATGCGGCAGACATCCCACAAGAGTTGCACGCGTTTGGCGTCGATCAGCTTTTCGCGCACTTCGGGCATGTCGGCGAGGGTTTTCAGCGCCACCAGATCATCGGCGTCGCGGGCGCGGGTCAGCCAGTCGTTCGAGGTGGGGGCCTCAAGGCTGCGGATCAGCCGGTCAGCACTGCCAAACTCCAGCCGTTCATTGCGCCAGTGCAGTTTCTTCACCGGGGAGAATTGATGACTTTCAATCGCTTCGATCATGTCGTCGTCAAGCGGGCGGGCCTCGCCGGTGACGCCGAAGGTGCCGTCTTCGGTGTGGCGGCCCGCGCGGCCTGCGATCTGCGCAAGTTCTTGCGGGAACAGGTTGCGCATCCGGCGACCGTCGAATTTGGCGGTGGCAGAAAAGGCGATGTGCTTGATGTCGAGATTGAGGCCCATGCCAATGGCATCAGTGGCAACCAGGTAATCGACATCGCCGTTCTGGTAGAGTGCGACCTGCGCATTGCGGGTGCGGGGTGACAGCGCGCCCATCACCACCGCGCAGCCGCCCTTCTGGCGACGGATCAGTTCGGCGATGGCATAGACGTTTTCCACGGAAAACCCGACGATGGCCGAGCGCGGTGGCATCCGGCTGATCTTTTTCGACCCGGAATAGGTGAGGGTGGAAAACCGCTCGCGCTTGATGAAGGTCACATGCGGGACCAGCGCCGCAATCGCGCTGCGCATGGTGTCGGAACCGAGCAGCAGGGTTTCGAGCAATCCCCGCGCGCGCAAGAGCCGGTCAGTGAAAACATGCCCGCGATCAGGGTCGGCGCAGAGCTGGATTTCGTCTACCGCGACGAAATCTGCGCCAATGTCGAGCGGCATCGCCTCGACCGTGCAGACCCAATACTGGGCGCGGTCGGGCACGATGCGTTCCTCGCCGGTGACCAGTGCCACGACAGACGGTCCGCGCAGGGCAACGATACGGTCATAAACCTCGCGGGCCAGCAGGCGCAACGGCAGGCCGATCACGCCGGTGCGGTGCGCCAGCATCCGTTCGATTGCATAATGGGTTTTGCCGGTGTTCGTCGGCCCAAGGACCGCCGTCACCCGCCGGGTCGCGTCCATGAGAATTAGAGCTCCTGCCCCTCGGCCGTGGTTTCAAGCCGCTCGACGGCGTCCAGCACGCCTTCCAGATTCGGATGGATGGCAAGGGCGGCCTTGTACACTTCCAGCGCGCGTTCGGGTTTGCCGGTCTCCTCAAGAATCGCGCCAAGGCCGGACAGCGCGCCAAAGTGGCGCGGGTTCAGCGTCAGGGTATGGGCGATATCAGAGATCGAGGGACCATAGTCACCAAGGTTGTAATAGGCGGTGGCGCGCGCATTCCAGGCTTCGGCAAAATCGGGGGCTTGGTCGATCAGGGCGGTGAAATGTTCGACTGCGGCCAGATTATCGCCCACAGCCATCGCGTCGCGCCCCCGTTGCAGCAACAAATCCATCGCAGGCGACCCGGATTTCGACCATTCGATCCAGATTTCGCTTTCGATTCGCCCCGCCTCTTCGGCACCGGCCTTTTGCAGGCGGGCGAAAAGATCGTCCAGCTTTGCACTGTCTTGCGCGCCGACAACGGCACAAGTCAGCAATAGCGACAAAACTGCCGCTACGATACGGTTGAGAAACTTGTGCAGCGCTTTCATAACACCATGGTAGCCGATCCGGGATGGATTGCCAGAGGCCGCAGGGTCACGAATGGGAGACAAAGATGAGCGAAATGGTTGAAGCGGCGATCAAGGCCCTGAGTGCCAAGCTTTCAGGCGGTTTCGACGGGGTGGCGAAGTTCGTGATCCGTGGCGAAGGGTCGATCATGCTGGATTCGGACGGCGTGCGCGCCGGAGACGAAGAGGCCGAGGTTACCCTGACGGCCGATGCGGATGTGTTCCGTGCGATCCTTGAAGGCGACATGAATGCCACCTCGGCCTTCATGCAGGGCAAGCTGTCGGTGGATGGCAATATGGGACTGGCGATGAAGGTCGGATCGGTTCTGGCGTGAACGAAGCGCCATTCTTTGCTGAACTGGCCGATGGCCCGCCGGGTGCGGTGACGCTGTGGCTGCACGCCGTGGACAGCGTGCGCATTCGCATAACCCGCTGGATTGGTGGCACAAAAGGCACGGTTGTGCTGTTGCCCGGCCGCACCGAAAGCATCGAGAAATATGGCCGCGCGGCGGGCGATCTGATGCTGCGCGGGTATTCGGTGATCACGGTGGACTGGCGCGGGCAGGGGTTGGCAGACCGCGCGCTGGCCGACCCGATGAGCGGGCATGTGGACGACTTTGCCGAATATCAGGCCGATCTGGACGCAGTTCTGGCCGAGGCCGACCGCGCGGGCATGCCCGAGCCGCGCTTTTTGCTGGCGCACTCGATGGGCGGCTGCATTGGCCTGCGGGCGCTGATCCGGGGGTTACCGTTTCGCGCCGCCGCGTTTTCGGCGCCGATGTGGGGGATTTCGATGGCCGCCTGGTTGCGCCCGGTGGCCCAGGTGGTGACGGCGATGTCGGGCCTGTTCGGGATGCAGCACCGCTATGCGCCCGGTACTGGGCCGAAAACCTATGTCCTTGACGTGCCCTTCGAGGGCAATGTGCTGACCACGGATCTGGACATGTGGCAGTACATGCGGGCGCAAGCGCAGACGCATCCTGAACTGTCGCTGGGCGGGCCGTCACTGGCGTGGCTGCGCGCGGCACTGCGGGAATGTGGCGCGCTGTCGGTGCTGCCAGCGCCGATGGTGCCTGCGGTCTGCGCGCTCGGCACGCAGGAAAAGGTGGTGGATATCGGGCCGGTGCATCTGCGGATGGCGGGTTGGGGGATGGGGCAGCTGGATCTTTACCCCGGGGCCGAGCACGAGATCTTGATGGAAAGCGCCTCTACGCGGAAACGCTTTTTCGATCGGACCGCCGCTTTGTTTGACGCGAATCGCGGCTAGGGTCAGCCGACGGACAGGCCGCTATCGGCTCATACGGCCTTTGGCGCGACAAACGCCTCGGGCCTGGCTTCGCGCGCGAGGTGATCGAGGACTGCGTTGACGAACTTTGCTTCCTTGCCGTCGGGAAAGAAGGCTTTGGCAACATCGACATATTCGTTGATAGCCACTTTCGGCGGGGTATCCAGATCAACGATTTCAGCCCCGGCCGCACGGAACAACGCGCGCAGAACCGGGTCGATCCGGTCAATCGGCCAGGCCGCAACGAGGGCGCGGTCGGTCAACTGGTCGATCTTGGCCTGCCAGTTGACGGCAGCCCCGACGATGGCGCGGAAATGCTCGACGTTGCCTTCGGCAAACTCGCCCTCTTCATAGGTTGCGCCAAAGCGGTGCGTTTCAAACTCGCGCGTGATGGCCTCGACGGTCTGGCCGGAAACCTCCATCTGGAACAGCGCCTGCACGGCATAGAGCCGCGAGGCGGACTTCATCTGGCGTTTGTCGGTCTTTGAGTGTGCGGGCTTCATGGGCGAAAGCCAATTCCTTTGGTTGTTGCGGCCCATTTGCGCGAAAGCGCCACAAGGTGCAAGGCCGCCGCTGCGGCACCGCCGCCTTTGTTCTGGCCAGCGGGGTCGGCACGAACCTCGGCCTGGGCCCGGTTTTCCACGGTCAGGATACCGTTACCGATGCACGCGCCTTGCAGGCCAAGCAGGCTGATGGCGCGCGAGCTGTCGTTGCAGACGGTGTCGTAATGCGTGGTTTCGCCCCGGATGATGCAGCCAAGGGCGACATAGCCGTCGAACTTGGCCATGCGTTCGGCCATGGCAATCGCGGTCGGCAGCTCAAGCGCGCCGGGGACCTCGATCACCTCGACGGTCGCGTTGACGGCTGCGGCGGTGGCCTTTGCCCCGGCGATCAGGTTATCGGCGATGTCGCGGTAATAGGGCGCCACCACGACCAGCAGTTTCACCGGCTTGTCAAAGCTGGGCAGCGGCAGGGTGTAATGGGTTTCAAGCGTGGCCATGGCTTACTCCGGGATGGGGCGGGTGCCGGAAATCGACAGCCCGTAGGCCTCGAGTCCGACAATGCGCGGGGCCTTGGAATTGGTCACAAGGGTGATATCCGACAGGCCCAGCGACGACAGAATCTGCGCGCCAAGGCCGTACTGGCGCAAGGTTTGCGGCGAATGTTCGCCGGGGGTGACAAGTTTCATCGTGGTGTCACGCAACAGGACGACCACGCCGCGCCCTTCGGCAGCGATCAGCCGCATCGCGCGGGGCAATTCACCACCGTCGCCAATGCCAAGCACGTCTTCCAGCGGGTTCAGCGCATGCACCCGCACCAACACTGGCCCCGCTGCCGAAAGATCGCCCTTTGACAGCACCACATGCTCGTCGCCATGCGTCTCATCGGCAAAAACCCGCATCAGGCAGTCGCCGCCGTGGTCGGAGGTGACGCTGCGAACGGCTTTTTCCGAGATCAGGTTGTCGTGGCGCCGACGGTAAGCGATCAGGTCGGAAATCGTGCCGATCTTCAGCGCATGGCGCTGGGCAAAGGCGATAAGGTCGGGCAGGCGGGCCATGGTGCCATCGTCGTTCATGATTTCGCAGATCACGCCCGAGGGGTTCAGCCCGGCAAGGCGGCTTACATCGACCGCCGCCTCGGTATGGCCTGCGCGCACCAGCACGCCGCCATCGCGGGCGCGCAACGGAAAGACGTGGCCGGGGGTGGCGATATCGGCGGCACCCTTGGTCGGGTCGATGGCGACAGAAACCGTGCGGGCACGGTCGGCGGCGCTGATGCCGGTGGTGACGCCTTCGCGCGCCTCGATCGACAGGGTAAAGGCGGTTTCGTGGCGCGAGGAGTTTTTCGGGCTCATCAGTGGCAGCCCCAACGCCTCGATCCGGGAGGCGGGGAGTGCCAGGCAGATCAGCCCGCGGCCATGCGTCGCCATGAAGTTGATCGCAGAGGGCGTGCACATCTGTGCAGGGATCACCAGATCGCCCTCGTTCTCGCGGTCTTCGTGGTCAACCAGAATGAACATCCGGCCATTGCGGGCATCTTCGATGATCTCTTCGACAGAGGAGATGGCATCGGAAAAGCTGGTCTTTTCGGTCATGCTGCGGGCTCCGGGACAAGCGCGGTGACAGGCTCGGCCCGGATGTATCGCGGCGGGGCGGCAAAGGCCAGAGGCGGCGGGGGTGCGAAAGCGCGCAGAGGGTGTTCAGCCAAGGCTGGCGGCAAGGGCCGCAAGGCAGGCCGCGTCGGACACCTGCTGGGCTGCACCGAGGATGTCGCCGGTTTGCCCGCCAATGCGCCGTTGCGCTGAGAACGCCAGCGCTGCGGACGCCGCGGCAGTCAGTGCCAGCATTGCAAGCGCAGTGCCGCCCGTCAGGATCAGCGCAATCGCCAGTGCGATGCCCGCGCCGATCCCTGCCACGGCCACCGGTGGCGTGCCCGTGGCATGCGCCAGCCCCGACCCGCGCGCGTTGGGCAATAGCGCCATGATCAACGCCATCGGTGCGCGGCTCAGCGCACCGGCGGCTATCAGGGCGGGCCAGTGGTCCCCAAACCCGATGATCGTGGCCAGCGCTGACCAGCGCGCCAGCGTGACCAGCAGCAGCGCCAACACCCCATAGCTGCCGATCCGGCTGTCCTTCATGATCTCCAGCCGCCGCTGTTTCGTCCAGCCGCCAAACAGGCCATCGGCGGTGTCGGCCAGCCCATCTTCGTGCAAGGCCCCGGTCAGCAGGGCAAGGGTCGCAAGCGTGGCTGCGGCGGTCACGCCGGGAGGCAGGCCGATGGCAAGGCCGAGGCTGGCCACCGCCGCCGCCAGCACGCCCAGAAGGGCACCGACCAGCGGCCAGGCCCAGGCCGACGCCGCCCCGCTGGGGGTGTGATCGGGCAGCGGCAGGCGGCTTAACAGCGCCGTGGCGGACAGCAGGTCCGGCACACAGCGCGCCATGATGTCGCGGCTGGTCATCAAAACGCCCCTTCCCGGCTGGAGTTTAGCGCAGCCCTCAGGTAGCCCCAACTGAAAGCAGGTTCAATCCGGAGTGCGGCATGACGTTTCAGACCTTGGCAGAGTTTCGGACCATTCTGGCGGCCCTGCCGGCACCAGACAGCGCCGCCGTTGCGGCAGCCGAGGCGCGCAACGGCATGCTGACCAAACCGCCGGGCGCCTTGGGGCGGCTGGAAAGCGTGGCGATCTGGATGGCCGGCTGGCAAGGCACCGACAAGCCAAGTGCCGCTGCGCCACAGATTGCGATCTTTGCCGGAAACCATGGCGTTGCGGCGCGCGGTGTATCCGCGTTTCCGGCCGAAGTGACGGTGCAGATGGTTGCCAATTTCCAGCACGGCGGGGCGGCGATCAACCAGTTGGCCAAGGCTTTCGGGGCGCGGCTTGATGTGCATGCGCTAGATCTTGACCGCCCCACCGCCGACTTTACCCAAGGCCCGGCGATGACCGAGGCCGAAGTGGTCTCGGCGTTGCGGGTTGGTTGGGAGGCAGTCGATCCGCAGGCGGATCTGTTTGTTGCGGGCGAAATGGGCATCGGCAACACCACGGTGGCCGCGGCGCTGGCGGCGGCCCTGTTTGGCGGTACCGGTTGGGCGGGGCGCGGAACCGGGGTCGATGATGCCGGACTGGCCCGCAAGGAGGCTGCAGTGGCCGAGGGTCTGGCGCGGCATCGGGCGGTGCTGGACGATCCGCTGCAGGTGCTGCGCTGCCTTGGTGGACGCGAGATTGCAGCGATGGTGGGTGCTTTTGCCCGCGCGCGGATCGAACGGGTTCCGGTGATCCTTGACGGGTTCATTGCCTGTGCTGCGGCGGCGGTGCTGGCGCGCGCGGTGCCGGGTGCGCTGGACCATTGCATCGCAGGGCATCTGAGCGCCGAAGGCGCGCACCAGCGCTTGCTGGACGCGCTGGGGAAGGCGCCCTTGCTGGCGCTTGGCCTGCGGCTAGGCGAAGGTTCGGGTGCGGCGCTGGCCATCGGCGTGGTGCAGGGCGCGGTCGCCTGCCATTCAGGTATGGCCACCTTTGCCGAGGCGGGTGTAGCGGCAGGCTGATCCCGTTAGGAAGGCCCGATGGGCAGGGGTGCGTCGGTCTTGATCCTGTCCAGCACGATCTGGCTTTGCACCCGGGCGACGGCCGGGTGCGGCAGCAGGAACTGCTGCACCAGCCGGTTCAGTGCCGCAAGATCGGCGCACCAGACGCGCAGCAGGTAATCGGCCTCGCCAGTCAGCGTCCAGGCGGCGACGATTTCCGGCCGCGCGCGGGCAAGGCGCAGGAAATCCGTCGCGTTCTGTTCAGTGTGGGCGGCCATTGCCACCTGAATGAACGCCTCGACCGCCAGACCGATCTTTTCCGGGGCCAGAGTGGCGCGGTAACCGGTGATGTAGCCTTCGGTCTCCAGCCGCTGACGACGGCGGGCGGCCTGACTGGCCGACAGGTTCAGGCGGTCACCCAGGTCCTGTGCCGTCAGCATCGCGTTCTTCTGGATTTCGGCAAGAAGCCGAGAGTCGGTCGCGTCAAGAGTAACTGAATCGCGCATATATTGGCCATTTTGTGCGGGAAAATCGTGTCTTTAAGCTATGTTATCTGGAAAAATGCGCGCTTCAAGCGCCAACTTGGCGATATCATGTCACAATAGCAAGACAGGAGTCTCAGATGGGTCCGTTCCCGCATTCTGCCCCGAAATCGGTGATCAGCGCTGAAAACCCCGCCGGCACCGACGGATTCGAGTTTGTGGAATTCGCCCACCCGGAGCCGGAGGAGCTGCGCGCGCTGTTCCTGCGGATGGGCTATGCGCTGACGGCGCGGCACCAGACCCGAGACATCGAGCTATGGCAGCAGGGCGACATCACCTATGTTCTGAACAACGATCCCGCCAGCCATGCCCGGCGCTTTGTGGCCCAGCATGGCCCTTGCGCACCGTCGATGGGCTGGCGGGTGGTAGATGCCGACCGCGCGCTGGCCCATGCAGTGCGGATGGGGGCCACCGAATACACCGGCAATGACAAGGCGCTTGCGGTGCCGGCGATTGTCGGGATTGGCGGGTCGCTGATCTATTTCATCGATCAATACGGCGATGCCGACCCCTATGACGGCTTTCACTGGCAGATGGCACCGAAACCGAAGGGGGTGGGGTTCTACTACCTTGATCACCTGACCCACAATGTCCACAAGGGCAATATGGACGTCTGGTTTGAGTTCTACAGCAAGATATTCGGTTTCAAGCAGATCCGGTTTTTCGACATCGAAGGCAAGTTCACCGGTCTGTTCTCGCGGGCGCTGACCAGCGCTTGCGGGCGTATCCGCATTCCAATCAACGAGGATCGCGGCGAGACCGGGCAGATCGTGGAATACCTCAAGCGCTACAACGGCGAAGGGATCCAGCATATCGCGGTTGGGGCGGAGGACATCTATTCGGCGGTTGACGAGATTGCCGCGCGCGGGCTGACCTTCATGCCAAAGCCGCCGATGGCCTATTACGAATTGTCGAAGTCCCGCGTGGTCGGGCACGACGAGCCGGTCGATCGGATGGCCAAGCACGGCATCCTGATTGACGGCGAAGGCGTGGTTGACGGCGGCGAGACGCGGATTTTGTTGCAGGTGTTTTCGAAGACGGTGATCGGGCCGATCTTTTTCGAATTCATCCAGCGCAAGGGCGATGACGGGTTTGGCGAAGGCAACTTCCGGGCGTTGTTCGAAAGCATCGAGGCCGATCAGATCGAACGCGGCGTGCTGACGGCGAATTAGGCCTTCGGCATCTTGAGCGAGATCAGCTTGCCGCCCTTTTGGTAGCGCACTTCGTTTTCGGTGATGGCCTGAACGGTGCCACCCTCGATCCGGTCGCCGACCTTGATCTTCTTGTAGCGGCCGTTTGACTGGCGGATCAGCGCATAGCGTTTGGACTGCGAGCCATAGACGCCGATCAGGTTGGTCTTTGACAGGTTGATCGCATTCACAAAAGTCGCCTGTTTGGCAACGTTCGCCTTGGTGGGAATCTTCGGCGCGGCGCTGGTGACGTCGGGCTCGTTCACCTCGTCAAGCTCTTCGGGCTTCAGGTCGGGTGCGGGTTCGGCGCTGGCAACCACTTCCGGCTCGGGTTCGCGGACGGCGGCGGCGACGGCGGCCTCGACGGCGCGAGACAGATCGCGCGGGCGGGTCATCGGGCGGCGGGAAATTGCAACGACAGAGGGGTTTGCGGCTTCGGCCGCGGCTACGGCGGCCAGCGTCGCCTCGTTCTGGGCGATGAGCGATGCCGCTTGCGCGCCCAGATCAGCGGCTTCGGCGGGTGCGGGATTTGCCAGAGCGGCCGCGGCGCTGACGGTTGTCGGGCGCGGCAGCGGGCGCAGTCTGGCAAAGCCGCCGTCGGCGCCGACGGCAAGGGCCGCATCATCTTCGGGCGATGCGGCAGCGGGCAGAAGGCCTTCGGGGCGCGGCTTGGGGCGGAATTCCTTTAGCGCAGGGTCGGCTGGCGGCAGCGCTGCGTCGGTAACTACAGTGTCGGTGACCACAGTGTCGGTGACCACAATGTCGGCGGGCGGCGGCACTTCGGCCAGCGGCGGGGTCAGCAATGCAGCAGCCTCGGCTGCGGCAATGGCGACCTCGCTGCGCGGTGGGGGCACCAGCGGCGGCTTGCCGGCGATCAGCATCACACCTTCGGGGCTGAGGATACCCTCTGCCGTCGGCTTCAAAAGACCATTGGCATCAAACTGGTAGACGGTACCATACGCCGGAGGCGGCATCGGGGCTTCGGGCAGGGTGTCGCTGACGGCTTCGGGCGACGGCAGGGCCAGCGCATCAAGCGCAGGCGGTGGCGTGTCCATCGCGGCCAGGAAGATTTCGTCCTGATCTTCGGGGCTTGGCTTGGCGGTCGCAACGTCGGTGACGACGGCCGTGTCGGGCGCGGGTTCTTCGGCCTGTGCTTCAACCACAGCCTCTGCCGGTGCTTCGTCAAGCGCAAGGTTGATTGGTGCGGCTTCGGGCAGCGCCCCCTCTTCTGCAGCAATGGCGTCAGGTGCGACGCCTTCGCCGATGTCTGCCTGTGCGGTGGCGCTTGCCGTGCCTTCAGCCTCTGGCAGCGGGTCAGACATGCCTTCGGGGTCCTGCATGTCGGCCAGCATTTCGTCGTCGACGCCGGGAACCGTGGCATCGACAATCGCGGTTGTGGGCTGCGGTTGGCTGTCGGAGGCAAGGTAGAACGACGACCACGCCGCCACCAGGGCAAGGCAGACCAGCAGCAATCCGGTCAGGATCAGGCCAAGGAAGCGTGGCTTGCCACGCTGCGGCGTTTTGGTAGCAAAGGTGCCGCCAGGTTTGGTCAGCGGCTTGTTGCCGGGCATGCCAGGCCGGGATGCGTCGGCATTCTGCAGGCCGGGCATCGACGGCAAGCCCTTGACCTTGGACTTGCGGGTGCCGGGGATCGATGGCGCTGTGACCAGCCCGGCAAAGCCCTTGGCAGGCCCAGTGCGCTGCGAAAACGCTGGCAGCGGTCGATTGGTGGCCGGATTTTGTGCGTTTAGTGTTGCACCGATCTGTGACGGGCGCGGCAATGGCGGCAGATCTTCGATTGGCTTGGCTACAGCGCGGGCGGTGGCGTCTGCCCCTGCCGCATCAGTGCCCGACACAGCCCGGCGACTGGCAAAGGCCAGCATCGCTGCTGCTGCCGGCGCGGGCGGAAGGTCGTCATCCAGAACCGAACCGGCACTCTTGCCGAATGGCGGCGTGGGCGCGCTTTCAAAGACTGCAGCGAAATCAGGTGTTTCCGCTACCTCGGCAAATGGGGCTTCTTCGACCTCGACTTTCGCCGGCTCGGGGTTGGGACCTTCGGCCTTGGCCAGATCGTCCGAATCCTGCGCCAGCATCGAGGTCAATTCGGTCTCGATGTCATCAGCTGTCGTGTCGGACGGCTCCGGGTCGCTTGCTTTGGGCACTTCGGCCGAGGGGGCTGGGGCGAGGTCGGGCACCGCAGCGTTCAAGGCCTCTTCAAGCCCGGGCAGCAGGTCGTCGGACTCGTCAACCGTCGCATGAACGGCGGCGGCAACCGGTGCGGCCGCGACGGTTTGTACCACCGCTTCATCCGCTGGTTTTTCCGCAGACTTTTCGACACCAGCATCGGCGCTGGGCAGTTCGCGCCGCAACACCACGATCGGCTCGCGATCCTTGTCGACGGTCTCACCCTCGGCCAGCAAGGTCGAGGCGGCGCTGGTCGGGCCAAACCACGGTTCGCCGACAAAACTGCCAGCTTCGGGTATTGCCACAAACGACACCGGGTTCAGCCGGTGTTCGGTGGCGAATGCCTCGGCCTCGGTCAAGGTTTCGCGGGCGACGACCGCCACCTTGACCGTTGCGCCCTTGCCAGACCAGTCGAAGACCAGGTCTTCGACGTTGTACGGCGTGCGTCCTTCCAGGGCGGTGAGGATCTGCTTGCGCTTGTCCTCGCGGCTTGGGCCGGGCGCGGTTACATCGGTGTACAGGATTTGCCCGTTCGGGACGACCACCTTGCAGGCGATTCCCATTGGCGACAGGCCCAGCGCGGTCTTGCGCAGATAATCCAGTGCTTCGGGCAGATCCGGGGCGTCGAAAGCGACCTCTCCTATCGAGAGCCAGCCCTTCGGCGTACGGTGCAAAAGCCCAATGCGGTCACTTGTCAGGTCGAGAGCGAATGTAGGTTTCATGCAACGGGTCTAGCACAGGATGTGAAAGGGCGGGAACGTGCTCCGGCCGGTTGCCGACTTACTACAGCAGCTTTTCGCCGAAAGAAAGAAAAACGGCCAAGGATCGGATTGCGGCGCGCGTCACAATTGTGAACTGTCGCGCCAATCCAAGGAGATTCAAATGCGTGTACTTTCCGCCCTCTTGCTTTCTGCTGCTCTTGTCCTGCCGGTTGCAGCCCCGGCCTTTGCCGAAGATACGGTCGCGCCGATGATCACCGTAACCGGAGAAGGGGTTGTCGAAGCCACCCCCGATGTTGCCACCCTGATGATCGGCGTCACTACCCAAGGGACGACGGCCGCCGAAGCGTTGTCGGCGAATTCCGCGGCGCTGGACGGGGTGCTGGCGCGCCTGAAGGCCGCCGGCATCGAAGCGCGCGACTTGCAGACATCGAACCTGTCGCTGAACCCGAACTGGACGGGCTATGACAGCTCTACCCCCACGATCTCGGGGTATGTGGCGACAAACATGCTGACGGTGCGGGTGCGAGCGCTGGCGTCGCTGGGCGAGGTGCTGGATGCGGCAGTGGCGGATGGTGCCAACACGCTGAACGGGCTGACCTTCGGACTGGCCGATCCGGCCCCCGCCCTGAACGAGGCCCGCAAGGAGGCGGTAGCCGATGCCCGCGCCAAGGCGGAACTTCTGGCCGAAGCGGCAGGCGTAAAGCTGGGCAAGGTCGTTTCGATCGGTGAGATGGGCGTATCCAGCGGCCCGATGCCGATGTTCAAGGCGGAGGACGCGGTTTCGGCAGTGCCGGTCGCTGCGGGCGAGCTGGGCATGACGGCGTCGGTCACCGTCCAGTTTCAGCTGGTCGAATAACCTCACCAACAAAAGCGGCGGAATTCGCAACAGTTCCGCCGTTTTGGCCCGATTTTGCCCAAGTTGACTGGCACGCTCCGGCACAAGAACAAGAAAGCAGGAGCAGTCATGGTTCGCGGCCCGATCTCAATGGTCATCGTCGGCGCAGTTTTGCTTGCCGTCTTCGGCCTCGTCGTCGGCGGGCCGGGTGTGCTTGAAAAAGTGCTGCCGCGGTCTGCGATGGCCTACCTCGACGGACTTGGGATCGGCGGCGTTATGATGATGGGTGGAAATCTGGCCAGTGACCCGGATGCCACCGGCGAATTCGCATCGGATTTCCTGTCCGACACCAAGGACGGGCTGGAGGCGCGCGGGCCGATTGCCGCAAGGTCCGGCAACGAGCCGGTGTTCATCAAGGAAGTGATCGACGGTTATTCCACGCGCGTGACATCCGACATTCCCGCCGCGATCACCACGATCCGTCCGATCCTTGGCTGCGCGCTGACGCCACCGCTGGCCGGCACAATCGTCGGCCACGCGACCGCCGGGCAAAGTGGGATCGAGCTTGCCATTTCAACCTATAACGACACCCATCTGGCCGCGGCCGTGCAAGGCTTCGTGAACACCTATCGTGCCACCGGCACCATCTCGAAGCCGGGATCGGGCGCGCAGGCTTATCAGGCCTATGACGTTGCGGTCACCGAAACCCGTGCACCCGTGTATTTGGTGCTGGAAGGGCGCTATGGCACCCGGATCTGGAACATCCACCTCGCACCCGGCGCGCGGATCGAGCGGGTGATCATGCTTGGCGGCGCGCAGTCAGGGGTGGCAAATCTTGATCCGGTGGTTCCGGTGGAAGTCATTCTGGGCGACGGACTGGCAGCCTGCGGGGTTGAGCCGATGTATCCCCTGAACGACGGGCATCTGTTCTTCCAATCGCTGGAGAACGGCGTCATCACGCAAGAAGAGGGCGCCGAGACTTTGGCCAAGATTAACGCGAAAACAGATGCTTATGATGCTTGGTTCTTGTCGAACTTCGGGGTGAAAGCCTCGGACAGCCGGATCGGTTGGGATGCGGGGACGATTTCTCTGATCGGCCCGGTGCCCGGGCAGGCAGATCCGCGCGCGATCTGGGCACCGATTGAAAACGCCAAGATTCGGACCACCCAAGACAAGTTCTTCGAAATCCGCGGGCAGATCGCCGAGGGTACCGACTTTGCGTCGCGGGTGGGTGCCATTGCCACGACCTTTGCCTTTGGCGACCTGCAATACCTGCGTCAAGGGGTGGCGTTCTGATGCTGCTCAAGATCATCATCGGGCTTGGCGTTATGTTGATGCTAGCGGGTTTTGGTGCCGCTGGCATCCAGTATTGGCAGGGCCTGCCGGACCAAGGCGGCGTGGTCGCCGAGGCAAGCGATCCGGGGGCCGAACCGGTTGAAGAAGACGCCGCCACCGCAAAACCGAAACAGACCTGGCTCGTTTCGCCGACGGGTGGTCTGGTCCGACGCGATGATGTTCTAACCTACCTGGCGCAGGAACGGTTTGTGCCCAGCCGGACAGTTGCGATTACCCGGGTTGTCGCCCTGCAAGATCTTCTGGTTGCGGGCGAAAAGCTGCCTGAACAGCCCTACCTTCAGGTTCTGGCTGACATCCGCGCGCCCATGGCTGCCACCGGGGCCTGTGCGGTGTTGCTTGAGGAACTGGTAGCCGATTGCGCAGTGCAGTCGGCGCGGGTCGTCGAAGACAGCGTTGATCTGCTTGCCGGGACTGTCAGAATTCGCGTCGAACTTGTCTTCCGGCTCAAGCCGGACGCGGAAGAGTTGCCGGATCTGTCCGCCAGAGCGTTTTCTACGGACATCGTCGATCTGACCTTTGATGCAGGCACCGAGGGCGCTGGAACCGTCGGGGACCTACTGCTTTCGACTGTTCGTGCGGCGCAAACCGCCTGCAAGGCGCAAAAACGGACCGAAGCCTGCCGCGTGATGCGGATGGACGTCACTTGGGAAGGCGACGGCGCGGGTACCGCTCAGGCGGTGATAGGCTCGCTCGCCCGTCTACCCAAAGGCATGTATCCCGCGCCGCCACTGGACTGATCAGGCGGTGGCAGCAGCCAGCGCGTGGTTGAGGTCAGCGATGATATCCTCCACATTCTCGATCCCGATCGACACGCGGACCATATCCGGCGCGGCGCCTGCCTTGATCTGCGCTTCCGGCGACAGCTGGCGGTGCGTGGTCGAAGCGGAATGGATGATCAGGCTGCGGGTATCGCCAAGGTTGGTAACGTGGCTGAACAGCTTGACGTTGTCGATGAGTTTCATGCAGGCGTCGTAGCCACCCTTGACGCGGAACGTGAACAGGCCGCCAGCGCCCTTGGGCACGATCATCTTGGCGAGGTTGTGGTAGGGCGAGGATTTGAGGCCGGGATAGGTCACCTCTTCCACCCGCGGATCGCTTTCCAGCCATTCGGCGACGGCCTGGGCGTTCTCGACATGACGTTGCATGCGCAGGGCCAGCGTCTCGATCCCCATCAGGGTGTAGTGCGCGCCTTGCGGGTTCATCGTCATCCCAAGGTCGCGCAAGCCGACGGCGATGGAGTGGAAGGTGAAGGCCATCGGGCCGAGGGCGGCGTGGAAGGTCAGGCCGTGGTAAGCCGGTTCCGGCTCGGACAGCGAGGGGAACTTGTCGGAGGCCGACCAGTCGAATTTCCCCGAGTCCACCACGATGCCGCCGGTGACGGTGCCGTTGCCGGTGAGGTATTTGGTGGCCGAATGAACGACAAGGGTCGCGCCATGTTCGATCGGGCGGCACAGGTAGGGGCTGGCGGTGGTGTTGTCAACGATGAGCGGCAGGCCGGCGTGGTTGGCCACGCGGGCGATGGCGTCGAGGTCGGAGATCGCGCCGCCGGGGTTGCAGATGGTTTCGCAGAACAGCGCGCGGGTGTTGGCGTCGATGGCGGCGGCGATCGCCTTGGGGTCGTCGAAATCGACGAACTTGGCCGACCAGCCGAACTTGCGGATGGTGTTGGAAAACTGCTGGATG
>NZ_JANMET010000377.1:0-9911 GCF_031377265.1 Tabrizicola sp. | reverse complement strand
GGCCATGCAGGCCGGTGGTCTAGGTCGGGTACCATTCATCTGGCGCGGCTTCGGATGGAAGGACGGTTCGGAGGACCTTGAGCGGTTCCGCCGCGCGCTTTTCGACGGCGAAGTGAAGGTCGCGCCCTCGATGCTGCTGCGCTTCGCCTTTGCTGACGCGATCACGTTGGTCGACCCAGCGGGCAATCACAAGCTGGCCAAGGCGCGCAGCCTGGGGCGGATCGATGCTGCAGCGGCCACCGTTCTGGCCGTCGCCCAGGGCGCGCGCATGAAGGCGGCACCTCAGAGGAAGGCGCGCATATCATGGGGCTGATCAAGCATCGTCGCCACTCAAAGCAGGTTACGTCCACGCGGCGGTGGCAGGTGTTGCGCCACCAGATCCTTGAGCGTGACGGTTGGAAGTGCCGCAGCTGCGGTGCCCGCGGGCAACTTGAGATCGATCACGTCAGGTCTGTCCGGCTGGCCCCGGAACGCGCCTTCGACCCCGACAATCTGCAGGCGCTTTGCCCGAGCTGCCACACCAAGAAGACCCGGATCGAGTGCGGACACCCCGCCCCGGTTCAATCGCCCGAGCGCGACGCCTGGGCACAAGCCGTTGCCGATCTGGCTCCGGTTCCATCCACTAAGCAAAAGGACCCATCATGCTTGACTCAGTGAAAATCATGCGGCGGCAATCTGAAATTCGCGCCGCCCTTTCTACCCTCGCAGGCAAAGAGAAGCCGACCGAGGACGAAACCCGCTCGATGGACAACCTCGACGCGGAATACCGCACGAACGAAACCCGCTACCGGGCTGCGCTGATCGCCGAAGACGGCGAGCGCCGCGAGGCCGGTGCACAGCTGGAAACCCGCGCCGGTGGCGAGTGGGACGCGCTGGTGGCTGGGTTTGAGCTTCGCCAGGTCGCGCTGCACCTGGACGAGGGCCGCGCCATGGATGGCCGCACCCTTGAAGTCGTGACCGAGCTGCGCAGCCGGGGCGGATATCGCGGGACGCCGGTTTCATGGGCCGCGCTGGAACGCCGGAACACGGTGGCCGCGAACGTGCCGAACCCTCTGCAGACGCTCCCCATCATCGACCGGCTTTTCCCGGATTCGGTGGCTGCGCTTATGGGTGCCCAGATGATCGCAATCGAAAGCGGTCTGACGGAGTGGCCTGTCACGACCAGCGCGGTCACTGCGGGTTGGCAAGCGACGGAAGCCGGTTCGGTGGCCGGGCCGACGCAATTCACCACGGTGGACAAGGCGCTGGCCCCGAACAACACGCTGGGCATCCGCATGGCGATCAGCCGCCGCGCGATGCTGCAGACCGGCGCGGGCCTTGAAGAAGCCGTCCGGCGCGACATGAACGGTGCCATTCAACAGGCCTTGGATGTGGCGATTTTCCGGGGCGCTGGTGCCTCTGGCGAACCGCTGGGGGTGATGACGACGCCCGCGACCTACGGGATCACCAGCACGGCAGTCGGGGCAGGTGCCACCTGGGCGGCCTTCCGGGCAGCGGTGGTGCGTTTCATGATCGCAAACGCTGCAGGGGCACCTGGTGCGGTGCGGCTCTTGATCCGGCCGGAAGTCTACGCCCGGATGGATGGCGCGCTGATCGCCTCGACGGCGGTGAGCGAGTGGGACCGGATGCTGGCCAATATCCCGGCGGAAAACATCGCCATGAGCTCAAACGCTCTGGCCGCGCCGGTCGCGAACAACACGAACGCGCTTCTCACCACGAACGCGGGCGGGATCGCGCCGATCTTCGTCGGCATGTGGGGCGCGGTCGATCTTATCCGGGATCCTTTCTCGGATGCGGCCAGCGGTGGCCTTCGCCTGACCGCCCTGACCACGGCTGACGTGACCGTGGCGAGGGGTGCGCAGCTCGAGGTTCTGACCGGCGTGAGTGTGGTCTGATGCTCTGGGGCGGTAATCTCGGATCGCTCGAGGTTCGGGCCGAAGGCGGGGAAACTCGCCTTCGGGCAGCCTTTCCTTATGGGGCTGAAACCGAACTGGCACCGGGACGGCGCGAGGTTATCGCCGCCCGGGCCTTCGCGGACCGGATCGAGGCGGGCGAGGATATCCACCTGCTGTCAGGCCACGACTATGAAAAGCCCCTCGCGTCACGCGCGGCGGGCACCCTCACCTTGCGAGACACGGACCAGGCGCTTGTCCTGGAGGCGCGGATCGACGCGGGCACCAGCTGGGCGCGGGACTTCCTCGCTGCCCATGCCGCCGGTCTGATCCGGGGACTGTCACCCGGATTCCGGGTGCCAGAGGGCGGGGAGAAGATCGAGCGCAGCGGCACGGGCCTGTTGCGCACCATCACGCGGGCAGAGCTTTACGAGCTGAGCGCGGTCACCGTCCCGGCCTATCCGCAAGCGCAGATCGAGGCCCGCGCATGGGAGGCGGCGACGGCCGATCCCCTTCGCGGCGGGCTGCACCGAACCTTGAACCGTTGGAGGGCCTGACATGGGTTTGATGGATATCTTTCGCCGCAAGCCGGTGGAGGCGCGCAGCTCTGGGGCTGGATACACTGCAGCAATCATGGCCGCGCGCCAGAGCTACATCAGCGGTGCATCTGGCATCGGCGAGCTGACCGCCACGGTTCAGTCCTGCGTCACGTTGTGGGAGAATGCCTTCGCCCTGGCCGATGTGCAGGGCACGGATTTTCTGACCAGGCCGGTGATGGCCCTTATCGCCCGTAGCATCGCCCTTCGCGGCGAGTCGGTGATGATGGTCACAGGCGACGGCCTGGTGCCCTGCAGCGACTGGGACCTGTCCACCAGGAATGGCATCCCGCGAGCCTACCGCGTGAGCATCCCAGAGGCGGGAGGGCCGCGATCCCAGACCGCGCTTGCCGCTGAGGTGCTGCATTTGCGGATCGGTTCGGACATGGTGGCCCCGTGGTCGGGCAGCGCGCCCTTGCGGCGGGCACCCTTGACCGCAGAGCTGTTGCACCAGGTCGAAAGCGCCTTGCGCGACGTTTACCGCGACGCCCCATTGGGGTCTCTCATCATTCCCCTGCCTGACAGCGGGTCGGATGACATGGAGACCATGCGGGCGCAGTTTCGCGGTCGGCGAGGATCCTCGCTTGTGGTCGAGGGCATTGCCCAAGCGACGGCGGCAGGGATGCACCCGAACCTTGGGAAGTCGCCCGACCAGCTGTCGCCCGACCTGTCCAAGAGCATGACCGGCGAAACGCTTGAGGCGGCGCGGGATGCTGTCGCTATGTCCTTCGGTGTCCTGCCGGGACTGCTGAACCGGGGCACCACGGGGCCGATGGTGCGGGAAGCGCAAAGGCACCTCTGCGGATGGGTGCTGCAGCCCATGGCCGAGCTTCTGGCTCAGGAAGCCAGCGCCAAGCTGGGCGCGTCCGTCATGATCGACGTGGGACGGCCGCTGCAGGCCTTCGACGCTGGCGGCAGGGCGCGGGCACTGGCCCAGATCATCGAAGCGATGGGCCGGGCGAAAGAGCTGGGCCTGTCGGCGGACGAGCTGGAATCGGCGCTGCTGTCCGTCAACTTCGGCGGCGGCGACAACCTGTCATAGGAACGGGCTGGGGTGCGCCCTGCGGTTCGCTTGGCCGCAAAGCATCTGGGCAAGACGGCGAGTGCCCGAAAACCCCGTCATGGCGCGGCTGGGACATGACAGCGCGGCGCAGGGGATCACGCCCGATCCGGGGCGGGGATCCCAGGGGCCGGGTGGCGCGCAATGACGCCCGGCCCTATCCTTTTGTAACCTTCGTCTGGTTGATCCATCGGCTCATAGCCTGGTCAATCTGGTGCAAGATGGTCTCGGACCGGGCGTAGTCCTTCCGCTTTATCAGCTCTTCCATGGCCATGTGCAGACCGCGATGCATGTCTTTCACGTCTTCAATGGCTTCCTTGTTTGCTTGCTTCATGGGACCGTTCTTTCTCTGAGCCTCACGCCCGCGCCCCCGCCGTTCTCTGCGATGAATTCCACCCCGGCGGCTTCAAGCGCCGCGCGGATCGCGGCAGTCGCATGGCCCGGACCCGTCGCGTCTGTCTCTGACCGGGTGACAGTGTTTCGGTGAACGCCCGCCTTGTCTGCAAGGTCGCGGACCGTCCAATTCACTAAACCGCGCGCCGCCCTTATTTGTGCACTTGTCACCATGACATTTCCCTGTATGGTGCGCTTGTCACCCTCATGGTGACGGAACCACAGAAACAGGAGAAACGCAATGCCGGACAAACCCCAAGCCATGACCGCTCATCTCGCGGCGATGCAGCGTGATGTCTACACCGTCGAAAGCCTGGTCAGCGTGATCGTTGCCTGTGGAGACAATCCCAAGCGGACCGGACTGGTTATCCAAGCTGCAGAGGCCGCTCAAGAGCTCTTGCTGACCATCGGGCGGGGCTTGGATTCCGTCGAGCTCGAAAAGGTAGCGGCATGAGCATCGCCCATTTCGAATTCACGCCTTTGCGCATGAACACGCCGCTGGACAACCTTACGGCCGCGATCAGCATTATTCAGACGCAGGTCCTTGCCCATGATTCTGACTGCAAGCCGGAAGTCATGTTCGGGCTTTACCACCTTCCAACCGATCAGATGCAGGTGGCCGTCGCGCTACTTGTTGGAATGCTCGGCGAGTTGGAGAGCCTGCGCTGGCGAGACGGCGCACCGGGAGCGGTGGCAGCGTGAGGCTTGACAGCCCCATGCCATGGTGTTTATGGTTCAACACCATAGCATGGGGCTCACGATGACGTTCGATCCCACGGAACATTTTCAGAAGCTGACCGAGGCTTCCCAGATTTGGGACAAGCCGCAATTTACCGTCTCTGAAGTCTGCAAGATTACCGGAGCCACCCCCAAGGCGCTTGAGCACTTCCTGAACCCGGCGCGCGGTCTTGTCCGGCTAATGGGCGATTGGGTGAACCCCGGCACCGGCAAGCGACGAATCTTTACAGGTGCGCAGGTCCTGCAGATCGCGGCCGCTTACACCATGAACCACATCGGCTTCCCGCAGCGCTGGTCAATCGGCCTGTCGGATCAAGTGGCCCGTCGCGCTAAAGCCCGCACCATCGGCCTGGCCGTCCAGACGGAAATGTCGATCATCACCTATCCCATGTCGAATGGCGACTGGGCCTCGATCCCGGTCTACCGGGAAACGACCGAACAGCCAAACCTTCCTGTCGCTGTGCAATTGCTGGACGTCGACCGGATGATTGACCAGGTGCTTGCACATCTGCAGGCCATTGTTGCGGGTGAGGACATCCCGGACTTCACTGTCCCGGACATCGTGCCCGAGCCCAACTGGTTTGGGCCTAAGGGAGGTCAGCGCGCTTGGAAGAAAGACGACGCAGGGAACTGGCTGCTTAACGGACTGACCCTTGAGGAAACACGCGAATACATGGATCTGCACGGCTGGCACCTTGAGGGTGACGAGCTTGTCACAGAAGACGGGCCCAAACTTTACGGCGCCGATCTGGAGCGGTCTGTATACCTTGCCGACAAGCATCACTCAGCGGGGCCTGCATACTAATGGCCAACAGCGCCGCCCTCTTGCCCGACTACACGACCCCGGCAGAGCTGGCCGCGCACCTGGTCATTTCGGAGCGGACGGTGCGGGAAATCGCGCGTCGCCTAGGTGCCTATCGTCTGTTCGGAAAACAGATGATCTTCCTTGAGGGTGATGTTCAAACCATTCTGGAGGCCGCGAAGCCATGCCCCTCAAGATCACAAAGCGCGGCGCGGTCTGGCACTTCGCAGGCACCGTCGCCGGTCGGCGACTTCGCGGCTCTTGCGGCACTGCGGACAAAGCCATTGCCCAAAGGGTCGCGGCGGAAGCCGAAGCACGGGAATGGAAACGTCATCTCGATGGGCCGGGGGCACACGTGACCTTTGCTCAGGCATCCATCGCATACCGCCAAGCGGAAAAACCGACGCGCTTCCTGGACGTGATCGAGAACCATTGGCAAGACACCCTGATACGGGAAATCACGCCGGGCGCGGTGCGCCAGTCTGCGATCAAGCTTTACCCTAAGGCAAAGGGCGCGACCCGGAACCGGCAGGTGATCGTCCCGACGCAAGCGATCATCAACCATGCGGCATCTCTCGACTGGTGCAGCCCGATCCGGGTGAAACGGTTCGATGTGGACGCCAAGACAAAGCAACCGGCAACCGAGGCATGGGTCGAGGCCTTTGCCTCGCACGCTTCCTCGCACCTGGGCGCGCTGTGCTATTTCATGTTCGGCACGGGTGCCCGGATCGGCGAAGCTGTCGCGATGACGTGGCAGGGCGTAGACTTGGTGGCCCGGACTGCAACCCTGCACGGTCGCAAGCCCAAGCCTTGGACGCGGACCGCCCATCTGCCGCCCCCGGTGCTGGCCGCGATTGCAAACATCCCGTCCGAGCGGAAGCCCGGTGATCCTGTCTTTGGCTACCTCGAGGCAGGCAACGTGAAGCAGGTTTGGGATCATGCGGTGCAGCGCGCCGGGATCGATCGGCTCACCCCGCATTCGTGCCGCCACGGCTTTGCAACCACACTCTTGCAGCGTGGCATTGACCCCAAGACTGTTGCCCAGGCGGGCGGCTGGAAAGACGTTGCCACCGTCATGAAATACTACGCTCACGCGATGGATGACACGACCGTCACGGACCGGCTCTTTGGCACAAATCTGACACAAACCGCCAAAGTGAAAGGCACAACTAACGGAAAACAAAGGAAGAAACAGGCATGAACCGTTCCCTTCGTTGGGGAAGGGTGTCCCACCGATGGGGATAAGCGGAGGAACGCGGTCGTACAAGTGGAAAAATGAGCTAGAAGCGATGCTTTGCGCCGAAAAGGCGACGCATCTTTGAGCCAACGGAAACGTGGAGGAGCGAAACTTCGGGTTTGTGATCCCCCATAGACCGGTGATCCGTTTGCAACGGCGGCATGTGCTCGTACAGTCGGGCTGCAACCCATTTGACCAAAAGGGAGGCCTGATGCCCCACGACGTTCCGCTGATCACCACAATGGCCACCGGACTGGCGCTGGCTTTTGTGCTGGGCCTTTTGGCGCATCGCCTGAAGCTGCCGTTGATCGCGGGGTATCTGGCGGCCGGGGTGATGATCGGGCCGTTCACGCCCGGCTATGTCGCGGATCAGAAGATCGCGGCGGAACTGGCTGAAATCGGGGTGATCTTGCTGATGTTCGGGGTCGGCCTGCACTTTTCGCTGCGCGAGTTGATGGCGGTGCGGCGCATCGCGGTGCCGGGTGCTGTGGGGCAAATTAGCGTAGCGACCGCCTTTGGCGCGGGGCTTGGCTGGCTTTTGGGTTGGGGGCTGGGGGCGGGGCTGATCTTTGGCCTGGCGCTGTCGGTTGCATCAACAGTTGTGCTGCTACGCGCGCTGCAAGATCGAGACATGGTCGGCGCGGGCGCAGGTCAGATCGCGATCGGCTGGCTGATCGTCGAGGATCTGGTGATGGTGCTGGCGCTAGTGATGATCCCGCCGCTGTCGGGGCTGTTGGGCGGGCAGGCGCAGCCGCTGGATCCGGAGCTTGTTGCCGTGGGGAAATGGGGCATCGGCACGCTTGGGGCCACGCTGCTAGTCACGCTGGCCAAGGTTTCTGCCTTTGTTGCTGTGATGCTGTTGGCGGGGACGCGGGCGATCCCATGGCTGCTCGACTACACCGCCCAGACCGGCCAGCGTGAACTTTTTCGCCTGTCGGTGCTGGCCATTGCACTGGGCGTGGCATTGGTGGCGGCCAAGATCTTCGGGGTGTCGTTTGCGCTTGGCGCGTTCTTTGCGGGCATGGTGATGGCGGGATCGACCCTGTCGGCGCAGGCGATGAAAGATATGCTGCCCCTGCGCGATGCCTTTGCCGTGTTGTTCTTTGTGTCGGTCGGCATGCTGTTTGACCCCTCGGTGTTGTGGGAAAGTCCGTTTTCCGTGCTGGTGACGGTTGTCATCATCGTGGGCGTCAAATCAGTGGTGGCGTTTGGCATAGTACTGGCCTTTGGCCATCCCCGCACGACGGCGCTGACAGTTGCTGCATCGCTGGCGCAGGTTGGCGAGTTTTCCTTTATCGTCATCGTGATGGGTGTTCAGATGGATATCGTTCCGGTCGAGGCGCGCGATCTGGTTGTGGCGGGGGCAATCGTATCGATCCTGGCCAATCCGCTGCTGTTTCGCGTACTTTTGGGGCCGCGCCAGACACTTGAGGCTGCCAACAAGCCCAAAGCCGCCACTCCGGCGGACTAATCGTCCCCGGCTGGTCAGCGCGCATGTTTCATGGTTAGACGGGCGGCCACAAATCGGATCTTTGGATGCACATCGCCACCCTTCTGACCAACCCGGCCCGTCCGACACTTGACCGCACGACCGTCGAAGCGCTGCGCAATGCGTGGGGCGGCGGCGACGCGCGCTGGCTGCATCCGGGGGTGGCGGCGGAGTTTGCGTTGGGGTCGGTGCCGGAGAACCTGTGGAAGGTCTGGGAGGGCTTGCAAAGCCTGGGCATCGACCTTGCGGTGCAGGTCGCCGAGGGGCGCAAGAAGCGGCTGCTGATCGCCGATATGGACAGCACGATGATCCAGCAGGAATGCATTGACGAGTTGGCAGACGAGGCCGGCGTCGGCCCGCATGTGGCCGGGATCACCGCGCGGGCGATGAATGGCGAGCTGGATTTCGAAGCGGCGCTGCGGGAACGGGTGGGCCTGTTGCGCGGCTTGCCTGACACGGTGATTGGGCGCGTGCTGCGCGACCGGATCACGCTGATGTCGGGCGGGCCGGTTCTGGTGGCCACGATGAAGGCACATGGTGGCCATGCGGCGCTTGTCTCAGGCGGGTTCACCGCGTTCACCACCGTCATCGCCGCGCGCTTGGGCTTTGATGAGGATCGGGCCAACCGGCTGGAAGTGTCGGATGGCGTTTTGACGGGCCGGGTCGCCGAGCCGATCCTTGGCAAGCAAGCCAAGCTTGACGCGCTGGAACAGATCGCCGCGCGACTTGGCATCACGCCACAAGCGGCCATCGCGGTTGGCGATGGGGCGAATGATCTGGCGATGCTGGGTCGTGCCGGGGCGGGGGTGGCGCTGCATGCCAAGCCCTCGGTGCAGGCGCAATGCGACATCCGGGTGAACCACGGCGATCTGACGGCACTGCTGTATCTGCAAGGCTACGCGCAGAATGACTTCGCGACCTGACCCAGCACAATACCGTTCAGTAAGCACCTCGCTCATCCGCCCTCCCGCGCCCGATCACCGTTCCGTGGTAACGCCGGCAAGCGGGGGCTCGATGCCCCCCGAGGCGGCTCCCCCCTTGCCGAACATCCGGCAAAGCGCCACAAGCGCTCCATGTTCGAAGTCGCGACCGACCTTGCCCTGCTCCTCATCCTTGCGGCCTTCTGCGCCGGGTTTGTCGACAGCATCGCGGGCGGTGGCGGTTTGATCACCGTCCCGGCCCTTCTCCTCGCCGGAGCATCGCCCGTCGAGGCGCTGGCAACAAACAAGCTGCAGGGCACTTTCGGCGCAGGAACTGCAATGGTCACCTATGCCCGCGCTGGCCATGTGCGGCCCATCGAACAGCTGGGCATGGCCGCAGTCAGCGCAATTGCGGCGGCAGGCGGCGCTCTGGTAGCGCATATGATCCCGGCCGAGGTCTTGCGGCTGGTCATGCCAGCCATCCTGATCGGCGTGGCGCTATTCTTCGCTTTCAAACCCGGTCTCACCGACGAAAGCGGCGTGGCGCGGATGCAGCCCGCGGTGTTCACCGCCACGGCCGTACCCTTGATTGCCGCCTATGACGGGTTCTTCGGGCCGGGCACCGGGTCGTTCTTCATGATGGGGTTCGTGCTTTTGGCCGGTTATGGCGTGCTGAAGGCCACGGCGCATACCAAGATGCTGAACTTCGCTTCCAACTTTGGCAGTCTGCTGGTGTTCATCCCGACGGGTGCCACCTGGTGGGTCACCGGCTTTGCAATGGCAG
>NZ_JANMET010000296.1:0-1581 GCF_031377265.1 Tabrizicola sp. | reverse complement strand
CCAGATCCGTGACCTTTGGCTACACGACAAGGGCTTTCGCACCCTGCGCCTTTGGAACCGGGACATCCGTGGTAATCTGCCCGGATGCCTCCAATGGATCGTCGGGGAAATCGCGCCATGACCGGCCACACCGACACTGCCTACAACTTCGCCTACCTCGACGAACAGACCAAGCGGATGATCCGCCGCGCGATCCTGAAGGGCATCGCCATTCCCGGCTATCAGGTGCCCTTTGCCAGCCGCGAGATGCCGATGCCCTATGGCTGGGGCACCGGCGGGGTGCAGGTGACGGCGGCGTGCCTGACACCCGATGACGTGCTGAAGGTGATCGACCAGGGCGCGGACGACACCACCAACGCGGTCAGCATCCGCAAGTTCTTTTCTCGCACCGCAGGGGTGGCGGTGACCGAGGCCACGTCCGAGGCGACGCTGATCCAGACCCGCCACCGCATTCCCGAAACCCAGCTGCACGAAGGGCAGATCCTGGTCTATCAGGTGCCGATCCCCGAACCCCTGCGCTTTCTGGAACCGCGCGAGACCGAGACGCGCAAGATGCACGAGCTGGAGGAGTACGGCCTGATGCATGTCAAGCTGTACGAGGACATCGCCCGGCATGGCGAGATTGCCACCGCCTATGACTATCCCGTCAAGGTCGAGGGGCGCTATGTCATGGACCCCTCGCCGATCCCGAAATTCGACAACCCGAAACTGGGCGGCAATGCCGCGATCCAGCTGTTCGGCGCGGGGCGCGAACAACGCATATATGCGCTGCCGCCCTATACCGATGTCGTCAGTCTTGATTTCGACGACCACCCGTTTGTCGCCAGCAAAGCGCCGCATGACTGCGATCTGTGTGGAGCAGGCGACACCTATCTGGACGAGGTCATCACCGATGACCGGGGCAGCCGGATGTATGTCTGTTCGGACACCGACCATTGCGCGGGGCGCAGGACTGCGGGGCATGTGGGGCGGTTGGCAACCTCCGGTCCAAACTCCCACCCACCCCAACCCTCCCCCACCAGGGGGGAGGGGGGCGGCACGTCTAACGGGGCCAATGCGCCAGAGGCCACGCCATGACCCTGCATCAATCCATCGCCCCGCCGAACCGCCCTCTGCTGCGGGTCCAGAACCTCTCCAAACGCTACGGCGCGCGGATCGGCTGTGCGGATGTGGCCTTTGACCTCTGGCCGGGCGAAGTGCTGGGCATCGTCGGCGAAAGCGGGTCGGGCAAGTCGACGCTGCTGTCCTGCCTTGCAGGGCATCTGCGCCCCGATACCGGGCGCGTGCTTTTTGATGTCGACGGCACAATGCGCGACACCGCGACCATGGCCGAGGCCGCGCGGCGTCGCCTGATGCGCACCGACTGGGCCTATGTTCACCAGAACCCGCGCGATGGCTTGCGCATGGGGGTCAGCGCGGGCGGCAATGTGGGCGAACGCCTGATGGCCGTCGGCGCCAGGCACTACGGCGACATCCGAGGCAAGGCGGTCGATTGGCTGGGACGGGTCGAGATTGCGTCCGACCGGATCGACGACCGCCCTTCGGCTTTCTCTGGGGGCATGCAACAGCGGTTGCAGATCG
>NZ_JANMET010000295.1:0-5095 GCF_031377265.1 Tabrizicola sp. | reverse complement strand
CGATCGCCGTGACCCCGATGAGAAACGGCAGGACGGCCCAGGCAGATTGCGGCGTATCGCCGACAAAAAACGCCGGGAGGTGCCAAAATGCCCAGACGAACCCCACAATCACCCCAGCCCAGACCGGTGCCGTCAATCGCTGCATGAGCGGCAGAGCCACCCCACGCCAGCCGAACTCCTCCACTGGCCCAAGAAACAGCATGAAGATCGACATCGAAAGGATTTCTCCGAACGGGCTCAGATTGAGAAGGCCGGTGATCGGCGTTCCGTTCAAAAGTGCGCCGGTCATCTTCAGTGCCGGAAGGGCAAGCAGCACGAAAGCCCACCAGGCCAACGGCACCGACGCATCGAACAGCCTTCCGAAGAACCGGCGCAATCCTGACAAGCCGGTCGTGATGACGACCAGCAGCATCCCGACCAGACCGGGCGACCATGTCATGATCAGATAGAGCGGGTTCGTCACGCTCAACTCGCCAAAAATGGCAGTGATCTGGTCGGGGAAGACCACGAAGGCGGCAGCCAGACCCCAGGTCAGGGCGAAGGTGAGCACGAAGAACGGGGCAAGGTGCCCGACACCAAGGTCGCGCGTGCCAGCCGGAGTCCGCGTCGATTGAATTGCCATGACAGTGGCCCCTTTTTTGTTGCAGAAAGTAGGCAGGCGCTGCAGTGCCGGACGCGCGCCTTAGCGGGAGTCGCCCAACAAATCCAAGTTTCTGCCCCATTCTAGGGCGGGCTAACGGGACAACGCATTGCGCGAGATCAAGTGCCTGCTGCAACCAAGGTTGTAAGGCGACCAAACTGGTAACGCCGAAGCGGGCAACAGGTGCGGCGGTCAGTGACAGGAATGCTGGTACGAATGAGGATTTCTGACACGGAATGCCAAGCAAACGGCTATTTCATGGATGCGTTGCCTTTTCTGTATGACGAGTTCGCCATGGCTTTGTCGGACTTCTGGTGCTCCGTTGCAAAATGCGCGTTTCCGCAGCAAGCGATGAACGGGGCACCATTTTCGGCGGATCGGATCGACTTTCTCGTCAGATCATCGGATTGGCGGCATGACTGAAAACGTTATGCGCATTTGGCCTGGAGTGCTTAACGCCGCGGGAGTGGAGATTCGGACACCGGTTTCGATTGGCGGCAACGTCCGCAGAGCCGGCATAGAACCGCCAATTTCTCTAGACCAACTACGAACGCCGGGTTCGGTGAAGCTGCACCGCGGCATGCCGCCGTTGCTGAGCGGCCGATAAGGGTCGTGATTGAACGACCTGCGCCCTAACTTAGCCTCAGCAGCGATAGAGGCGCACCTGATGCGAGCAATTTAGCAAACCGCAGTCTTCGCATCCCAACCGGCAATAGTCTTCGACGCTGGCGGCTCTCTACTTCACCCGGTAAGGATTGGTCGCAAAGCGTCGCTTTCCTTCAGGACGAAATCAAAGAAGGCCGAGATGCGGGCGGTGTGGCGCTGGTCCGGGTGGGTCAGGATGCGCCAGGCGCGGGTCAATTCGGTGACCGGGCCGATGATCCGGATCAGGTCTGGTTCAGCGTCACCCAATGACATCGGCAGGGGTGCGACCCCGACACCCGCTTTTGCCGCATAGATCAGGCCAAGCACGCTGGTGTTGCGTGCGGCGTAGGTCGCGTCAGGTGCCACTTCCTTGAACCACGATACTGTGCGGTGTTTGGCCATGCTTTCTTCAAACGCGATCAAGGGGTGGCGCGCCAGATCAGCGATCGTGGCGGGCGCTCCGTGCCGTTCGACATATTGGCGGCTGGCATAGATTGCCCAAAGGCTGTCGGCGATCTTGCGTCCGACCAGGATACTGTCTTCGGTGTCACCCGACCGCAGGGCAACGTCCGCCTCGCCCTTTGCCAGATCGACGTACTGGTCGCTGAGCACAAACTCGACCTTCAGGTTGGGGTGGGCTGCGTGAAAACGGTCAAGGATACCAGATTGCGTCAGGCGAAATGCAATGGGTTCAGGGCACGTCAGGCGGATAATCCCGATAGACGCCCGGCCCAGATCACGTACCGCCTGTGCGAATACCTCAGCCTGCGCGGCAACACCTTCGGCATAGGGCAGGAGGGCGGTGCCGAGTTCGGTCAGCCGGTAGCCGGACGGCAGCCGCTCAACCAGCCTTTGACCCAACTGCGATTCAAGGTCAGCCAATCTGCGTTGAACGGTTGATTGGTTCACCCCAAGCGAACGCGCCGCAGCCAGCGTGCTGCCTTCGCGGGCGACTGCGAGAAAGACCTTAAGATCGTTCCAGTCAAACATGTTCAGCCCCCGCAAATCTGCGGCCCCCTTCTGCAAATCTGCGACTGTCCGCGCGTTTCAATCAAGCGTAATCTTTCAGACAGGCGAAAGGGCGCGCCGATCCCCGCCCCAACCCATTCAAAGCAGCAAACGTGACCGCGCGACGGAATGCCTCCGTTTGGGCCGTTGTCCGCTTGTGCCCAAAGAGGAGCCCGCCAGATGACACTCAATACGATGACAGTTGGTGATGCATTCAAGCAAGACATGCGCGTGCAATGGGATGCTGCTGCGGCCGGTTGGGATCGGCACGGGTCCGAGATCCGCGACTGGCTACGGATGCCGACCGATGCCATGCTTGAAATGGCGGGCATCCGCGAGGGGCAAACCGTGCTGGACGTTGCCGCCGGTGCGGGTGATCAGACACTGGATCTTGCGGCGCGGGTCGGTGTGCAGGGTGCGGTTGTGGCGACAGACATATCGGCGGGCATCCTTGCCTATGCGCTTGGCAATGCCATCCGGGCCGGGCACCACAATGTGCGGATCCATGAGGCGGATGCCGAAGACTTGAACCTCGGCGATGCAATGTTCGATGCCGCCGTGTGCCGTCTGGGCCTGATGTTTCTGCCAGATCCTTTGACGGGCATATCGCAAGTTTACCGCGTCCTTAAACCCGGCGCGCGGTTTTGCAGCATCGTCTTTGCGGGACCGGACATGAACCCCTGCCTGCGTATCCTGATGTCCACGGCCCTGCGTCATGCAGGGTTACCGCCGCGCGATCCGTTCCAGCCCGGCGGGTTGGTCAGCCTTGGCAAGCCCGGATTGATGGATGATCTGTTTCAACGCGCCGGTTTCCGCGCCGTCGCGACCACGAGGATGGAAGCGCCATTCCGGATGCCGACGACAGAACACTACCTCGCCTTCATCCGTGAGTCAGCGGGGCCGATCCTTCAGATATTGGCACCGCTTGATGACGCTGCCCGCACTGCAGCCTGGGCCGACATCGCAGCGCAACTGGACGTGTACCAGACCGACACCGGCTGGATCGGGCCGAATGCGCTGCTGTTGACCACGGGCCAACGGTGATGGCTGCTGCCATGCAAAGCTCTGATCGGAAGCCGGTTGTGTCAAAGCGCGTTGTCCTTGCCGCCTGTCTGACCATCGCGGTCGCTGCCGGATTGACCCTGTCCCTTCAGATGGTTGACCAACCCACCTTTAGCGAGGCATGGGTGCGCGGTCTGGTTGGCGACCTTGGCGTGTTCGGTCCGTTGGCGCTGATCGGCCTCATGGTGCTGGCGATTGTCGTAAGCCCGATCCCCAGCGGTCCCATTGCGGTGGCAGGCGGGGCGCTTTACGGAACGCTTTGGGGTGGAGCCATCACCGTTGCCGGGGCGCTGCTGGGGGCATTGATTGCCTTCGGATCGGCCCGTTACCTTGGCGCTGACTGGGTGCGCCAATCACAAAATCCTGTCCTGCGCTACATCGCGCGGCCGCGGTCGCAGTTCGCACTGATGCTGATTGTTTTTGCCTCGCGCCTGATTCCGTTCATCTCGTTTGATCTGGTCAGCTATGGCGCGGGCATCACTTGCCTTACCTTTGGCCGGTTTGCACTGGCCACCGCCCTGGGCGTTATTCCGATCTGCTTTGCGCTGGCCGCAATGGGGGCGGGGATGGCCAATGGTGGCGCAAACTGGATGTGGATCGTCGGACTGGGGGGCGCAGTCACCCTGACGCCGATCATCGGCAAATGGATTTGGGACAAGACACACACGCGACACTAGCATCAGTCACAATCGGCCCAGATGCCAAGGCAGGGAACACGGGGTCGGACAAGAATTGGAGGCGCGATGGCAGAAGTTGCCGATCAGGATACCACGCGCCGCGCCATGATTCTGACTGGCGAGCGCGTGGGTCTGTCAGTCATGCAAACGCAAGACGTGCCGACGATTGCGCTGTGGAATCAGAATCTGGACTTCACCGCAAGACTGGGCGTTCCTGGCGAGGCGCATACGCTTGAGGCGCGCCAGGATTTCTACGAACGGAATTCGCGTATCACGGATAGCAGCGCGGAGTTTTCCATAATTGCCTTGGACACGGGTCAATTGGTCGGCTTTGGTGGATTGTTCGACATCACCCGCGCAATGACAGCCACCATGTTTGTTGGTATCGGTGATCGCGATCAGCGAAAAAAGGGATTCGGCACCGAAGCTAGTCGGTTGATCTGCGAATATGGGTTTTTCTTTCGCAGCTTGCACAGCATCAAAGTGGAAGTTCATGAATACAATGCAGAAGCAAGACGCCTGTACGAGCGTCTCGGCTTCAAGATTGTCGGACGGTTGCGCGGTGCCAATCTGCTGAACAACCGTCGATACGACGAAGTCATCATGGACCTGCTGCACAGCGACCTTGAGCTGAAACACGTGGGTCGCTTTCAGAGCCTCGAAAACAATGATGGTTGATTGTTGGTCATGTCACCGACCCGGGCGCGCGTTTCCCTTCAGATCGCGTTAAGCCCGATTGCAACATTGCACCCGGTCTGTCGTAGCATCCCACATCATCCTGCTATCCCCGAAAACGAACGTTGCTGACCAGTTGCCGGCGATTTCCGCAGCGTGGACCAGCCTCGTGGCGTTTTTCTGCTATTTGCATAAACGGCAGCTTCGAGCGGCTGCAACGCAGGCTTGGGGATGTCGGCGAGCGGCGGCACTGTGCCGCCCTCAGCCAGCGAGATCATCCACCGCCACACCAAGTGCGCCGGCGAGCTTTCGAAGCGTCGCGACTGAGCCCTGCTTCCGCCCTGTCTCGATCTCGGCCACGGTGACACGGTTCACTCCAGAGCGTTGC
>NZ_JANMET010000292.1:0-10711 GCF_031377265.1 Tabrizicola sp. | reverse complement strand
GTGGAAACTGATCAGGAATCCGGTCAGACCATCATGAAGGGCATGGGCGAACTCCACCTCGACATCGATAACCGGCTGCGGGAAGGTCATGGTTTCCAGAACCACCGGCTTGGCGTGGTCACAAAGCGTGTCGCCCGTGGTGGTTTCCTTCAAGCCAGCCAAAGCCATGATGTCACCGGCGAAAGCCTCGCCGATTTCTTCCTGCTTGTTCGCGTGCATCATGACCATACGTCCAATGCGCTCTTTGCGGTTCTTGGTGGCGTTCAGGATCTGATCACCCTTTTTGACTTGACCCGAATAGATCCGGGTAAAGGTCAGGGTGCCCATGAAGGGGTCGTTCATGATCTTGAAAGCCAGACCCGAGAACGGCTGGTTGTCGTCTGCGGACCGCTCGATGTTGCGGGTTTCCGTCTCGTCGCCCGGCGCGAAACCGACGTAGGGCGGCACGTCCAGCGGATCGGGCAGGAAGTCGATCACGGCGTTCAACATGGGCTGCACGCCCTTGTTCTTGAATGCCGAGCCAGCGAGGATCGGAATGAAGTCGATGGCCAGCGTGCCCTTGCGGATCAGCTTGCGCAGCGTTGCTTCGTCCGGCTCGTTGCCCTCAAGATAGGCTTCCATTGCGGCGTCGTCCTGCTCAACAGCAAGTTCGAGCATGTTGTAGCGCCACTAGTCGGCCTCGGCCTGCAGGTCGGCACGGATCGGCGGACGCACCCAGGATGCGCCGAGATCTTCGCCTTCATAGACCCACTCTTCCATGGTGATCAGGTCGATGATGCCTTCAAGCTTGTCTTCAGCGCCAATCGGCAGCTGGATCGGCATCGGCACAGCGCCGGTCCGGTCACGGATCATCTTGACGCAGTTCATGAAGTCGGCGCCGGTCTTGTCCATCTTGTTGACGAACACGATGCGCGGCACCTTGTAACGGTCGGCCTGACGCCAGACGGTTTCGGTCTGCGGTTCAACACCGGCGTTGCCGTCAAGAAGCACAACAGCACCGTCAAGCACGGCCAGCGAACGTTCGACTTCGATGGTGAAGTCGACGTGGCCGGGGGTGTCGATGATGTTGAAGCGGTACTTGTCGTCCGACGACAGGTCAGCACTGTCGATCTGGCGCTGCCAGAAGGTGGTGGTCGCAGCCGAGGTGATCGTGATCCCGCGTTCCTGCTCCTGCTCCATCCAGTCCATCGTCGCGGCACCATCGTGCACTTCGCCGATTTTGTGGGTCTTGCCGGTGTAGTAGAGGATCCGCTCGGTCGTCGTGGTTTTCCCTGCGTCGATGTGCGCAATGATCCCGAAGTTGCGGTAGCGGTTCAGCGGATAGTCGCGTGCCATGATGACCCCTTACCAGCGGTAATGGCTGAACGCTTTGTTTGCGTCGGCCATTTTATGGGTGTCTTCCCGCTTTTTGACGGCGGTGCCACGGTTGTTGACGGCATCTGCCAGTTCGGCGGCCAGACGCTCTTCCATGGTGTGTTCGTTGCGCTTGCGCGCCGCGATGATCAGCCAGCGGATTGCCAGCGCCTCACGGCGTTCGGTGCGCACTTCGACAGGAACCTGATACGTGGCACCACCGACGCGGCGCGAGCGCACTTCGACAGATGGTTTCACGTTTTCCAGCGCCTCGTGGAAGCACTCGATCGGCTGGCGCTTCAGGCGGGACTGAACCCGCTCCAGCGCGCCATAAACGATACCTTCGGCGACGGACTTCTTGCCGTCCAGCATCAGGTTGTTCATGAACTTGGTCAGAACCCGGTCGCCATACTTGGCATCGGGAAGGATTTCGCGTTTTTCAGCGGCGTGACGACGTGACATGTTCTATTTCCTCACTTCGGACGCTTGGCGCCGTATTTCGACCGGCGCTGACGACGTTCTTTGACGCCCTGGGTATCCAGAACACCGCGCAGGATGTGGTAACGCACACCCGGAAGGTCTTTGATACGGCCGCCGCGGATCAGAACCACCGAGTGTTCCTGAAGGTTGTGCTTTTCGCCGGGGATATAGCAGATGACCTCAAAGCTGTTGGTCAGACGCACCTTTGCGACTTTCCGCATGGCCGAGTTCGGCTTCTTTGGCGTGGTGGTGTAGACGCGGGTGCATACACCACGCTTCTGCGGGCAAGACTCCAAGTGCTGCGACTTGGACTTGCGAACGTTCGGCTCCCGCGGTTTGCGGATGAGCTGTTGGATAGTCGGCATTCACGTTACCCCGTGTTGCTCTGTCAATACTCGCGCCCGGACCCGGGCACACTGCTTCTCGACGGCACTCTGCGCGAATCGCAAAATGCCAAAACCGCATGCGTCCCCTTCGCTCAGGGACGACGCGGTGGAATTCCAGAGGATCGGAGCGTTTCGGCCCGGATCATGACCACTTCTATCGTATAGAACCACGGACTGACTTTACGCCGCATCCAAGGTTGAGCGGGCTAATAGGGGGAGTCGCGGCGGATGTCAACAACAGCCAGCCGGCTTGCAGTGCCAACAGCGCCCCTCGCCCGCAACGGCAATAGTCGCGATTGCACCGCCGCGACCAGTGCCACAAGAAGCACCGGCAGAATGACGTCCGACAGGAAATGCCGCCCCGCAGCAATCCGCTGAAAACCGATCAGCACCGGAAGGATCAGCGTGACCGCGAGGCTGGTCCGGTAAAGCCATTCCGGCAACCTTGAACGCAGGTTCCAGAGGATCACCAGGAGGCAAATGGAGAGCGCGGCAGCACCCGCAACCTCTCCGGATGCAAAAGAACAGTTTCGAGCGCATTCACCGCTGATCTCGTGCGGTGGCGTGAACCGCGCTGTGCCACCGAACTCTATGACATTCGCTGGTCGGGCGCGGCCCCAATGGTGCTTCAAGAGCCGATCGACCAGCAAGCCGGGACCCAAAAGATAAAGCACCACCACTCCGCCCCAAAGCCGTGTCGATAGTCCGAGACATGTCTCCCGCCACGCAAGCAGACCAGAAATCAAGGCGGGCAATGCAACCGAAAGCAACAAGATAGACGCGCCCCAGACGGCCCGCCTGAACGCCTCAGCTGCCCAGTTGCCTTGTAGCAGGAAACCGGTTTCGGGCGTGTAGAACCAACCCGTCACGGCAAGATCCAGCCCGGGCCAAAGCCCGAAGACCAGAAAACTGGCTGCGATCAGCCCCAAGAGAACGCCGATTGTTTTGAAGTCAGCCTGCGGCATCAAGACACCTCGCGTTGATCAGGTAAGCGCCAAGGTCAGTGCCGTCATAGGCCCCGCCCGACAGAGGCAAGGACAACGACACCACCGGCGTTTCGCAAACCGGGGCGGTGGAGTTGACCAGGATGATTGGCCCGGACAGGGCCAGCGGGGCGGGATAGGTCTGTTCGTAGTGGTTGGCGGGGCGGCAGTTGGGACGCATCGCATAGACAGGTATTGCGCTGTCTCGCCCGGTGTAGAACAGATCGGCCAGGACATCACGCTGATTGGCAACAATGGCAACAGCACGGGTTTCGCTGGCATGCGCAAGGATTTGCTGGCTTAGCGCTGCGCGTCCAAGATAGCGCTTCAGCAGCAGTTCATCGCCAACCGCGAGATCGGGCAGCAGTGTCAGCACAGGCAAAATCACGCAGACAGCGCCGTTGATCAACAGCGAAAGACGCAAGAGGCCGTGCCGGTGTTGCAGAAGGGCAATAGCCACGACGGTTCCCGCAAAATAGGCCGCGACCCCCCAGTTTGCATTTGCCCCGCCCAACAGGCACTGCAGGCTGACCAGCAGAAGGATCGGCCAGATAAAAGCCATGAGACGCTTGTCACCCAAATTCCTCAGCATCGCCATCAAAAGGATGCCGAACAGGACTGGCCCGAAGACGACAAACTGACTGACCACGAACTCCAGCAGGCCGGCCAGGTTCAACTCGGCAAGCGGGTTATCCAGCCGAACCCATCCCACATTGCCGGCGGTATGGAAAACCGTGGCCAGCTGATGCGAAAGGTTCCACGCGACGTTCGGCGAGATCACCACAGTAAATGCCGCCAGCAAGAGCCCGGCATTTCCCCACGACACCCGCATGTCAGACCGCAGGATCGCCGCCACTGCCACCGCGATCAGGAAATAGAGGGCTGCATACTTGGCCAGGAAGGCCAGCCCAGCTGTCCCTCCGGCCAAGAGCGCATAGCGCGCGGACCCAGTCTGAACCAGCCGAAGGTGCCACAAAAGTGCTGCAGCAAAGAACGGCGCCATGACCGTGTCGGTCGAGATCAGAAGGCTGCCCACCGCAACCATCGGCAGCGTCACATAGGCGCAAGCAACCAGTACCGCGACCTTTGCGCCAAACAGACGATCCGCAACCGATGCAAGGATGAGTGCGGTCGCGCCATGCAGGGCCGCTCCCGGCATCCGCACCCAAAAGGTACTGTCACTGCCTGCGGCCGAGGTCACCGCGCCGATCAACCAGGCGATCAACGGCGGCTTGGAAAAGTAACCGAACGCAAAGTTCTGCCCCCAGAGCCAGTACTGCGCCTCATCTACAAACAGGTCGGTTTGGTCAAACGCCAGCAACACCCAACGCAGCAAAGTGACCGCAGTCACAAAGACTAACGCCGGAACGAGCCATCCCCGCGTGCTGTCAGACGCGTTGGCCATTATTCTCGCGCGAGATCAGCCACAGATTGCGGCTGTAGATCACCACGCCGGGCAACTGGCCCAGAATGATCACCGGTTCCAGTTTGTGAATACCGTAAGCCAGCACGATCACACCACCGGCGATGGAAAAGTACCAAAAGGCCACCGGAACCACCGATTTTCCCGCCTGTTCAGACGCCAGCCACTGCACAAGGAAGCGGGCAGTGAACATCAACTGCCCCAAAAGCCCGACGATCAACCAGGCGGCATCCGTGGCCGTTGTTGTGCCAAGCAGACTCATGATCGTTTGCATGTTGTCCTCCTCACCGAACCACCACCTTTAGACCCACCGTCTTGCGCCGCCGTAACAGCCACATGACGCCGAAAAGGTCGACACTTCCAACCAGCGCGCGCTGCCAATTGCTATAGTTCGACGCCCCCGATGCGCGTGGGCGATGGCCAACATCGACATGCCGGATCTCCCAGCCATCGCGCGCAAACAGCGCCGGCAAAAACCGGTGCATGTGGTTGAAATACGGCAACGCCAGAAAGGCATCACGGCGAAATGCCTTCAGCCCACATCCGGTATCGCGGGTGCCATCGCGCAACAGCCAGCCGCGCAAGCGATTGGCAAAGCGCGAGGCGAGCCGCTTGGAAAGCGTGTCCTTGCGCCCGACCCGTTGCCCCGCGACCAGACCGATACGCCCCGACGCGTCTGCCAGCAGTGGCCCCACCAGCTTGGGCAGGTCTTCGGGCGGGTTCTGGCCATCGCCGTCAAGCGTGCAGATCAGCGGTGCTGTCGCAGCCAGCACTCCACTGTGGACGGCGGCACTTTGACCGCCAGAGATCTCGTGCTTCACCAGTCGTAGATGGGGCACGTCTTTGGCCCGCGCAGTCAACAGGGCTGCAGTTGCATCTGTCGATCCATCGTCTACGACGATGATCTCGAAGGGACGATGCATGCCCAGCGCCGCATCAATCGCGTCAATGAGGCCCAAGATATTCCCTGCCTCGTTCCGGGCAGGAATCACGACACTGAGCTTGACCATACGCTGCCTGTTTTTGTGCAGTTTTCGCAGTACGGCACGGCCGGACTGCCCAAGAAGACATCACTATTGCCCGAGTATATCGGATTTGCGACACATCAATGAACCGTTTCGCCCTCTGCTTGCGCAAGAACTGGCCCAGTCAGACGCAGTTTCCGTTCTCGCATAAGCGTGTATACACCCGTCAGCACCACTATTGCAGCGCCAATCAATGTCAGCGCATCTGGCAGCTCACCGAACGCCAGCCAGCCAAGCACTATGGCCCAAAGCAGCGCCATATATCTGAACGGTGCGATAAAGCTGATTTCACCCACCCGCATGGTCATAACCACCGTCAGATAGCCAACGATCAACGCCAGCGCAGCGCCTGCGATCAACAGCAAGTCCGTCTGCGCCACCGGCTGCCACCCCTGAGCCGCCGTACCTGCCAACCCCAACACAAGAACCGTGACCGCAGCACTTAACGCGACCGTCACCGAGGGCAGCGACGCGCTCATCCGTCGGGTCACCAGATCGCGCACGACAACGCAGATCACCGATCCAAGCCCCATCACCGACCAGATGTCGAATCCGTGCGTGCCGGGGCGAATGATGATCATCACACCGGCAAAACCGATCACGATCGCCGTCATCCGACGCCAGCCGATCCGCTCGCGCAGGAACAGTGCTGCGGCCAGCGTTACGGCCAGCGGCAAGACCTGCATGATCGCTGACAGGTTGGCGATGGGCATGTGCATCAATGCGGCAAGAAACAGGATGGTGCCCAGCACCTCGGCCCCGCTGCGCATGGCAAGAAAGCCAAGGTCGCGCCGTGGCAAATTCAGGCTGAGCCCACCCAACCGGTAACCAATCACGGTCAATGCAAGCGTCGCGACAAGGCCCCGTATGCCGATGGCCTGAAACAGCGGCACTGCTTGCATCGCGGCTTTCATCGCCGTGTCGTTGATGGTGAAGGCCGCCATTGCAACATTCATCAAGACCGCGCCGCGCACGTTGTCGGAAAGCTGCATCTGGCCCCTGCCCTGTTGGCAGCGGTGATAGCCGGACGGACCGCACCTGAAAAGGGCGTATCCGCGGGGCTGCGCAGCGATGCTTGCGTTCGGGCACTGCCGCAAATGAAAAACCCCGCCGGCCTTTCGGACGGCGGAGATTGGTTTTCGGTCAGACCTTGGCGATCAATCCCGGCTTTCGACGGTATCAGAAAAGTTCGTATCGAACACGCGCTCGGCTTCGGTCTGCGGCGCGATCTCGATCGGCGCAGCCAATGCGGCGGCCTGTTCAGCCTCCGACCGGCGAGCGTCGATCACGGTTTGGTCGCGATCCGCCGCGATCTTCTTGACGCGGCTGGTTGCCCCGCCGGTGCCGGCCGGGATCAACCGGCCGACGATCACGTTCTCCTTCAGACCGACCAGCTTGTCACGCTTGCCCTGAACCGAAGCCTCGGTAAGCACCCGCGTGGTTTCCTGGAACGACGCCGCCGAGATGAAGCTGCGGGTCTGCAAGCTTGCCTTGGTGATGCCCAGCAGGATCGGTTCAGCCGTGGCCTGACGCATGCCAAGGTTTGCGGCCTTGGTGTTGTACTCTTCCAGCTCGGCCTTATCGACATGCTCGCCCTTCAAGAGCGTCGTTTCGCCGCTGTCCAGAATTTCGAATTTCTGGAGCATCTGACGTACGATCACCTCGATGTGCTTGTCGTTGATCTTCACGCCCTGCAGGCGGTAAACGTCCTGCACTTCGTCGATCATGTAGTTGGCAAGCGCTTCGACCCCCAGGATCCGCAAGATGTCATGCGGCGCCGGGTTGCCGTCCATGATGTAGTCGCCCTTCTGGACAAAGTCGCCTTCCTGAACCGGAATGTGCTTGCCCTTCGGGATCATGTATTCGACGGCCGTCAACGTCTCATCCACCGGTTCGACGGTGATGCGGCGCTTGTTCTTGTAGTCCTTGCCGAAGCGCACGTAGCCATCGGTTTCCGCGATGATCGCGTGGTCTTTCGGACGACGGGCTTCGAACAGTTCCGCCACGCGAGGAAGACCCCCGGTGATGTCCTTGGTCTTGGCACCTTCGCGCGGAATACGCGCCACCACGTCACCCGGCCGCAGTTCCTGCCCGTCTTCGACGGAAAGGATCGCGTCCACCGACATGGAATAGCTGATCGGAGCGCCGGTGTCGCTGCGGACCGGGTCGCCAGTGGCGGGGTCCATCACGATGATTTCCGGCTTCAGATCGCCGCCCTTCGGCACCGACCGCCAGTCGGACACGATCCGCTGGGTCATGCCGGTGGCTTCGTCCGTGTCTTCGCGGATCGAGATGCCCGAAACAAGATCCTTGAACCGCGCCACGCCGGTCTTTTCGGCGATGATCGGCAGGGTAAAGGGGTCCCATTCGAACAGTTTCGTCCCGCGCTTGACGGACTGGCCGTCCTTCACATGCAGCTTTGCGCCGTAGGTCAGCTTGTGTGCTGCACGTTCCTGCCCGGCATCGTCGATGATCGCGATGGACATGCTGCGGCCCACCACGATCTGCTCGCCCGAGACATTGGACAGCAGGTTGCCATTGCGGAACTCGATCTTGCCTTCCTGACTGGCTTCGAGGAACGACTGCTGGCCGCCTTGCGCCACGCCGCCGATGTGGAACGTCCGCATCGTCAGCTGGGTGCCGGGTTCACCGATGGACTGCGCGGCGATGATGCCGACAGCCTCGCCGATGTTGACCAGCGTACCGCGGGCAAGGTCACGCCCGTAGCACATGGCACAAACGCCTTCCTCGGCCTCGCAGGTCAGCGGGCTGCGGATGCGGATGGTGGCCACGCCCGAGGTGTTGATCAGATCGGCACGCCGTTCGTCGATCAACTCGCCCTTGCCGACGACAAGTTCATCCGTACCCGGATAGAAGATGTCGTCTGCCGTCACGCGGCCCAGCACACGCTCGCCCATCGGGACGATGACTTCACCGTCGTTGACCGCCGCCGAAGCAGTGATCGCGTTTTCGGTGCCACAATCATGGCTGCGCACGATGCAATCCTGCGCCACATCCACCAGACGGCGGGTCAGGTAGCCCGAGTTCGCCGTCTTCAGCGCGGTGTCAGACAGACCTTTCCGCGCGCCGTGGGTCGAGTTGAAGTATTCAAGAACGGTCAGACCTTCCTTGAAGTTCGAGATGATCGGCGTCTCGATGATCTCGCCCGACGGTTTGGCCATCAGGCCGCGCATCCCGCCAAGCTGCTTCATCTGGATGACCGAACCCCGGGCACCGGAGTGGGCCATCATGTAGACCGAGTTCGGCTCTTTCTCGGCACCGTTCGCGTCGAAATGCGTGGCCGAAATGGTGGCCATCATCGCCTCGGTGACCTTGTCGTTGCACTTGGTCCAGGCGTCGACGACCTTGTTGTACTTTTCGCCCTGAGTGATCAGGCCGTCCATGTACTGCAATTCAAAGCCGGTGACGTGCTCACGCGTATCGTTGACGATATCCCACTTGGTGTCCGGCACGACCATGTCGTCCTTGCCAAACGAGATGCCGGCGCGGAAGGCCTCGCGGAAGCCCAGCGTCATGATCTGGTCGCAGAAGATCACCGACTCTTTCTGACCGCAGTAGCGGTAGACGGTGTCGATGACGGTCTGCACGTCCTTTTTCCGCAGCAGGCGGTTGACGAGGTCAAACGGTGCCTTGGCATTCAGCGGCATGATGTTGCCAAGCCGCAGACGGCCGGGCGTGGTATCAAAGCGCTTCCAGACCACGTTACCTTCGTCGTCAACCTGCTTGAGGCGGGCCTTGATCTTGGCGTGCAAATGCACCGCACCGGATACCAGGGCATGCTCGACCTCGTCGATATCGGAGAAGGCCATGCCTTCGCCAACCATGCCTTTGCGTTCCATGGTGACGTAATAGATGCCAAGAACCATGTCTTGCGACGGAACAATGATCGGCGCGCCGTTCGCGGGCGACAGAACGTTGTTCGTCGACATCATCAGAACGCGGGCTTCCAGCTGAGCCTCAAGGCTCAGCGGCACGTGCACAGCCATCTGGTCGCCGTCAAAGTCGGCGTTGAAGGCCGAGCAGACGAGAGGATGCAACTGGATCGCCTTGCCTTCGATCAGGATCGGCTCGAACGCCTGGATACCCAGACGGTGCAACGTGGGTGCACGGTTCAGCAGCACCGGGTGTTCGCGGATGACCTCATCCAGGATGTCCCAGACTTCAGGACGCTCTTTCTCGACCAGTTTCTTCGCCTGTTTGACGGTGGACGACAGCCCTTTCGCCTCAAGCCGCGAGTAGATGAACGGCTTGAACAGTTCCAGCGCCATCTTCTTTGGCAACCCGCACTGGTGCAGCTTCAGTTCCGGGCCGGTCACGATGACGGAACGGCCCGAGAAGTCGACCCGCTTGCCCAGAAGGTTCTGGCGGAAGCGACCCTGCTTGCCCTTCAGCATGTCGGACAGCGATTTCAGCGGGCGCTTGTTGGTGCCCGTGATCACCCGGCCACGGCGGCCGTTGTCAAACAGCGCATCGACGGCTTCCTGCAGCATCCGCTTTTCGTTGCGCACAATGATGTCAGGCGCGCGCAGTTCGATCAGCCGCTTCAGACGGTTGTTGCGGTTGATCACCCGGCGGTAAAGGTCGTTCAGGTCAGACGTGGCAAAGCGGCCGCCGTCCAGCGGCACCAGCGGGCGCAGTTCCGGCGGGATCACCGGCAGCACGGTCAGGATCATCCATTCCGGGCGGTTGCCGGATTCAAGGAAGCTTTCCACGATCTTCAGCCGCTTGATGATCTTTTTCGGCTTCAGCTCGCCGGTGGCTTCCTTGAGGTCGGCGCGCAACTGGTCAGCGACCGTCTGCAGATCGATCGCCTGCAGCATTTCGCGGATCGCTTCGGCACCGATGTTGGCGGTGAAGGCGTCAGCGCCATACTGGTCCTGCGCGTCGAGGAATTCCTCTTCGGTCATCAGCTGGCCATAGGTCAGGTCGGTCAGACCCGGCTCGATCACGACGTAGTTTTCGAAGTAGAGAATCCGCTCCAGATCCCGCAGCGTCATGTCGAGCATGAGGCCGATGCGGCTGGGCAGCGACTTCAGGAAC
>NZ_JANMET010000273.1:0-8641 GCF_031377265.1 Tabrizicola sp. | reverse complement strand
CTTGGGTGTGCAACTGTTCGATCAGGACTTTGCCGATGGCTTTGCCTTTGACGTGCTGGACCCGACCAAGCTGATCCCGGAAGAGGACTGCCCGGTGCATATCATCGGCACGATGAAACTGGACCGGGCGGTTGAGAATTTCTTTGCCGAAACCGAACAAGTGGCGTTCTGCACGGCCAACGTGATCCCCGGCATCGACTTTACCGATGACCCGCTTCTGCAGGGTCGCAACTTTTCCTATCTGGATACGCAGGTGAAACGGCTTGGTGGGCCGAACTTCACCAAGATCCCGGTGAACGCGCCCAAGGGCTGTCCGGTCAGCAATTACCAGCAAGACGGCCATATGCAGACGGCGCACCGCAAGGGCCGGGTGAATTATGAACCCAACGGCTGGGGAGAGGGTCCGCGCGCGCATCCGCTGGAGGGGTATGTCAGCTACAAGGCCCCGGTATCCGGTGACAAGGCGCGGCTGCGGCCCGAAAGTTTTGCCGACCATTACAGCCAGGCGCGACAGTTCTACATCAGCCAGACCGTCAGCGAGCAGGGCCACATCGCGGCCGCGCTGGTGTTCGAGTTGTCGAAATGCGCCGAACCCGGCATTCGCGCGCGGATCGTGTCGCATCTGCGCAATATCGACGAAGACATGGCCGCGCTTGTCGCCGACAGGCTGGGGCTGGCCAATATGCCTGCCGCCGCTCCTGCCGCACGCCCGACCCGAACCGATCTGAAACCTTCACCCGCGCTGAGCATCCAGTCCAACCCGCCAGACAGCTTCAAGGGCCGGGTGATGGCTGTGATGCTGAGCGATGGCTTTGACGGATCGCTGTTGGCGGCACTGGAGACATCCGTAGCCAAAGCGGGCGGTCTGATCGCGATCATCGCCCCCCGGATCGGTGGCGTTCTATGCAGCAAGAACAACCTGCACGAGGTGCATGAAAAGATCGGCAGCGCGCCATCCGTGCTATTTGATGCGGTGGCGATCCTGCCGGGCAAGGACAGCCTTGCCACCACACCGGCGGCGCCGGCGTTCCTGACCGAGGCTTATCAGCACTGCAAATACATCGGCTGGTCCGAGGGTGCGAGCGCCCTTGTTGCGGTTTGTGCTCTGGCTGGTGCTGCGGATGACGCATTCTGCGCGTTGACCGACACGGCATCCATTCAGTCTTTCGTCAAAGGCTGCAAGGCCTTGCGCCACTGGCCCCGCGAGGCGCTGTTTCAGATCTGACTCCATCAAAGTGGCCCCAGTCATAAATCCGAAGCGACTCCTGCTCGCGGTCGTTCTTGCAGGCCTGGCAACATTTGTGGCCAGTCAATGGCCGTTGTGGCAAACCGGACGTGTGCCACAGACGCCACTCGCGCTGATCGCTGGCGGGCCGCAGATAACCCGGTCAGACCGAATCTGGATTGACTCCGACGCGGCCTGCGGTGCGACGGCTCGCACCGATCCGGATGATTGTCTGGCCATTTTGTGGCTTGCCGCGCGCGGGGTCAACATTGTGGGAATATCCTCCAGTTTCGGAAACGCTTCGGGCGCAGTTGTGGCAGAACGGATGGCTGCCCTTGCGTCTAAAATGGCGCAGGATGATCTGCCGGTTCCAGCCATCTTCCCGGGCCACGCCGAACCTGCCGAACCCAAACATATGATTCCGCCCGGAGTGGTCGCCTTGCAATCAGCCCTCGACGCAGGGCCGCTGACAATCTTGGCCCTTGGCCCGCTGACCAATCTTGCCGCTGCCTTGAAGGACCGGCCCGACTTGCGCGGCAACGTCACGCGGATTGTGGCGGTAATGGGCCACCAACCCGGACAGCTGTTCCACCCGACCGAGGGTCATGGAACAGGTGCGGCTTTCGGCCATGGTCCGATCTTCCGCGATCTGAACGTATCTGTTGATCCCGACGCGGTTCGCTCTGTTCTGGCCATGAACCTGCCGATGACACTGATCGCCTATGATGCGGCTTTGGGAACGCTTGTCACAGGCGCTGACCTTGATCTGCTGGCACGTCGCGGTCGCTCGTTTGCCTGGGCAGCGGGGACCGCTCGGGACTGGCTTGCGTTCTGGAAATCCGATGTGGGCCTGCCCGGGTTTGCCCCCTTCGACTGGATGGCTGCTGCATATCTTGAACGCCCGCAGTTGTTCGATTGCGCCGCAGTCAATGCCAGTATGACGCGCGAATGGGCATTCTGGCTTTTGCCACGACCAAGCCTTGTAGTTCAACTGCCACCGTTGGCAGAGGGCACGGCAGCCTCGCGCGTTCTGTATTGCCCGAAGGCGTCTCCCGCTGTGCACGATCTACTTATCTCGCACTGACATGGGATGTTGGTTAGACCTATGCCAATGGTTTCGCGGAAACGTTTTGATCTTCCAGACAGTCAGACCTCGGGGGCCGAAGGATCGGGGATCACGCCTCCAACCCGGTCAACCTTGTTTGCATCCCAGTTCGGATCCTGCCGTTTAATGCGGCGTGAAATTGCATAACTTGCAGGCCAGGTCAGCGCCACGCCAAGAGCCGCAGCGCCGCCGATCGCTGGCCAGGAATACCAGCCAAGCGAAAGAACAACGGCGACAAGCCCTCCCGTGACCATGGCGCCAACGATAAGGGTCAGAAAGATACTCAAACGGTCCATCGGTTTTTCCCTTCTTGGGATATGATTAGGGGGCCGAGGCTGAAAAGAGCATCCAGCCCCAGCCCGGCCCAAGTCAGGACAAGGAAACCTTGGCCACGTTATCCTTGGCATCTGCTTGCGGATCGGCGCCAAGAAGCAGTTTGAGACCGCTGAGCAGACTGGATCCATCGCGCCAGATCTCGGCACTTGCGGGATCGAAGCGCAGCAGGGCCAGCTTGGGGTCGTCCTTGCCGCCTTCGTACCAGGCTGCGACCCAAGTGTTCCACAGCCGGTCGATGGTCGCGCGGTCGGTCGTCCGCGTCATATGGCCATGCACCGTCGCAAAGACATCATAGCCTTTGGACACGAAGGTAAAGATCGCCAGATCCTGTGAGTTCAACCCTTGAACGATGGCAGAGTCGGTCGAGGTGAAGAACCAGATCGGCCCCTGATCCGCCTCGCCGTCCAGTTTTGCCGTCATCGGTCGCAAGGTTGTGGGCGCACTGGCTTCAAGCCCCAGCATCACCGTGCGGTCCGACCGCAGATGCTTCCAGAAAGCGGCGGTGATCTCTGCATCGGGTGTCATGTCGGCATTCCTTTGATAGGGGATAAGATTGGTCGCGTTGACACTGTCGAATGGTACTGCGCCGCGGGACGCGCAACGGCAGTCGGGTCAAATGCTGCCATCCGTGTCAGACGAGGGCCTGCCCTTCGCCTTCGGTGGGCAGTCGGCCATTTGGGGTGAGACGGTTTACCACATCCGGCAGCGCGACATTCAGACGAAGAAGAATCTCGGTCTGGGACAGACCGGTTTTCTGGGCAAGCTCCGCGAGGGTTTCCTGGCCAACGGCGGCCTCAAGCGCATCAACGCCAAGCGGCATGTTTGACTTGTCAGACACCCAACTGTCGGCCGCGTCGCCTTGACCGGCCGCCTTGAAGCGGTCAACCAGATCGCCCAAAGCGGTGGAGACAGAGCGACCTTGAAAGAACTGGCCAATCTCGGCAATGAAGCCGCCGCCCGCTGGTGCCAGAGGCGTTCCGGACGCAGTGGATTTTTGGCGTGCGTCAGAGAGCATTCCGCTGATCCGGTCCCGGTTTTGGTAGCCTGCGACGGCAACCAGTCCAAGCAGGGCAAGCAACGATGGCGTGGATTTTGACATGGTGTTTCTCCAAATAAGTGGGGGCGAAGGTCAGGCGCGCCGACGCACCATTCCCCAGACCAGAAGAACGATGATGGCACCGACAGCGGCCCCGATCAGTCCGGCACCCTCGCCCGGATCATACCAGCCCAGACCTTGACCAAGGTAGGACGCAACGAAGGCGCCCACGATGCCCAGAATGGTGGTCAGGACGAAGCCGGATGGCTCATTGTCGCCTGGCATGACGAATTTGGCGATCACACCTGCCACAAATCCGATGATGATGGTCCAGATGATACCCATGATGGCCTCTTGTTGGTGCACGCTCAGGGATCAACGCGCCAATCGGCGAATTGTTCCCTGAAGGCCTGCAATCAGAGGCCTTGCTCCGCGAGGTCTCAGAACATGCGCCGATGGGAGCGCCGACTATGATTTCGTGTTCTGCAGGAAGAACCGCACCATCTGGCGTGAAGCATCGGGGCCCAGGGGGTCGGTATAGCTGCCAGCGGAATGGCCCCCGGCCCAGGCATGGCCCGCGCCCTCAATCTGCCAGTGTTCCGCAAGGCTGCGGCCATCGGGATGATGGTGCGCCGTGGTGCGATAGCGGTGCCCGCCTTCCGCGACGCCCCGCCGCGTCGTTGCGCGCAGGCCGGGCATCGCATGCAGCGCCTGTGACAGGACGGCCTGCCCGTTATCGGGGTGCACGGTGCTGTCGGCCAGACCATGGAAGACGATCGTTGGCACGATGGTCCGGTGTGGTCGGCCTTTCGAACCACTGCGCATGGCGGCAAAGGCGGACGGAATGTCTTGCGCGCTGCCCGCAGGCAGGCCGGAATGAACGCCGACGGCGCTGAAGATATCGGGATAGGCAGCCGCCATCACAGCGGCTGCGGCCCCACCCGCCGACAGTCCGGCAATATAGGTGCTCGCCCGATCGGCGTTGTGGTTGCGCCAGATTGCGCGGGTCAGGCCCGCGATCAGGGCAGGTTCGCCCCGGTCACGGGCCTGATCTTCGGGGCGGTACCAGTTCCAGCATTTCTGGGCATTGGCCCCCGAAGGCTGCGCCGGATAGGCGATCATGCAGCCGAATTCCTCTGCCAGCGCATTCATCCCTGTGCCTGCGGCGAAATCCTCCGGCGTCTGGGTACAGCCGTGCAGCATCACGATCAGCGGCATTTTGGCAGCCCGCCGATTGGCCGGAATGTACAGCCGATAACTGCGGCTGCCTAGGGCCGCGCTGTGGGTCAGCGACAGGAACTGCGCCCCTTCCGGCACTGGATCGGCTTGGCCAGACTGAAGGCCACGGACCGGCATGCCACCGGCTGCGATCTTGCGCAGCGTCTCGACCAGCGGGGTGGTCGAAGCCCTCGGTTTCTGCCGTTCGGGCTTTGCTTTTGACGTCACAGCCCTTGGTGGGGTGTTTTCCGGTTCCAATCTGGTGAAGTCGCCGTCGATCACAGCACCCGCAAAGCCAAGCTCTGTTGCAGGCAAGTTTGAAGCCGGCACAGAGCTTTGCAGCAACGACTGGATCATCGCCGTCGCCTCCTGCAGCTTGCCAGAACGGGTCAGTTCGGCGGCTTTGGTCATTCCGCGCCTGAAAGAGTGGGTCATTTGGTGCTTTCTTGTGTGATTGGATCAGGTGAACCGGTCAGCCAGCGCGGTCTTGACCGCATCACTGGCGTGCAGCGCGCCCAGGACATGCAGCGCGGCGATGGTGCTACCGGCCAGTTCGGCCGAGACATCCGGCGATATGACGGCAAGTCCCAGAACCCGGATATCCAGCATTTGACCGGCCGCCTGTGCCGCGATCAGGTCCGCCGACGTGATATGGCGCACGCCGAGGTCCACACTTTTGCGGATGACGACCTGACGCACGGTATCGGCGTGCCGCTCGATCTGGTTGCGGATCGCGGTCCGGATGAAGTCGCTGCGGTTGGAATAAAACCCTTCCTGAACCAAAAGCTCGATCTGGCCCAGATCGACGAAGCCCAGATTGATGGTCAGCTTTTCAGAGTCAGGGGGCTTGGCCGGTGATACAAGCGTTGGTTTCGGCATATTCCCTCCATTAACCATCTGCATGGATGGTAGATGGAGTATTTATCGCCTATTACAAGGGCTTTCGAGATGTCACGGGGCTAAGTCGCTCGATATTGCAGCGAGGACCAAGGGTTTTCGCAGCACGGGCGTCAATGCCGGGTGTTGCCAGGCCGGTCGAGGACACGGTGACTACGGTATCCACCTCGTTACTCGACAGACCCGCAGCCGCCAGCGCCTTCTCGGCGGAAGCAACGAACAGTGCGCAGGCCCATCCAGGGGGGCCGTGTTGCGCTCGGACCAGCCAAGCGGCTGCAGGTACCAATCCTGTGGCTTTACCAGACAGCGCCGCAAGATTCCGGACCTTTCAAAAACCTGCACCAAGCAGTCGAAATCGTCAAACCGCGCCGAAAGAGCGTCATGCGCCACCTTCGCGACGTCTTTCTGGTTGATCATGTTGGGAGGGACCGCCGAACTGATTGAAAGCAATTTGACCAGTTGCGACACAGATTTTCCTATTCCGCCGAGACTATCGCGTTTTCAACCCGCCGTGGAACGGGCTGCGCTTTGTTGAACGCAGGGAAGAGTCATAGTTTTCCGTCCCGTGTTCCAAACCCAGCCCGCTGGCCCGGCGGGCATTGCCAGAAACTGGTCAATTTATTGAAAATAGCTGCAATAAAGACGCTTTGGACCTTTGCGCGACAAGATCACTGATCGCGTCCCACCGCCAGTTATACCATGCCGTGGGACGCGATCATCGTAACGCTGGTTGGGGGGTATCGGGACACTCTTTTCGTGCAGCCTCAAGAATGATCGGGATTCCGGTCGGAACAGCCAAAAGCCGCCTCAGCCGTTCGCGGGCGCAGTTGACCGAATTACTGGGTTCGAATGCGCGGCCCGGTCCGCATCGTGATTGCGCCACCTTGTCCGCCAACCGGAAAGCACCGCAGAATGGCAAATGGCCTTTCCACTGATGGAATTGCCGGCATCGATCCATTTAGAACAAGTCTTCTTATGCAAAAAACGCTCTCAACGGCCTGCAACGCCTGTGAAGCAGACGACAGACAGACGGGATAAAGGCTCGACTACCGTTGCGTTGGTCAGGGCGGGAAATCAGAAAAACTACCCTGTTCCTTGTGCCGTCAGGTCTGATTGACAGGCCTGTCATCTGCTCCACCTATCGAACGCACATGGCAGGGGAAGGTTCCATCTGCATCGGTCGACAAGCACAGACCAAGTGGCCAGCGCGCGCCACGAGACCGGCGGCGCGTGCTGGATAGCTGATCTCTACTTCATCACAACAAGCTGACCACGAATTTCGCCGTCGGGAAACTTCTCGGTGTGGATGTTGAAGTAATACATCCCTGCCAACAATTCGGCGGCCTGCGCATCTGTGATCGGGGCAGAGCCCGCCATGGTTTCCGTCATCGTATCGACAACCGGGCCTGCGGCCTCGGTCGCGGTGGCCGGGCCATGGATGTGGGCCGCCGTCATGTCTCCACTCAGGCCATCGTGGGTATAGGTCCAAGTGACCGTTTTCGATTCGGTATCCAGCGTCACTTCGGCGGTTCCCGTTGCAGCACTGTCGGTCGGTGGGACTTCTGCAGCCCCGGTCAATGCCGTGGTGAACTTGATCATCTCCGCTTGGGCAGTGGCGGCCGTGAACATCATGCCGGTGGCCAAAGCGGCAACAAGACCTGCGTTTTGGATTCGGATCATGGTATGCGTTTCCTCTGAGATCTGGGGCAACATTGCCCGTTTGCCAACGTTTCGATGATCATATGGTTCCAGCGGCCCTTTGCCGTCACTCGGCACCGTACTCGCGCGGCGGTGCAGCTTTCCCGAACCGGCCGTTCATGCCGGCCGCAGCATACTTGGCAGTGCAGTGTCTGCCAACCGGGACGGAGCGGACTTCTTGGGAGACCCCGCAAATTCCCGCTCATGACCCATAGTGGAACTGGTCCGGCGATGACCCTCTTTTCCCGCAGAATCTCGGCCATGTTGCATCTCATGAGCACCCGACGAGAACGTGGCTCGGTCTATTGGTCACTCATTCAGGCGACGATAGCCTGAAGCGGAACGGCAACGAATTCGCCAACTGCAGCCCTGGGCGTTGGTTGATATGGATCAAAGCCACGCAAACGCGTTTGTGGCAGTCTTTCCGAAGAAAACAATGTCAACGCAGATGTCCCGCTTTGGCGCGTTGCCGACGTCGGATCATGCAGAGGGAGAATCATCATGAATTGGGATCAAGTCGAAGGAAAATGGAAAGAATTTCAAGGCAGAGCGCAAACCCAGTGGGGTAAGCTGACCAATGATGATCTTGACGTGATCAAGGGTCGCCGGACGGAGCTCGAGGGCTTGCTGCAAAAGCGGTATGGCTACGCCAAGGAGAAAATCAAGACCGACGTGGATTCTTGGCTCAGCAGACTTGAGTAGAAACACAACGCCGCGCACCAGCAAAGCCATCATCGCTGACTGGTTGCTTCGCGCTTGAAGCCGGTATTGCGAAGCGTTGAGATTAATACTGGCTTTCAATTCAGCTGGCACTCACCCCAACTGCATTATGTTCCTCGCAAGGGAGCAATCAGGATATCGCTCGGAACCATTCTCATTATCATTCTTGTCATTTACCTGCTTGGCGGCTTCAGTGGCGGATTTGGCGGGTATGGATACGGTCTTGGTCATGCCGGAATTGGTATCGGCGGCGTCCTCCTGATCATTGTTGTTGCATTGCTGCTCACTGGCCGCATTTGATCTGAGACACGAGGTGCAGCCGTAGGTCACGGGCAGCGTCTGGCTCGCACTTCAGCCCTCTAGGAAGTGACGCAAGGCCCGAGGGGGCGTACTCTGTGTTAAGCGA
>NZ_JANMET010000246.1:0-2335 GCF_031377265.1 Tabrizicola sp. | reverse complement strand
GCACGGGTTCCGGTGAGGAAGAGGAGAGAGCGGGTCATGGGGCTTAATCGCCCACAGCTGGCCTACTGACAAGCGATTTAACAAACATGTCGTTACCCGATCAGAGCTTCCAACTCTTTGATCTCAGACTCGATATCGGGATGCAGGGCTGGAAGATCACCCGACGCTACCGCCCGCAAAAGCTGACGCCGCATGCGGCTATGGAGGCACGAGCTGCCGTCGCCGGTAGAACCCGGAGATTTTTTGATGAAATCCATTCCGAAAAGATGGTCTGAAGGATAGATAAAACACGCATTAAATCTGCGTCGGTCAACACAACGCTTTATATGATCCATGGCCTGATCACGCCATTGTAGTTCGCTCAGGTAGAGGCGCAACAGTCTTGAATTCTCTTCGATTAGGGTCGGATCTACTAGGGACGCATATTCCAAAGTCTTGCAAAGCTGCTGATCATCCTGAGAGCCCATCAGGCTAACGAAAGTATTGGGTGAGAAAATACCGGCAACAGTCAGTCCACCTCTGGCCAAGGCGGGCGTTAGCTTACGTTCCCCGTTCCGAACGGCGTTCCTTTTATTGCTCGAAACCGGATATTCGTGCCAAAATCTCTTGAAACAGGCACTTACCACAGTTTTCGTATTTAACATATAAAGGTAAGATTCTATGTGCGGGGGACGCAACCCTCCATTACGTCTTGTAAGATTGCGATGAATGATCCCACCCACCACATCCGCTTCCACCGCTTCCAGCCGCGCGATCAATGTCGAATCCGCGCGCGTCGGCATCCACACGGAGTCGTTGATGATTAACAGTCGCTCCGGCTCGATCCCCCACTCTCTTAACAAGAGAACCCCGTCCCGGTAGCCGCCAAAATCGTAGCCAAAGTTGGGCCGCTCGAAAATCCGCCACGACAGCGCGGCCAGATCGGCGCTGTCGGCGTCCGACAAGGGCGTGTTGGCGATGACAAAAGGGGCATAACCGTTCGCCACCAGCCAGCGCAGCGTGGCCAGGATCGACCGGGCGACCCCCTTTGGCTGGTATATCAAAAAGATTGCAACCTTGGGGGTCAGGGCGATGCCTTCGTCCTTTGGCACCGGCTGAACGACGCGCCAACGGTCGTGCCTGCGCTTCAGCGCAGGCTCGTAGAGGTTGCCTAGCCATGCGGCAATCATTTCGCGCAGCCGTATGCCTTCGCGCTTTAGCTTCCACATCGGTATCAATGCACTACCTCTTTGCCCATCTTAAGCAAGATCTTGCGCGCTTCGTTCGGCCCGCCTGCGGCCAGCACGTAATACTCCTCCAAGAGATAGCTCAGGAACGCCCCCCGCGCCGCAAGATCGCTCTTCAACGCCTCGGGATGGGCGAAAATCCCCGCCAAGGACGCCGCGTCCGAGGCGGACATCGCCACACTCGTAAGCGCCCAGAAGCACTCACCACAAGCCACGACCGGCTTGTCAAAGAACATCGCCTCCAGCCCGACCGACGAATTCACCGTCACGACACCTGACGATTTGGCCACAAGTTCGAAGGTGTCGGTGCGGTTGTCCAGCACCACCCGGGCGCTGCGCCCGGAGATCAGATGGGCATAAGACACCTTGGCCGTGGGATGCTCCTTTACCTTCAGGTGCCAGCCTGCGGGCAGCGAGTCGGCGGCCGTGACCAGCGCCTCGATGAACGCAGGCACGGTCCGGAACTGCCGGCCGAACAGGCGAAGTTGCGAATCCCCCGGCACTTGCAGCGGTGCAAACAGGTACGGCCCTTCCCGCCCCGGCTCACCCGACGGCTTGGACCGGGCCGATGCACGCTGTGTGATGTCGGACCGCAGGGTCCGCCACCGATCGGGCGGTATGTCTGCTTGCGCCATCCAGGACAGGTAGAACCCGATCTCGCGCGGCAGGGAGTTCATCTGGTTCACCCCAACCGGGTCACAAGTGATCCTGCCCTTGAACGGCGCAAGTTCAAAGAACAGTGTCCTCGCACCCGCATCGCGCGCACCGTCCATGAAGGCCCGCCGCGATCCGTTCAAGCCATTCCACGCAACGCCAATGGTCGCCTTGTGCCGCTCAAAATACGCTCGGCTTCCATTGTATTGCCAGCCGTAGAGCCGCCGCTGCAGCGCCCTGAGGATCGCACCCTTGGCAGGCCGGCGCGCGGCCAGCTGTGCGGCAGTCGCCCTCTCAAGGGTTTCAGGATAGCCTGCAATGCGCAGCGGGGGCATCCGCGTCCAAACCACTTTCCCAAGCGGCGACAGCAGGCTCTCGATCATCTGCTTTTTGAGCTTGCGGGGATCAAGGCCCAGAAAAACCTGCTGGGACGGATCGGATTTCACCCCAGATCC
>NZ_JANMET010000227.1:0-2164 GCF_031377265.1 Tabrizicola sp. | reverse complement strand
TGAAGCTATCGATGGACATGAAGGTGCCTCTTGCAAAGGGGGGTGCGGAATCTCACGTTGGTTCTAGAGGATGTTGCGGCGCAATACAAACGTTTAGACGGGCAATCCAAGGCGCTGGCGCAGTTTTGACTGGCGCAAGGTGCGGGCGGCGGGTTGGCTGGTGGCACCCGGCAAATCACAGATGCGGGAAATCATGCTGAGGAGGTCTTCACGCTCTTTCACCGAGAGGTTTTCGGCCCAGAGTTTGCCGTAACGTAAAATGACATTGTTCGAGTCAGTGGCATGGGAGGCGGTCCATTTGCCGAAGGTGAGGATTTCCGAGGAATCGGCAATTCCCATGGATTGTTCAACTTCCTTTTTGATGGCAGTTTCGGCGATGTGGCCGGCCACGCCGTCTTCAGTTGCGATGACGTTCATCAGGATCACGGCGGCGGTGGCGGGGTCGTCGATGACTTCGAGGGGCGAGTCGTTGACTTTGCCAAGGAATTTTCGACGTTTGTGCTTGCCCCAAAGGCGGCCCGCGACATTGTGCACTTCACTTGCCACTTCGCCTACGGCCTTGATGCGCCAATACCAGAAGGCCGCGGCTGCAATGAGCCCCAAGATTCCAAAGAGCATGGTTTTTGTTCCCCGTTGTCAGGCGGAAATATCACACGGGGGAGTTGCTGGCCAGAGTTTCCAACCGTTGCAGTAAACGCTCGCGCTCGCCGACGAGTCCTTTGTAGTCGATTTCGGCGTCGGTGAGATTTGCAACCTGGGTGGCGATGGAACGGGCGAGGGCTGGGCCATCGGCATGGGTTTCCAGAACTTCCAGCGGATTGTTGTGGATGCGGATAGTGAAGAGAATGTCGCCGGATTTGGGGAGTTTTCTGAGAGTCTGGCGTTCGAGGCGCATGATGACGTTGCCTGTGATGGGGCCGTCGCCAAAACGGTTTTTCATCTTGTTGTCGGATGCCGGGTGATAAAGCCGCGCATCGCCATAGAGCGACCAGTTCCAGCGGATGACGGGTTGTTCGACACGCAGGTTGTCAAACATGCGGTCGATGAGGCCCGCGTTGCGCGTGCCCTCACCGAAGCCGGGGACAGGCTGGTGGATTTCATGCATGGGACGCCCGAATTTCTCGTGCAGGTTCCACGCGGAGGGAAAGCAGAGGGAGGCCGCAACGAGACGCCAGCCGATTGGCGAGTGGCGCATGAGGACAAGGTCTTCCTGGACGAGGAGTGCGGCGCGGGCGAGAGGGCCATGGGCGCAATCTGGCACCGATGTCGCTCCAAGGTGATGGACCAACATATCCAGCACTTCCTGTTGCGCGGCCTGCGTACCTTGCTCTGCCACCAGCACGTTGGCAGTTTCTTCCGTGTACAGACGATGTTTTTCGGCGAGATAGGTTTCAAGCTGATCGTCCAACTCGATCCATGTAGCGGGATCGAGGGGTTTCAGGCCAATCTGGAAAGGCTTAGATGAGCCGTCGTAGGGAGTGTGGATCACACGCGACGTTCCACCATCATTTTCTTGATCTCGGCAATGGCTTTTGCGGGCGACAATCCTTTTGGACAGGCCTTGGCGCAGTTCATGATGGTGTGGCAGCGATAGAGGCGGAAGGGGTCTTCGAGGTTGTCGAGGCGGTCGCCGGTGGCTTCGTCACGGGAGTCGATAAGCCAGCGATAAGCTTGCAGCAAAACGGCGGGACCGAGGTAACGGTCGCCGTTCCACCAATAGCTTGGGCATGAGGTGGAGCAGCAGGCGCAGAGAATGCACTCGTAAAGGCCATCGAGTTTTTCGCGGTCGGGCTTTGATTGCTTCCACTCGGTTTGCGGTGTGGGTGTGTCGGTCTTGAGCCAAGGTTCGATGCTGCGATGCTGGGCGTAGAAGTTTGAGAGGTCCGGCACCAGGTCTTTGATCACCGGCATGTGAGGCAAAGGATAGAGCTTCACTTCGCCCTTCACATCGTCGCAGGCTTTCAGGCAAGCCAGCGTATTGGTGCCGTCAATGTTCATGGCGCAGGAACCACAAATGCCCTCGCGGCAAGAGCGGCGGAAGGTCAGCGTGGGGTCTTGCTCGTTCTTGATCTTGACGAGCGCGTCGAGAACCATGGGACCGCAATCGTCCATGTTCACATGGTAGGTATCGGTCTGCGGGTTCTTGCCGTCGTCCTGGTTCCAG
>NZ_JANMET010000175.1:0-1923 GCF_031377265.1 Tabrizicola sp. | reverse complement strand
CCTGGTAGGAATCAAACACATAGGTGTCGGCGCCTGCCTGACCCACCAGCGTATAGGCGACGCCCTCGCCGAAGAAGCTATAGGCACCGCCAGCGCCGGCAATGTAGTTGACGCCACCGGTGCCGCTGAGCAGGTCGATGGTTTCGCTACCGATCAGATGTTCAATGCTGCTATAGGTGTCCCCGAAGGCGTCGCCAGTGTTTTGCGCCGCGTTGGACAGGTTCGCCGTTACGCCGCCGATGGATGTGATGTAACTCACCGTGTCGGTGCCGGTGCCGCCAGAAAACGCGTCTGAGCCAGCGCCGCCTGTCAGCACGTCGTCCGTGTTGTTGTTGCCATTGATCTGATCGCTGCTGCTGAACAGCATGGCAAAGCGCGAATTGCCGTCTGGCATGGACCAGAACACAGCGGCGCTGATGCCGAGATTGTTACCGTTGTTCCCGTTGATGCGCTCGATCTGCGGCGGCAAGGTCGGCGAGGCGGAGGTGGAGTGAATGATCCAGTTGATGTTACCGCCGGTCGGGTTGCCGGATGCGTCATAGGTCAAGCCGCCAAAGGCGATGGCATTCCAGTACTGCGTATAGGTGCCGTCAGTGTTGAGCGTAATGAACACGTTTGCGTCGCGGTAGACGACGGCATTGCTCGTCGATGTGATCGAATTCATCCAGCCAAGGTTGTCGATGGCGCGCGGCGTCACCAAACCGGAATTACCAAGCAGTTGAGCCATAACGGTGTCCTTAATTTGACCAAGCACTCGCGCCAAGCTTCGACATTCAAATCACTTTCACCAGCATGCTGCGTTCACGCCTTAGCGCGCATCCCCAATTTGGGTGAAAACGGAGCAACTTGCCGAATTTCCGATTGAACCAGTAAATGAACGCAGCAGAGGCGGGACAGCCGCGATGTAACCGACAGCGCGCCGAGAGGCGTCAAATCCCGTCAGGGTTGCATCGCTCTTTCGACGGCATCGAGAACCATATTGTGATGCGTGTAGACCAGTGTCTGACCCGCGTCTGGGATCTCAGACAGAATAATCGCTGGCTTCGCCATACAGTATTCGCGCACGGTCACGATGGGCGAAAACGGATCATCGACGCCAGCGAGCAGCGTTATGGGTGTCCGGGTGCCGAGGAGGAGATGCGCCCAGGGTTTGGCGAACTCGACGATCTCTCGCGACCACGACTGATGTGCCATGAAGTGCTGCGTGATCACGATCTCCGTGCTTGCCTCCAATGGCCCAGCAATCCCAGGGTCTTGGAGGGCCTTGAGGTCTGCAGCACAGTTCCCCATCATGGTTTCAAGAAATCGCCGCGTCCCCAACCGCCGTGCCATGTGAAAGAACAGCAGTGATACGTAGGGGAGCGTGCGCGGGGCAAACGTCGCATTGCTCTGAATGAAGCGGACAAATTTGGTCAGCCGCGCAAACTGAGCCGGCGTACTCAGAGGCATGGTGGCAGACGCGCCCACAATTGCTGTGAAGATGCCAGGATGGCGCTGCTCTGTGTGCAGGGCGAGCTTGATGTCGTCGCATATCGCAACCACGGGGCACGACTTGACACCGAGATACCCCAGGAGCTGTGCGACATCATCAGCGGCCGTATCATAGATGTTGGCACGGGTTGGACAGCTTGAGGAAGGTCCGTAGCCCGCCCTTACGGGCACGATCATCTGCAAATCGCGTCGGGCCATCTGAAGTTCGGCTTCATCTGTCCAGCGGATGAAGCCTTGTCCACTCGGAAGAAGCAGGAACGGCCGGCCGCGTGGTGCGCCAGCGACCCTGTAGTGAATGTTCCGCCCGTCCGGCATTGTAAGGGGGGTCAACACATAGAGTGGAAGTGCGCTGTTGGCTTTTGCCTTGGCATCATTCGCCGCCCCGTTGATCGAGTGCAGCAGCGTTGTCGCAAGCCGGACCAGTTCTGCCTG
>NZ_JANMET010000144.1:0-2462 GCF_031377265.1 Tabrizicola sp. | reverse complement strand
CCCAGGTGGAACGGCGGCCCGGACAATTGGGATGCCTGGTTCGTGGCCGGTGGCGCCTTTGACGGCACCTCGCTTGAGGCCCGAGGGGCGCCGCATGCGACGATGCCCGACGATCCGGCGAACCCGGTCAGCGACTGGCTGCTGGCGGCCTGAACGGTGGCCAAAGGTTAACAGACCGTGAATCGTGCCCGGTCAAGCCATTGATTTTGCTTACCCGCAAGGGCTGTCCACGCGTGGACAGGCCTAGGCCCGCGCCACGAACAACCCGTCCCGCTTCAGCCCGGCATAGCACTCGTCCAGGCTCGTCTTCGCCCGGTCGATCAGGATGTCGATCTCCTCCGGCGTGATTACCAGGGGGGGCGAGATGATCATCCGGTCGCCCACATGCCGCATGATCAGATTGTTGGCAAAGCACCGCTCGCGGCAACGATAGCCGACCGTCCCCGTCTCACTGGCAAAGGCCGCGCGGCGCGCCTTGTCCGGGGTCAGCGCGATGGACCCCATCAGCCCCACCAGCTTCGCCTCGCCCACCATCGGATGCTCGGTCAGCGCGTCCCAGCGTTCCTTGAGGTAAGGGTGCGCCACGGTACGGACGTGCTCGATGATGCCCTCTTCCTCGATGATCCGCAGGTTTTCCAGCGCCACCGCCGCAGCCACCGGATGCCCGGAATAAGTGTAGCCGTGGTTGAAATCGCCATGGCTGCCCAGCACCTCGGCCACCTCGTCACAGACGATGCTGCCACCGATCGGCTGATAGCCCGACGACAGCCCCTTGGCGATGGTCATGATATGCGGCTTGATGCCGAACGTCTGGCTGCCGAACCAGTTGCCCGTGCGCCCGAACCCGGTAATCACCTCATCCGCGATCAACAGGATGCCATAGCGGTCGCAGATCCGTTGGATTTCCGGCCAGTAGGTCGAGGGCGGCACGATCACTCCCCCGGCCCCCTGGATCGGTTCGCCGATAAAGGCCGCCACGTTCTCAACGCCCAGTTGAAGGATCATCGCCTCCAGCTCTTGTGCGCGGGCCAGACCGAAGGCCTCGGGCGTGTGGTCGCCGCCTTCGGACCACCAGTCCGGCTGGCCGATATGCACGATCCCAGCGATCATCCCGCCGTGTTTGTGGATGCCGGACATGCCGCCCAAGCTGCCGCCGCCCATGGTCGAGCCGTGGTAGCCGTTCTTGCGCGCGATGATGATGCGCTTTTCCGGCTGGCCCTTGATGTCCCAATAGCGCCGCACCATCCGGATGTTCGTGTCATTCGCCTCGGAGCCAGACCCGGCGAAGAACACATGGCCCATCCCCTTCGGTGCAACCTCGGCAAGCTTTGCCGCCAAAGCGATGGCGGGCACATGGCTGGTCTGGAAGAAGGTGTTGTAATAGGCCAACTCCTCCATCTGCCGGGCTGCAACGGTCGCCAGCTCCTTGCGGCCATAGCCGATGTTCACGCACCAAAGCCCTGCCATCCCGTCGATGATCTTGTGGCCTTCGGTATCAGTCAGCCAGACCCCTTTGGCCGATTTCATGATCCGCACGCCTTTTTTCGCAAGCGCCGCATTTTCGGAGAACGGGTGCATGTGATGCGCCGCATCCAGTGCCTGAAGTTCGGCAGTGGGCATGTGGTTGGTGATCTTGTTCATGGCGGACCTCATGGGGCGCGGACTGCGGGAATCGGCAGGGTGGTAGACCCCGGGCTGCCCGCAGAATATGATCAAACGATCCGAGGTTCAAGAAATTTGATCAAATTATTTCGGCCCGCCGGGTCGCGTCAGATTTCGCCCTGCAGGATTGCAAGCCGCACCTGATCGACACCCTGCTCGATGTCGCGTTCGATCGCCCGTGCCAGCGCAATCGGATCGCCCGCGCGCATGGCGGCCAAAGCCTCGGAATGGCGGTCGGGCAGCGCTGCCTGGCCGTACCGCGAACAGACCACACGCAATGACGGGCCAAACCGCAGCCACAATGATTGCGCCATATCCACCAGAACCGCCGCTTCTGAAACTTCGTACAGAGCAAAGTGGAAGGCGTGGTTTGCCGCAAGATAGCCCGGCACATTTCCGGCCCGGATCGCCTGATCCACTAAGTTGTCCAGACCCTGCAACCGGTCAATCAGCGCAGGGTTCAAATGCGTTGCTGCCAATTCGGCCAGCTTCGGCTCGATCGTCAGCCGCGCAAAGGCCACCTGTTCCAGCAAACCCAGCGTAAGGTGTGGCACCGAAACGCGTCGGTTGCCCTGCGGCAACAATGCGCCGTCCGCGGTCAGCCGCCGGATCGCTTCGCGCACCGGCGTCATCCCGGCGCCAAGATCGCTGATCAGGCCCTGAATGGTCACCGGCGCGCCTGGGGCAAGATGGCCAAACAGTACCAAGTCGCGCAACCGCGCATAGGTTACCTCGTGGCTTGGTATCTTGCGGGTTACAGCGTCCATCGGGGTTCCCTTCATTGCCCTCTTTATGACGGC
>NZ_JANMET010000103.1:0-6626 GCF_031377265.1 Tabrizicola sp. | reverse complement strand
CCTGCGGGACGGCCTTCAAGAAACGGGTATGAATCCGGATCGAAGAGCCGACCATGACGGGCGGGAAATCGACGTTGACGCGTTGGGCTTTGGGATGGACCATCCGGCTTTTGCTGCGGTCGATGAAGGCCTCGATCTCGTCGCTGCCTTCGTCGAACAGGCGATCGAATTCTTCGACCGTGATGGTGCGCGAGCCGTCAACGCTCGTCACCGTGCCCTTGCTCTGGGTAACAACGTTCATAGTCATCCACCTCGTCCTTTCGCGCCCGGCGCACGGAAATGATCCGCAAAGCCGCGCCTCTTTCCGTGTAAACTGCAGACCAGAACGTCGCTCCGATCCGCGCTGTCCGCAACTTTCTTGCCTCACCTGTATAGGCCAGGACCTGGTCCAGCCCCGCAACCCGCCACAATGCCTGCGCCTCGACGAAGTCGATGCCGTGCTTGTGGTGGTTGGCCGCGCTCTTGACCGGGTCGAACTCGAATTCTTCCATTATGGTTGCAAAACTATACCATTACAACTCTAAACCAGCACCGCCCCCCTGGCTCCGATCACCCCCGCCGTATCCGCATCGCCCAAGAGCATCTCGTTATGCGGCTTGCCGCTCGGGATCATCGGAAAGCAGTTTTCGTGCTTTTCGACCCGGCAGTCAAAGATCACCGGACCGTCATAGGCCAGCATTTCCTTGATCGCCTCGTCGAGATCGGCGGGGTCGTCGATGCGGATGCCTTTGCAGCCGAACGCCTCGGCCAGTTTCACGAAATCCGGGAGCGATTCCGACCACGACGACGAATACCGCTCGCCATGCAGTAGCTCCTGCCACTGGCGGACCATGCCGAGGCGTTCGTTGTTCAGGATGAACTGCTTCACCGGCGTGCGGAACTGCATCGCGGTGCCCATTTCCTGCATGTTCATCAGCCACGACGCCTCACCCGCGACGTTGATCACCAGCGCGTCGGGATGCGCGATCTGCACGCCGATGGAGGCGGGCAGGCCGTAGCCCATGGTCCCAAGGCCGCCGGAGGTCATCCAGCGGTTGGGGTCCTCGAAATCAAGGAACTGGGCGGCCCACATCTGGTGCTGGCCAACCTCGGTGGTGATATAGCGGTCGCGCCCCTTGGTCAGCGCCTCCAGCCGTTCGAGGGCATATTGCGGTTTGATCACCTTGTCGGAGTTCTTGTAGGTCAGGCATTTGACGGCGCGCCATTCGTTGATCTGGCGCCACCACTTCGCCAGCCCGTCCTTGTTGGTCTTGGACCCGCGCGCCTTCCACTGGCGCAGAACTTCGGCCAGCACTTCGGCGACATCGCCAACGATGCCCACATCGACCCGGATCACCTTGTTGATCGATGAGGGGTCGATGTCGATATGCGCCTTGCGCGAGCGGGGGGAGAAATCCTTGATCCGCCCGGTGATCCGGTCGTCGAACCGCGCGCCGATGTTGATCATCACGTCGCAGCCATGCATGGCGAGGTTCGCCTCGTACAGCCCGTGCATCCCCAGCATGCCAAGCCAGTTCTTCCCCGATGCCGGATAGCTGCCCAGACCCATCAACGTCGAGGTGATCGGGAAGTCGGTAGCGGCGGTCAGTTCGCGCAGCAGCTGGCTCGCCTTGGGGCCGGAGTTGATCACGCCGCCGCCGGTGTAAAAGACCGGGCGTTCAGCGGTTTCCATCATCTCGACCAGACGGGCGATCTGGTCGGGGTCGCCGACGGTTTTCGGCTGGTAATGTGGAATGCGAACCTTTTCCATCGGCGTGTAGTCGGCGGTCGCGAACTGCACGTCTTTCGGGATGTCCACCAGCACCGGGCCGGGGCGGCCTTTCATGGCGACATGGAACGCCTGATGGATGGTTTCCGACAGTTTCGCTGTGTCCTTGACCAGCCAGTTCATCTTGGTGCAGGGGCGGGTGATGCCCACCGTATCGGCCTCTTGAAAGCCATCCGTGCCGATCATGAAGGTCGGGACCTGACCCGTGATCACAAGGATCGGGATGCTGTCCATCAGCGCATCGGTCAGGCCGGTCACCGCATTGGTGGCCCCGGGGCCGGAGGTCACCAGCGCGACGCCCACCTTGCCGGTGCTGCGCGCATAGCCCTCGGCCATGTGAACGGCACCCTGTTCATGGCGCACAAGGATATGGCGGATGTCGTTCTGCTGGAAAATCTCGTCATAGATCGGAAGGACCGCGCCACCCGGATAGCCAAAGACGACTTCGACACCCTGATCCTTCAGGGCCTGAACCACCATCCGTGCACCGGTCATCTGCTTGGTCATTTCCGTCTCTCCTTCGCGCAACAAAAAGCCCCCGGTTTTCAATCGGGGGCGCATGGGAACCTGAACTGGGTCAAACCGTTACCGGCCCATGCGCGTCCTTCCTACGATGACAAGAATTAGGGCCATGGGCCGCTCCCTCACGTTCGGTTGGAACCTTAGGAGGGGATATGACGGGCGTCAACCGGATTTGCAAACAGAAAGTGTCGCAATCTGTGGTAATTTTTGAACATTTGTTGCTAATTCGCGATCCGGAGCGCAACTTTAGGATTTTTCATCGAAATTGCACAGAGCCTGCGCGCATGCGACTCGCTTTTCAGGGCGACTTCCCCACGTCAGCGGAATAGACGGGCGGCACCGAAGACCCGGCTCCGCCGGATCAGGACAGGGAATACCGACATGAAGCTCTATTTCACCCCCGGAACTTGCGCGCTGGCTTGCCACATCGCGCTTTATGAGACGGGCGCGCCGTTCAGCGCCGAGCGTGTCGATCTGCGCACCAAGACCACGGCTGACGGTGCGGATTACCGCAAGATCAACCCGAAGGGATCTGTGCCTGCGCTGGAAATCTCGCCCGGCGTGGTGCTGACCGAAGGCGTGGCCATCATGCAATACGCAGCCGACAGCGTTGGTGGGGCAGGGATTGCGCCCGCGACTGGCACATTGGAGCGGGCACGGATGCAGGAAGCGATGAACTTCATCAGCGGTGAGTTGCACAAAACCGGCTACGGCCCGCTGTTCCGCCCCGGCCAAACCGATGAGGCGCGTCAGGCTCAGCTGGCCCTGATCGACGGCAAGCTTGGTTGGATCGAAGGCCTGCTGTCTGACGGGCGGGATTATCTGGTGACCAGCGGTTATACGCTTGCTGACGGGTACCTGTTCACCATCACCGGCTGGTCCAAGGGTTTCGGCCATGATCTGTCGCGCTATCCCGGCATCGTGGCGCTGCGCCAACGGGTTGCCGCGCGGCCCGCGGTGCAGGCGGCGATGCGTGCGGAAGGTATGCTCTGACACACCGAAGGGGCGGGTGACCGCCCCTTTGTCGTCTTGCGGTGAAGTCAGGTCGCGCCATCAGGGCAAGGTATCCCGCATAGCCGGCCAGCAGCACGCCCCTTGCAATGCGCCGCAGGCCGCCCAGCATTGCGGCAATCACCGTCAAACCCACCGCAGATACTGCAACCCACGGCGTGTCGATGGCAGCAAAACGCGCCTCCGACGGGATCGGATGGATCAGTGCGGTGATCCCCAGAACGCCGAAGATATTGAAGATGTTGGAACCGACGATGTTGCCGACGGCAATCTCTGTCTGCTTGCGGATGGCGGCGATGATGCTGGTGGCCATCTCGGGCAGGCTGGTGCTTGCCCGTGACGAACGCCACCACCAGAAACATCGCAGGTCCAAGCAACAGCAAGATGCCGTCCAGCCGCCACACCAGGCCATCCATCAGCATCACCCGGATGGCGGCTGTCGCCAACAGCATGAAGGCAAGGTCGCTCCATATCCGGCGCGCGGGAATAAGCAGCGGCGCGGTCAGCGCAGAAATCCCAAGGATCAGCAGGATATTGGCGATCTTGGAACCAAGGATGGTGCCAATCGCAGTTGCGGGCTGGCGCTAAAGCGCCGTCTGCAACGAGACCGGCAACTCGGGTGCCGACGTGCCGACGCCAACGACCGTCAGGCCGATCACCATAGGTGCCAGGCGGACGTGGCGGGCGACGGCGTATGCGCCCCGAACCATAAATTCACCACCGAAGAATAGGGCTGCCAGCCCGATCACGAACAAACATAGGTCAAGCCATCACTCCCCTCGATTTATCCGGGAGGTGAGCGAAGACTGAGCTGAATGCAAGTGCGGAGTAAACGGCAGCACGTGGAAAGTTTCCCAGCAGGCAGCCGATCTGCGCCCTATTCCGCCTTGTAGCAGACGGCATTCAGTTTGTTGCCATCCGGGTCGCGTACATATGCCGCATAGAAGTGCGGGCCGTAGTGTGGGCGTAGCCCAGGTGCGCCCTGATCAACCCCGCCTGCGGCCAAGGCTGCCGCGTGAAACGCATCGACGGCGGCACGCGAGGTGGCAAGGAGCGATACCATGGTGCCATTGCCCACCCCTGCACGACCGCCGTCGAAAGGCTCGGTCAGCCACAGATGTGGGCCTGGATCATCCAGCCCCCACGCTGCCGAGGTGCCAGCAGGATCGTAGTCATCAATCCGGTGGTGGCCGAGCGGCGCAAGGGCCGCATCGTAGAATGTGGTTGCTTTGGCGATATCGTTGGTTCCAAGCGCAACATAGCTGAACATCATCGCCCCCACACCGCGATTATTACTTGTGCACGTCTGATTCTCAGTTTGCATCGACTTGGCATCGACGCAAGGACTTGCCTGCAACTGAACCCTCCGGTTGATAGCGCCAACAGCGCCGCAATGCAGGGGGATAGCCGCATTTGGTAAGAAAATATAACCAAAAGTCCCGCACTGCCGCAGATTTTGGTTCTCAACCGGAGGAGCGGGCTTTAGGGTTCATGGCGCAGACACGCCCGATGCAGACCAAAGCACAACACAATAGGGCACACAGTAGAGGAGGACTGAATGGATCGTCGCTCGTTCTTGACGAAAGCCACCGTAGGGGGAGCCATGGCTGCCGGGGCAACTGCCTTGGCCGCACCAGCAATTGCACAAGAGGCGCCAACCGTCACTTGGCGGGTTGCCTCGGGCTTCCCGAAATCGCTCGACACAATCTATGGCGCCGCCGAGACGATGTCGAAATACGTGGCCGAGGCCACTGACGGCAAGTTCGTGCTGCAAGTGTTTCCGGCCGGCGAACTTGTTCCCGGCCTTGAAGCAGCCGAGGCTGCGGCAACCGGTTCGGTCGAAATGGCGCATACCGCTGCCTACTACGACTGGGGCAAAGACCCGACCAACGCGCTTGGCACCACGGTGCCGTTCGGCCTGAACTACCGCCAGATGAACGCCTGGCTGTACCATGGCGGCGGCATCGACATGCTGAACGAATTCTATAACACCCGGAACCTGCAGTACATTCCCTGCGGCAACACCGGCGTGCAGATGGGCGGCTGGTACCGCAAGGAAATCACCAGCGTTGCCGACCTTGTTGGCCTGAAGATGCGGATTGGCGGCTTTGGCGGCAAGATCATCGAAAAGCTGGGCGTGGTGCCGCAGCAGATCGCCGGCGGCGACATCTATCCAAGCCTGGAAAAGGGCACCATCGACGCTGCAGAATTCGTCGGCCCCTATGACGACGAAAAGCTCGGCTTCTACAAAGTGGCGCCGTTCTACTACTATCCCGGCTGGTGGGAAGGTGGACCGACCCTGTCGGCCATGATCAACCTTGCCAAGTGGAATGAACTGACGCCCACCTATCAGGGCATCATGCGCACCGCCTGCGAGGCCGCCAACTCCAACATGATGGCGAATTACGACTGGAAGAACGTGACCGCGCTGAAAACGCTGGTGGCCAATGGCGCGCAACTGCGCCCGTTCCCGCAGGACGTGATGAATGCGGCCTATGAGGCGGCGACCTCGACCTACGCCGAGATCAGCGCCACCAACGCGCCGTTCAAGAAGATCTACGACAGCCAGCAAGCGTTCAAGCGCGACGCTTACCTTTGGGCGCAGATCGCCGAATACAACTACGATGTGTTCATGATGGCGCAGCAGCAGGCCGGCAAACTCTGATCCGACCCCGAAAATGAGGACGGCCCCGGAGGAAACTCCGGGGCCGTTTTCGTTTTGCCAGGGCGTTTCCGGTTTCAGCGCCGGATGTGGCGCAAACGCAAGGGCCGGCAGCACTGCGCTGCCGGCCCTTGTTTGTTGGCCATCGTGGCGGATCAGGGATTGATCGCTGGCGCCCCAAGCTTTGGCGCACCCAGCGTCAGCCCGGTGCCACCACCGGGTGCCACAAGCGTGGTTGTCGGTGCAGGGATGTTGATCTGAACATTGCTCGGATCTATCGGGGCCCCCTTGTAGTGCATCACCATCTGCGGAAAGGCGATCACCAGGCCGACCATGAACACCTGGATGATCACGAACGGCACGGCGCCCCAGTAGATCTGGCCGGTGGTGACCTTGGCGACGCGCCTGCCGGTGATCTTGTCGCTGTAGTCGTCGTTCGGAGCGACGCTGCGCAGGTAGAACAGGGCGAAACCGAACGGCGGATGCATGAACGAGGTCTGCATGTTGACCGCCAGCAGCACGCCGAACCAGACCAGGTCGATGCCCATCTTCTCCGCCACCGGCCCGATCAGCGGAATGATGATGAAGGCGAGCTCGAAGAAGTCGAGGAAGAAGGCGAGGATGAAGATCAGGACGTTGACGACGATCAGGAAGCCGAGCTGG
>NZ_JANMET010000070.1:0-10675 GCF_031377265.1 Tabrizicola sp. | reverse complement strand
TTCAGCACGCAGAACGGGTTGATCTCCAGCATGTCCATGTCTTTTTCGACGAACATCCGGTAGAGGTTCTTCACGATGCCCACGCATTGCTTGACCTGATTGCCGTGCAGGCCAAGCGCGAAAGCGACGCGGCGGCCGTGGAAATCGGACAGACCGGTGGCGGGATCGACGTCGAAGGAAATGATTTTTTCCGGCGTGTCGTGCGCCACATCTTCGATGCTCATCCCGCCTTCGGTGGAGCAGACGAAGGAGATGCGGCTGGTCTTGCGGTCGATCAGGATGGCGAGATACAGCTCGCGTTCGATATCAGAGCCGTCTTCGATGTAGATGCGGTTGACCTGCTTGCCGGCCGGGCCGGTCTGGATGGTGACGAGCGTGCGGCCCAGCATCTGGCGGGCGAACTCGGCGGCTTCACCGACCGAGCGGGCGAGACGGACGCCGCCTTTTTCGCCAGCCTCGGGTTCCTTGAAATGGCCCTTGCCGCGGCCTCCGGCGTGGATCTGCGACTTGACCACCCAGAGCGGGCCGTCAAGTTCACCGGCGGCGGTCTTGGCCTCTTCGGCCTTCAGCACGACGCGGCCGTCGGAAACCGGGATGCCATAGCTGCGCAAAAGCGCCTTGGCCTGGTATTCGTGAATGTTCATGCGGACCGCCCTGCCGTTTCGGAATTTGCGACGGTGATGGCATGGAAACTGCCGGGTTGGTATCCGCTTTCGGTACCGAAGGCCTTGATCGGGCCGGAAAAGTGGTGTTTGTGATCACAAAATTTGTAGCTGTGATCACATTTTTAAAAACTGTGATCACAGCGTCGCATTTTCAGAAAATTTGACTGACTTTGCTGATTCGCACTAGTTCAGGAACAGGGCGAACAGCATCGCATCGCCTTCGACAATGCGGGTAAACTCGTTCCAGGCAAACGGGCTGGCGCGTGTGCCCTTTTCTGCAAAGGGCAACAGGCCCTCGCCTTGCACCCAAGTGATCAAGTCTACCGGGACCGGGTTTTCGAACATCTTCTTCATGTTGATCCCGGCCTCGGCGCCAAAGCGCCAGTGCGGGATCAGCAACTCTCCGGTCAGAAGCTTTTCCGCATCGGCCAGGACGGCCTGCCAACGTTCCGCCGTACCGGGCGGCATGATGATGCCGAGAGCGGAAGTCTGGCGGTCATTCGGGACCCATTCGCGGTCATTGTCGGACTCGAGGTTGACCAGCGCCCAGAAGCGGCGGTTTTCGGTGATCATCGCAAGAAAATGCGCGTGGGCCTTGCGGGTCAGGGTCGGGTCAGGGGTCTGGGCAAGGGCATGCAGGGCCATGGCGACGCGGTCAGCCTGACGGCCGAACATCATGTCCAGCGCATTCGTGGGCGGGGTGTCGCCCCACAGGGCATAGATCTTTTCCTCGCTGTCCAGCACGCGCTGGATGGCGGGGGCGGGATCGTAGGCGAGGGCAAGGTTGGTGAAGCCGGAAAGAAAATTCGTGTACGCTGAAAGCCAGGCGGCATCGGCCGTGTCAAAGCGCACGGTCGGGTCGATCACGTCGACGCTGGCGATGCGGCCGGCACCGCCCAGGGTCAGCCCAGCCACGGAGGACACATCTTCGCCCGCGTCGCGGGTGCCGTTCATGTTGATGTCAAACCAGAGGTCGGACATGGCGATATCAAGGGCGAAGGGTTTGTCGCCAAGGGCGGTGAGGGCAGCGCGGGAGGCGGCCATACTGGCCTCCAGCCCGGTCAGAAGGTCGATGAAATCCTGCGGGGCGAAGGGGCGGGCGTCAGGGTTTTCGGGGATCGGCAGGCGGAGGATCGGCAGTTCTGACCAATCGGCGCGGACGCCGGTTTGCCAGCGGATCTGCAGCGCCGCCTCGACCCCGCCCAGAAAGCGCAGGCCTGCACTGGCGAACAGGTCTTCGTTCGTCGGCGATGGCAGGGTGGCAAGGCGCGCCTCGGTCGCGCTGATCCCGGTGCGGCCGATCTCTTCGGACAGGATTTCTGCGCTGGCCGGGGGGGCGGCAAAGGCCAGGGCAGCGGCAAGTGCAAAAACCGGGGCGAAGGTCAGGGCTCGCATGGCATCCTCCATTGATGACCCGCCAAGCATGGGCAAGGGCGCGAGAAGCTGCAAGTCCGGATCCCTTTACCGGCTTTACGTATGAATATGGCGCGGCTATCACCCGGCCATGCGTCATGTCATCTGTCTTTCGACCATCCCCCCCCGCTTTGCCGCAATCGGACCCACGCTGCGGGCGCTGGTGCAGCAGACGTCGCGGCCCGAGGCGGTGGAGCTTTACATCCCCGGCAGCTATCGCCGCTTTCCGCAATGGGGCGGCGGCTTGCCCGACGTGCCGGATGGCGTCAAGATCGTCCGGGTCGAGGAAGACTTTGGCCCGGCAACCAAGATCCTGCCGGCCCTGCGGGCCTATCGGGGGCAGGACATCGAGCTTCTGTATGTCGATGACGACATCTACTTTGCCCCCGCTTGGGCAGCGCGGGTTCTGAAGCTGCGCCGGAAGCTGCCGAACACGGCACTTTGTGCGACCTGCTTGTCGATCAGGATGCTCGGTCACCCCTGGACCGGCAATGCCCCCCTGCCGCGAGCGGTGCGTGCCCGGAGCGGGAGAGAGCAGTTCGGGTTTCAATTTCGGCGCCTGCTGGCCGCGATCCGGCGAAAAGATCCGGCCGCGCCCCGGCTGCGGACCTGGTTTCGCAAGCTCCAAGGGTCCGGCTATGCCGACATTGCCGAAGGCTTTTCCGGCGTTGCCTTGCGGCCCGAATATCTGGACGACGCAGTCTTCGATCTTCCGCCGGTGCTGTGGGCGGTGGATGACATCTGGATCTCGGGCCACCTTACCCGGCGTGGGATACCGATCTGGGCCGACAGAAGCCTGGAATGCTCGCAAGTCTTTGCCGGGCTTTACCAGCATCATGCGCTGTTCAAGTCGGTGATCGATGGTGCGGATCGCGCGCAGGCAAACCTCGCCTGCGTTGACTACATGCGCGCGAATTACGGCATCTGGGGTGGTGAGGCGACCCAGAGCGTCTGACCACGGGGCAGGCGGCCGGGGCTTTGCAAGAGCTGCAGCCCGGCCTTGTCGCACAGGCGCAGGAGGTCGGCCGACAAGACGTGCCGCGGGGCGCGGTCGGGGTGGGTCACCACGCCGTCGGTCTGGCGGTACGGGCCGTCAAACTGGGCTTCCGGGGCCAGAAAGACCGAGAAGAGAAACGCCCTCAGCCGCGGCAGACGTGTTGTGACCGCGTGCAGGGCGGACTCCATTGCCCCGATTGGCAGATGGGTGAAGACGCCAAAGGCGATGGCAAAATCGATATCGGCGGGGATGCCCGGAAAGGCGAAATCAGCGTCTTCGATGAGATTGGAGAGGGGTAGGCGAGACTTGTCGGCAAGCTCCACCTCATATCCGCGCTGCATCAGGGCAAGCGAGGCGTCGGTGCCCCAGTAGTGAGCCGGATCAAGGTAGGGCACGGCCATGTGGCCAAGCCGCAGCGCGCCGCAGCCGATGTCGAGCAGGCGGTGATGCGGAGCGAGGCCTGCGGCACGCAAGGCGGCCATCTGGGCGCGCGCGGTTTCATCCCAGCGTCCGCCGACGATATCACGGTGTCGGCCTGCAGCGAGGGCCTTGGCGTAGAAATCAGGGGCGAGGTAAGGGGAGGCGGGCATGGGCGTCCGAAGGTTGCGCGCGGGGCCGGCCCCGGAGGGTTTCACACCCTCCGGACCTCCCGTGGGATATTTGGCGAAGAGGAAGTCAAATTTTAGTCAAATTGCGGCGAACAGGGCTGTCCGGGAAGATCTTGAGGGGGGGCGGAGCGCCGAATGCACAGCGGGGGGCTGTGCATTCGGGGTGATGCGACCGTGGTATCAGCCCAGAGACGGATCGATCGCTTTGCAGGCTGCAACAAGGCCTTTGACCGCATCGACCGATTTGTCGAACATCACCTGTTCTTCGCGGGTCAGCTTGATGTCGGCGATGCGTTCGATGCCGCCGGCCCCAATCAGGGTGGGGACGCCAACATACACGCCCTTGAGACCGAAGGGGCCGTCAACATAGGCCGCGCAGGGCAGCAGGCGTTTCTGGTCTTTCAGGAACGCCTCGGCCATCTCGACCGCGCTGGTGGCGGGGGCGTAGAAGGCGGAGCCGGTTTTCAGCAGGCCGACGATTTCGGCGCCGCCGTCGCGGGTGCGCTGGACGATGGCGTCGAGCTTTTCCTGCGTGGTCCAGCCCATCTGCACGAGGTCAGGCAGCGGGATGCCGGCGACGGTGGAGTAGCGGGTGAGCGGCACCATCGTGTCGCCGTGGCCGCCGAGCACGAAGGCGGTGACATCGCGCATCGAGACGCCGAATTCGAGGCTGAGGAAATGGCGGAAGCGGGCGCTGTCGAGCACCCCCGCCATGCCGACGACCATGTGATGCGGCAGGCCGGAAAACTCGCGCAGTGCCCAGACCATGGCATCCAGCGGGTTGGTGATGCAGATCACGAAGGCGTTTGGGGCGTGCTGTTTGATGCCTTCGCCGACGGCCTTCATCACCTTGAGGTTGATGCCCAGAAGGTCATCGCGGCTCATCCCCGGTTTGCGGGGGACACCGGCGGTGACGATGCAGACGTCGGCACCGGCGATATCGGCGTAGGAATTGGCGCCTTTGATAGCGGCATCAAAGCCTTCGGAGGGACCAGATTGCGCGATGTCGAGCGCCTTGCCCTGCGGCGTGCCTTCGGCGATGTCGAAGAGGATCACGTCGCCAAGCTCCTTGATGGCAACGAGATGGGCGAGCGTGCCGCCGATTTGCCCGGCACCGATGAGGGCGATCTTGGGTCTGGCCATGGGTCAGGTCTCCGAAGGTTGTGGTTGCGGTCTTTCGGTAAGCCGGTTCGGCGGCGGTGGCAAGCGTTGCGGCTGGCAGGGCGGGCGTGTTTACGCTAACCGAAGGGGCAAAAGCGGGGAGGGCAGGCATGGACGGCTGGGCATTCTGGGCGGTGGCGGTGGTGGCGGCGGGGCTGGTGGGCATGGGCAAGGGCGGCGTGCCGGTGGTCGGCATGCTGGGCGTGCCGGTGATGGCGCTGGTGATATCGCCGGTGGTGGCGGCGGGGTTGTTGCTGCCGGTCTATGTGGTGTCGGACATGTTCGGGCTTTATGCCTACCGGCATGCGTTTGACCGGCGGGTGTTGGCGATCGTGCTGCCGGGGGCGGTGGCGGGGATAGCGTTTGGTTGGGCCACGGCCAGCATTGTGCCCGAGGCGGCGGTGACGCTGCTGGTGGGGGTGATCGGGGTGGTGTTCGCGCTGAGCCTGTTGCTGCGCAAGCAGGTGGTTGCCGCGCCGCGACGGGGTGAGGTTGCGCCGGGGCTGTTCTGGGGGGCGATCACCGGGTTCACCAGTTTCGTCAGCCATGCCGGCGCGCCGCCCTATCAGGTGTACACGTTGCCCTTGGGGATGTCGAAGGCGGTGTTCGCAGGCACTTCGACAATTGCGTTCGCGGTGATCAATGCGGTGAAGTTGGTGCCCTATTATGCGCTGGGCCAGTTGAACCCGGCCAATCTGCGCGTCGCCGCAGTGCTGTTCGTGCCCGCCGCGATTGCGGTGTTTGCCGGGGTCAGGCTGGTGAACTGGATGCCGGAGCGGCTGTTCTTCCGGCTGGTGACCTGGGCCTTGCTGCTGATCTCGGTCAAGCTGATCTGGGACGGGGTCGCGGGGCTGCGCTAGACCTTGGAACCTTGGGCGGGCAAGGGGTCGCTGATCGCCTCATAGCCCATGCCGGAGGCGACGAGGCAGGTCATCCCGTCGGGCGTGGTGACGGTGAGGGTCCAGGTGCCGGTGGCATCGGCGGCGAACAGTTCCATCACCGTGGAGTTGGCCGCGATGCCGAGGCTGCGGCGGGTTTCGCCGTAATTCTGCGCCAGACCCTCGATCACATCGGCGCGGGGGGCGCATTGCGGGTTCGCAAAGCCGTTCTGGGTGGCAAGGATCACGCCGCCAAAGCCGAGCGAGAGGGCGAGCATCATCCGGGTCATATGTCTGTTCATGGGACAGGCCTTTGTGCTGGGAACCTGGGGCAAGGCTGCGCTGGGGGTGCTTAAAGGCGGTTAATGCCGCGCGCGGCGGCAATTTTTCTGCAATGCAGCAAGAATGAGCTTGCCGATTGTGGCGATTCCGTGCTTCGAAACGAAAGAATATTGCTTGGAGAAGAATCATGACGCGGCTGTATCGGTCTGTTCTGTATATTCCCGCGTCCAGGGAGAGGGCGCTGGAAAAGGCGCGCGAACTGCCTGCCGACGCGATCATATTTGATCTGGAGGACGCGGTGCTGCCAGAGGACAAGGCGCGCGCGCGGGAAATTCTGGTGCAGGAGTTGCGGGTGGCAGAGTTTGGCCCGCGCGCCCGCATCGTGCGGATCAACGGACTGGGCACTGCTTGGGGGAGCGAGGATGCTGCAGCTTTTGCCGGCCATGCCGGGGTCGACGCCGTGCTGGTGCCCAAGGTGAGCGGGCCGGCCGATCTGGACGCGGTGGCCGCGTTGCTGCCGGACGTGCCGTTGTGGGCGATGTTGGAGACGGCGGTCGGGGTGCTGAACGCGGCCGCGATTGCGGCGCATCCGCGACTGGCGGGGATGGTGATGGGGACCAACGATCTGGCGCGCGAGATCGGCGCGCGCGACCGGCCCGACCGGTTGGCGATGCTGCCGGGGCTGGGGCTGTGCCTTTTGGCGGCCAAGGCGCGGCGGCTGGTGATCCTGGACGGGGTCTATAATGCGTTCAAGGATCAGGCGGGCCTAAGCGCGGAATGCGAACAGGGGCGGGATTTGGGGTTTGACGGCAAGACGCTGATCCACCCGGCGCAACTGGCGGTGGCCAATGCGGTTTTCGCACCGTCCGATGCCGAGGTGGTGCTGGCCCGCCGCGAGATCGACGCCTTTGCGGCGGCACGCAGTGGCGGGCAGGGCGTGGCGGTGCTGGACGGCCGGATTGTCGAGACGATGCATGCCGATGCGGCGCGCGATGTATTGGCGCGGGCACAGACGATTGCGGCCATTGCCGTTTGACGGCAAGGTGGCGGCCGGAACATCGCAGGGAGTTGGCATGACGCTTTTGATTTTGGGGATGGCGCTGTGGTGGGCGGCGCATTTGTTCAAACGCCTCGCCCCGGCGCGACGCGCGGCGCTGGGCGACAAGGCCAAGGGGCCGGTGGCGCTGGTGCTGCTGGGGTCAGTGGTGCTGATGGTGCTGGGCTATCGCAGCGCGCCGCAGATCGACCTATGGTATCCGCCCGGCTTTTTGGTGCATGTAAACAACCTGCTGATGGTCTTTGCGTTTTACCTGTATGCAGCCAGCGGGATGAAGACAGCGATCACCCGGGTGATCCGGCATCCGCAATTGACCGCGATCAAGACCTGGGCTGTGGCGCATCTGCTGGTAAACGGCGATCTGGCGGCGGTGATTCTGTTCGGCGGTTTGCTGGCATGGGCCGTGGTGGCAGTGATCGTGATCAACCGGGCAGAGCCGGTCTGGGTGCGCAACGCGCCCGTGCCAGCGCGCAAGGAAGTGATGGCGGCGGTCGGCACCTTGATCGTGGTGGGCGTGGTGATGGCGGTGCATAACTGGCTGGGCGTGCAGCCCTGGGGCTGACGCCGGGGGGTTTCACACCCCCCGGACCCCCTGTGGGATATTTGGCGAAGAGGAAGCCAAATTTGAATTGAGTTTTAAAGAGTTCCTGGGAGGGATGGGGTGAAGCTTTACCGGTTTTTGAGCGAGGATGACACGGCGGCCTTCTGCCACAAGATCACGGCGGCGCTGAATGCGGGTTGGGCGCTGCATGGCGGGCCGACCTACGCGTTCGATGCGGCCCACGGCGTGATGCGCTGTGGGCAGGCGGTGGTAAAAGAGGTGCCGGGGGACTACACGCCAGACGTGAAGCTGGGCGAGCAATGAAGACCAATCCGGGACGGTTCTTCGAGGATTACCAGGTGGGCGAGGTGATCACCCATGCGGTGCCGCGGACCATCTCGGGGGGGGAGCGGGCGCTGTATCACGCGCTGTATCCGGCGCGCCATGCGGTCTATTCGTCGGATGAATTTGCGAAGAGCGTGGGGCTGGTGGCATCGCCGGTGGACGATCTGCTGGCGTTTCATGTGGTGTTTGGCAAGACCGTGCCCGACATCAGCCTGAATGCGGTGGCCAATCTGGGTTATGCCGAAGGGCGGTGGCTGCGGCCGGTGTTTGCCGGGGACACGCTGAAGGCACAATCGACGGTGATCGGGGTCAAGGAAAACTCCAGCGGGGCCACGGGTGTGGTCTGGGTGCGGACTGTCGGGGTGAACCAGCGCGATGAGCCGGTGCTGGACTTCGTGCGCTGGGTGATGGTCAAGAAGCGACGTCGCGAGGTGGAGGTGCTGACCGTGGTGCCGGAACTGGCGACGTCGGTGCCAGCCGATTGGCTGGTGGTGCCGTCGGGTCTTGATTTCAGCAGCTATGACTTTGCGCTGGCCGGTGAGCGGCACCGCTGGGGCGATTATGCGGTTGGCGAGGTGATTGACCATGTCGACGGCGTGACGGTCGAGGAGGCCGAGCATATGCTGGCGACGCGCCTGTGGCAGAACACATCGAAGGTGCATTTCGATGTGAGCCAGCGCGAGGATGGGCGGCGGCTGATCTATGGCGGGCATGTGATTTCCATGGCGCGGGCCTTGAGTTTCAACGGCTTGGCCAATGCGCAGATCATCGTGGCGTTGAATGGCGGTACACATGCGAGCCCCTGCTTTGCCGGCGATACGGTGCGGGCCTGGTCGCAGGTGCTGGATCGTGCCGAGACGGGTGCGCCGGGGGTCGGTGCGCTGCGGCTGCGGCTGGTGGCGACGAAGGGTGCGGCCGGGGCGTTGCGGGACGCGGGTGGGAAATATCTGCCGGACGTGCTGCTGGATCTGGATTACTGGGTGTTGGTGCCAATTTGATATTTGTGATCACGCGGAATTTTTATGTGATCACAAAAGCGAGAAACTTCGCCTGGTAGCGAAAACATTTCGCATCTGCGGCACTGTCACGCGTGACACCGCCGATTTACGCGTTATTCAAGGTTGGACGGGCAGCCTGGACCAGACCGACTGGCAAAGGCGCCCATAGCCAGGTGAGGAAAGACCCATGGCAGAGCTCAAACGGGTGGAGCGACCGCTGTCGCCGCATTTGCAGATCTATCGGGTGCAGATGACTTCGGTATCGTCGATCCTGACGCGGATCACCGGCAATGCGCTGATCGTCGGCGTTGTGCTGGCGGTCTGGTGGCTGCTGGCGGCGGCGACGTCGGCGGAGTATTTCGCGGTGGCCAATGCGGTGGCAACCAGCTGGTTTGGCGATCTGGTGTTTGCGGGATCGGCCTGGGCGGTGTGGTATCACTACCTTGCTGGGCTGCGGCATCTGTATTTCGACGCGGGCCACGGGCTTGAGGTGGCCACGGCGGAGCGGCTGGGCTGGGCCTGCATCATCGGGTCGGTCGTTCTGACCGCCCTCACCATTCTTATCGTTCAGTGAGGGTATCATGCGCTATCTGACAGCCCGCAAACGTGCCGAGGGCCGCGGCGCCGCCCATACCGGAACCGCCCATCATTGGTCGATGACGGTGTCTTCGGTGGGATTGGCTTTCCTCGTGCCGGTTTGGCTTTATATCTTCGGCCATGCGCTGGGCCGACCGCAGGATGTGGTGGTGGCAACTTTCGCGCATCCGTTCCCGGCGATTGTAACGGCACTTCTGCTGGTCGTGGGGATGCGTCATTTCGCGATGGGGGCCACCACGATGATCGAGGATTACGCGCGCGGCACGGCGCGGAAAATGCTGGTGATCTTCGTGATATCGCTGGCTTGGATGATCGCTGCGACGGGGCTGTTTGCCCTGGCCCGCATCGCGCTATGAAGGACGCATGATGACTGCCTATCCGTATGAAGTGCATGAGTATGACGTGGTCGTGGTCGGGGCCGGTGGCGCGGGCCTGCGCGCGACGCTGGGGATGGCCGAGCAGGGGCTGCGCACGGCCTGCGTGACCAAGGTGTTCCCGACACGCAGCCATACCGTGGCCGCGCAGGGCGGCATTGCGGCGTCGTTGGGGAATATGGGGCCGGATTCTTGGCAGTGGCATATGTACGACACGGTGAAGGGCAGCGACTGGCTGGGCGACACGGATGCGATGGAGTATCTGGCACGCGAGGCGCCGAAGGCGGTTTATGAGCTGGAGCATTACGGCGTGCCGTTCAGCCGCACCGAGGACGGGCGGATCTATCAGCGTCCGTTCGGCGGGCATACCACGGAATATGGCGAGGGACCGCCGGTGCAGCGCACCTGTGCCGCCGCCGACCGGACCGGGCATGCGATCCTGCACACGCTTTACGGGCAAAGCCTGAAGAACAACGCGGAATTCTACATCGAATATTTCGCGCTGGATCTTGTGATCACAGACGGGCGCTGCACCGGCGTGGTGGCGTGGAAGCTGGACGACGGCACGCTGCATGTGTTCAACGCCAAGATGGTGGTGCTGGCGACCGGCGGCTACGGGCGGGCGTATTTTTCCGCGACTTCGGCGCATACCTGCACGGGTGATGGCGGCGGCATGGTGGCGCGGGCGGGGTTGCCCTTGCAGGACATGGAGTTCGTGCAGTTCCACCCGACCGGCATCTATGGCTCTGGCTGCCTGAT
>NZ_JANMET010000003.1:0-2814 GCF_031377265.1 Tabrizicola sp. | reverse complement strand
CCGTTCGGCGGGCCATGGTGTCGGCATGAAGAACAGCATCAGTGCGCTTTGGTCGTTCATCGTTGCGGTCTGGAACCGGGTGGCCGAGGGGCATTTTGCCCTGATCGCCGCCGGGGTGGCGTTCTATGCGATGTTCGCGGTGTTTCCCGGCCTGACCGCGACCATCGCGATCTGGAGCATGGTGGCCGATCCCGGTGTGATCAGTGGCTATCTGGCGGTGGCCGAGCGGTTCCTGCCGCCCGAGGCATCCGGGCTGGTGCATGATCAGGTGATGGGGCTGATTCTGGCCCCGAAGGCGGCGCTGGGCTGGGCGACGGTGATCTCATTGGCCATCGCGGTCTATTCGGCGCGGGCCGGGGTCTCGGCGCTGATCCAGGGGCTGGACGTGGTACACCGGGCGGTGCCGCGCCGCTGGCTTTGGGGCTGGGCGGTGGATTTCATCCTGACGGCGGCGTTGATCGGGGCGCTGATGGTGGCGTTGATCACGGTGGTGGTGGTGCCGATCCTGCTGTCTTACGTGACCTTTGGCACGTTCGAGGCGTGGTTGACCAGCGTGCTGCCCTGGGGGGCGATGTTCCTGCTGGTGTTGACCTGCCTGTCGATCCTGTACCGCTTTGGCCCCAATGTGCCGGGCGGGTTTCGGTCGCCCTGGATCACGGTGGGGGTGCTGGTGGCGGCGCTGGCCTGGTCGGGCGTGTCGATCGGGTTTTCGGTCTACCTGTCGAATTTCAACAGCTACAACAAGATCTACGGTTCGATCGGCGCGGTGATCATCCTGATGACCTGGCTGTATCTGAGCGTCTGGGCGGTGCTTTTGGGCGGCGCAATCAACGCTGAACTGGACGAGAGGGTGCAGGCCCGGTCGGCCCGCACCCGGGTGCCTCAGACGTAGCGGTTCCAGAGGTTTTCCAACCGCTCTTGCCGCCCGGATTTCGGTCGCGGTTCAAGCCCTTCGGCTGTCACGCGGGCGGCTGCGTCCTCAAGGCTGCCTTTCAGCATCGCTTGCGCCTCAGGTGCCTGCCAACCGGCGTAGCGGGTTTTGACCGCCGTCTCCATCTCGCCGGATTGCATCAGGGCAGCGGCCGCTTTCAGGGCGCGGGCGCAGGTGTCCATGCCGCCGACATGGGCGAGGATCAGATCCTCGGGGTCCAAGGACTGCCGCCGGATCTTGGCGTCGAAGTTCACGCCGCCGGTGGTGAAACCGCCCGCTTTCAGGATCTCGTAGAACGCCACCGCCTTTTCGGCGTGGTTGTTCGGGAATTGGTCGGTATCCCAGCCGGACTGGTAATCGTTGCGGTTCATGTCGATGGAGCCGAAGATGCCAAGGGCGGCTGCCAACCCGATCTCATGCTCAAAACTGTGACCGGCCAGAATGGCGTGGCCCTGTTCGATGTTGGTCTGGACTTCTTTTTCCAGCCCGAAGTCCTTGAGGAACCCGTAGACCGTGGCGACGTCATAATCGTACTGGTGCTTGCTTGGTTCCTGCGGTTTCGGCTCGATCAGGATCGCGCCCTTGAAGCCGATCTTGTGTTTGTATTCGACGACTTGCTGCAAGAACCGCCCGGCATGGTCGCGTTCGGCCTTGAGGTTGGTGTTCAGCAGCGTCTCATAGCCTTCGCGCCCACCCCAGAGTACGTAGTTCTGCCCGCCAAGTCTCATCGTGGCGTCCATGTTCGCCTTTACCGTCGCGGCGGCATAGGCGTAGACGTCCGGGTCCGGGTTGGTGGCGGCACCGCTCATCCAGCGGCGGTGGCTGAACAGATTGGAAGTGCCCCACAGCAGTTTCGCCTTGTGGCGGGTCTGCTTGTCGGCGAGGTAATCGACCATCTCGTCAAGGTTGCGCTTGCTTTCGGCAAAGGTCTTGCCCTCGGGGCGCATGTCGGCGTCGTGAAAGCAGTAGAACGGCTGGCCGAGGATATCGAACATCTCGAAGGCCACATCGGCCTTCATCCGGGCTAGCGCCATGGTGTCACCGAACCACGGGCGCTCAAACGTCTGGCCACCGAAGGGGTCACCGCCGGGCCAGGCAAAGCTGTGCCAATAGGCGACGGCAAAGCGCAGATGATCTTCCATCCGCTTGCCCAGGATCACCTCATCCGGGTTGTAGTGGCGGAAGGCGAATTCGTTTTGGGACGACGGCCCCTCGTAGGTGATGGCGGGGATGCCTTTGAAGAAATCGGTCATATGAGGCCTCTGATAGCGGATTGGGCGGCGCGGAACCGGGCGTGGCCCGCGTCGAATGCGTCTTTGAGGGCGGCGTCGGGTTCGATCACCCGGGCGATGCGGGGCATGGTGGCGATCTCGGCCCCGGCCCCGGTTGCGGCCATGATCGCCAGCCGTGCGGCCCCGAAGGCACCGCCGAAATCGCCCGAGACGGGCACCTGCACCGGCACGCCAAGCGCGGTGGCGATGGCCTGCAGCCAGTAATCCGATCTTGACCCGCCACCGACGGCCAGCAGCGTCTGCAGTCTGGTACCGGTTGCGGCCAGAACATCGCGGCAATCGCGGAAGGCGAAGGTCACGCCTTCCAGTACGGCGCGGGTGGCGGCCTGCCGGTCGGTCGCGTGTTCCAGCCCGATGAAGGCGCCGCGCATGGTGGGCGAATTGATCGGCGTGCGCTCGCCGCCCAGATAGGGCAGGAACACCGTCTTGCGCGGGGCCTGCAGCGGGCCAAGCCCGCCGGTCAGCGTGGCCGCATCCTGCCCCACCAGCCCGGCATACCAGTTCAGCGCATCGGTCGCGGCCAGGATCACGCCCATCTGGTGCCAGGTGTTGGGCAGCGCATGGCAAAAGGTGTGCACGGCGGTGGCCGGG
>NZ_JANMET010000057.1:0-3494 GCF_031377265.1 Tabrizicola sp. | reverse complement strand
GGGGTCCGGCAGCACGCCGTCGGAGGAAAAGATCGTGTCGACGATCAGCATCGCGGGTTTGATGCCCTGTGCCGCCATCCGTTCGGTGGCGGCGGTGATGGCGGCGGCGAAGCCTTGGGCGAGGTTGCCGGGATAGTTGGCCGCCGTGGGCGCGGGGACCCCGAACACGGTCGGGCCGGGGGCCACGGCGGGGCCGATCGACATCGACATCTCGGCCGTCGCAAGGGTCACGCCGTGGTAGGCGTTGTCGGTGACGATGATGCCGGTGCCGCCGGTTCTGGCGCGGGCGATGCGCAGGGCAAGATCGTTCGCCTCGGACCCGGTGCAGGTGAACATGACGTGGGTCAGGGGGGCGGGGAAGTGGGCGAGCAGACGTTCGGCATAATCCAGCACGGCGTCGTGCAGATAGCGGGTGTGGGTGGCCAGGGTCGCGGCCTGATCGGCCATGGCGGCCACCACGCGGGGGTGGCAGTGGCCGACCGATGCCACGTTGTTGTAGGTGTCGAGGTAGGCATTGCCATCGCGGTCGTAAAGCCAGACGCCCTCGCCGCGCACCAGATGCAGGGGGGTTTCGTAAAACAGGCGGTAGGCGGGGCCCAGCAGGCGCTGGCGGCGGGCGACGCGGGCCGCATCCTCAGGCGCGAGGTTGCCTTTGCCGGGAACGTAGCCGTTGATCATGGTGGTTTGCTGGGTCATCGGTCATTCCTTGCCGCTGGCGCGGGCAAATCGGGCGGTGGCATGGGCCGGGTCCAGCGCGCGGAATGCCGCGAGGCCCGCAACGGCGGAGGCATGGTTGCGCATTATATAGGCCGCGTTGTCCGGATAGCGCGCGGCGCGCCAGCTGGTGATGGTGACGGTGGTGAACAGACGGGCGGTGATCAGGTCGAACAGCAGGGCAATCTCGGTGTCGGTGAGGAGGAGCACCTGGGCATAGCCATGCAGCAGGTCGGCAAGGTTGGTGAGGGCAGCGTCGTGGTCGAGGAGGTAGGAGGCGGCGATGGCAAGGTCGCAGATCCGTGGAGTGCGGACCATATCGCCGAAATCGAGGATGCCGGTGATCTTGGTGGGATCGGCGCTGTCGACCAGCAGGTTGTGCGGGTTGAAGTCGCAATGCACGACCTGGCGGGGCAGGGTTGCGAGGGCGGGGGCGACGTCTGCGGTAAAGCGGTTGAGGAACGTGGTCGCCTCGGCCCGGAGGGTGGGGTCGGGGATGGCTGGCAGCAGAGGGAGCAGGCTGGGGGCCCGCTTGATGTCCCAGAGCAGAAAATGGTCGGCGCCGGGGTGATCGAAGCTGTGCAGAGCTGTGGTCAGCGAGGCCAGAGCGGTGCCGATGGCGCGACGCTGCGCCGGTGATCGGGGGGTGGCATGGAGCGGCATGCCGGACACCCAGGACAACAGGCGCAGCGCGCCGAAGGGTGTCGGCACGACGCTGCGGCCCTTCAGGTCGGACAGGACGCGGGGCACCGGCAGGGCAGGAGCGGTGGTCGCGACATGCTGCAAGGCGGCGGTCTGGAAGGCGGTGACCTCGACGGGTTCGGCGGGGTTCGACAGCTTCAGCACGAAGTCGCGCCCCGTGGCGGTGGTCAGACGGTGGTTCAAGTCACGCTCGGACGTGAGGGGGGTGAGCGTGCCGGACAGGCCATAGCAGCGCGCGGCAAGGCCGGCCATCGCTTCGGTCCCCAACGCGGGAGGTGGCAGGCTGAGCAAGCTGTGGTCAGGATCTGGATACAGGGTCATGTCACTGGCACACTGGGATCGTTAAATCGTTAACAGGATGACGGCGTTATGGGCGGCTGGCCAGAAGAAACTGGCCGCAGCCCCTTTGCAATCCGGATCGGAGGAAAGTTGCGTGACTTTCCCGGCGGGACGGCCAAGTTAGGGGGCAGGTCTGGGATCGGGGGCGGCATGCGGGTGCGATGGGGGGTGGCGGTGCTGGCGATCGCGATGATCGTGCTGTCGGTCTGGCGGCTGGAGGGTGAGGCGCGCGGCGTGCAGGTGCAGGACACTGCGTTCGGCAGCGTGCCGGGGCGGGTGTACCGGCCGGAGGCGGGGCCAGAGGTCCGGGCAGAGTTTGGGCCGGTACTGGTCATCTCGCACGGGTTTGCGGGCAGCCAGCAGATCATGCAGTCGTTCGCGCTGAGTGCGGCGCGGGCGGGGTATGTGGTGGTGAGCTATGACAGTGCCGGGCACGGGCGCAACCCGACGCCATTGACGGGATCGGTGGTCGATGTGGCGGGGGCGACGGCGACGCTGGTGCGGGAACTGACGGCGGTGGCCGAGGCGGCGCGCGGCCTTGGTGATGGGCGGGTGGCGGTGCTGGGGCATTCGATGGCGACCGACATCGTGGTGCGGTTTGCCAAGGCGACGCCCTGGGTGGACGCGGTGGTCGCGGTGTCGATGTTTTCGCCCGAGGTGACGGTGGAGGCACCGCGCAACCTGCTGGTGATCACCGGCGCATGGGAGGGGATGCTGAGCGCCGAGGCGCTGCGGGTGGTGCGGATGGTGGCACCGGATGGGGTAGCAGGGGTCACTTACGGGGCGGCGGGGAACCAGCGGCGGGCGGCGGTCGCGCCGCATGTGGAGCATGCGAGTGTACTGTTTTCCACCGCTGCAATGGCCGAGACGGTGGGTTGGCTGAACCTGGTGTTCGGGGTGGAGCGCGCCGTGCCGCCGGTGGCGGACCGGGGCGGGTGGATCATGCTGCTGCTGGCGGGGTCGGTGGCGCTGGGCTGGCCGCTGGCGGCGTTGCTGCCGCGGTTGGCGGGGCAGCAGGCGGGGGCGGGTCTTGGCTGGCGGCGGCTGTGGATTGTGGCGCTGGTCCCGATGGTGGCGGTGCCGCTGGTGCTGCGGGTGGTGCCGACGAAGTTTCTGCCGGTGCTGGTGGCCGATTATCTGGCGGTGCATTTTCTGGCCTACGGAGTGGCCACCGGCCTGTGCCTTTGGGCGTTGGGGGCGCGGCTGCCGCAGATCACCCTGCGTGGCATGCTGGTGGGATTGCTGGCTGCGGGCTATGTGGCGCTGGCGCTGTTCTGGCCGGTTGACCGCTATTTCACCAACTTCTGGCCGGGCACCGGGCGCGGCGTGATCATCGCGGCAATAGCGGTGGGCACGCTGCCGTTCTTTGTGCTGCAAGACTGGGCGGGGCGCGGACCGGGGGCGGGGCGTTTTGCCCATACCGCGCTGAGCCTGTGCTTCCTGATGTCACTGGCGTTCGCGGTGGTTCTGGATTTCGAGCGGCTGTTCTTTCTGCTGATCATCTTGCCGATCGTGTTGATTTTCTTTACGATCTTCGGGCTCATGGGGGTATGGGTCGAGGCGCGCACGCGGCAGTGCCTACCCGGCTCGGTGATGGCGGGATTGGCTTTTGCCTGGGCGCTGGGGGTGACGTTCCCGATGTTGAGTGCAGGATGAGACTGGCCCCGAGGGGCCCGAGCGGGAGCGCATGCGATGACGGCGGTTTTTGACGGGCACAACGACCTTTTATTGCGGCTGTT
>NZ_JANMET010000354.1:0-11545 GCF_031377265.1 Tabrizicola sp. | reverse complement strand
GGCGCTGGCGCGGGTCTTTCAGGGCGCGACGGTTCAGGTGGACTGGCAACCCGGCACTGGCAATTGAGCGAGACAGTGCGCGCCTTGGAAGGGACGGCGGCGGGGCAGGATGTGGCGCTGCTGCTGGCGCTGATCTCGGCCGTTGCGCATGCCTGTTTCGGGGCGCTGCAAAAGGGCCGCCATGATCCATGGCTGACGCGTGGCGCGATTGATCTGTGGATATTTTTCCTGGCCGCACCGGTGGCGGTGTTCGTTGTGCCGTGGCCGGTGGGGTTCGAATGGGCGGTTCTGGCGGGGGCGCTGGGCATCCATTTTGCCTACAAGCTGACCATGGCACTGGCCTACGAACGGGCGGCCTACACGGTGGTTTATCCGGTGGTGCGGGGCACGGGGCCTCTGATCACGCTGGCCTTTGCGGCGGTGTTTCTGGGCGAGCATTACGGCCCGTTGCAATGGGGTGGGGTGGCGCTGTTGTCGGGCGCGATTCTGGGGCTGGCCGGGGCGAACTTGCGGGCGGTGCAGGTGGTTGATGCGGCGGCGCTGAAAATGGGCCTTGCCTGGGCCTTTGTGGCCGGGCTGTTGGTCGCCATATATACCACCTATGATGCGTGGGGGATCAGGCTGACGCCGGACCCGTTCACGTTTCTGGCGTGGTTCTTCTTCATCACGGCGCTGGACTTTCCGCTGCTGATGGGGGTTCGGCTGTTGCGCGGCACGGCACAGGTCACCGGCGAGGTGCGCGCCTTGTTGTTGCGCGGGTTGATCGGGGCGCTGGTTGCGTTTGTCAGCTTTGGCGGCATCATGCTGGGCACACGGATCGGCAAGGTGGGCGAGGTTGCGGCATTGCGCGAAACCTCTACCGTGTTTGCCGCGCTGATCGGCTGGGCGGTGCTGGGGGAACAGGTGGGCCGTCTGCGGGCGGCCTTGATGGGGTTGGTCGCGCTGGGCGCGGTATTGGTACAGGCAGGATGAGCATGACGAAGAAGACGATCAACCCGGTTCTTAAGCAGGTGCTGGAACTGGGCCCGACGCTGGTGTTCTTTGTGATCTACATGTGGATCAAGGACGAGAAGTACCAGATTGGCGGGACCGAGTATTCCGGCTTCATCGTGGCGGCGATTGTGCTGGTGCCGATCCTTTTGGCCTCAATTGCGGCGCTGTGGTGGCTGACCGGACAACTGAGCCGGATGCAGATATTCGTCGGCGTTATGGTGATGTTCTTTGGCGGGATGACGGCCTGGTTCAACGACGAGAGCTTTTTCAAGATGAAGACGACCATCGTCTACGGGACTTTCGCCACCATCCTGGGGGTGGGTCTGGTGCAGGGCAAGAGTTATCTGCAATGGGTGATGGCCGAAGCTTTGCCAATGATGCCAGAGGGTTGGATGATTCTGACGCGCAGGCTGGCACTGATGTTCGGGGCCCTTGCGGTGGCCAATGAGGCGATCTGGCGGACGCAGACAACAGAGCTTTGGGTCAAGCTGGAAACCTTTGGAATGCCTGTTGCGCTGTTCATTTTCCTGATGGTGCAGATCAGCATGCTGAACCGCTATCTGATCGAACCGCCCGAGGAAAAGTGACGACATCTTGCACAGGAATGCCCCTTAACGGTCTGCTTCCTGCCCAAGCACCGCCTTAAGTTGCGTCTAGAAAAAGGGTGAGCCAACGACGAGGTCGCCCGATGTACCGCAATCCACTTGATCTGGTCCGACTGTTCTTGAGCCTGTTTCAGGACCTGCCGGCGCTACCGCAAAGGATTTACATTCCAGGTGCGGTGTTGCTGATCGGCTATCCGGTGCTGGCGGTGGTTCTGGGGCCGGACGCGCAGAGCCAGGCGTTTGCGACCGCCTTTCTGCTGGCGTTGGGCGTACGGATTGCGATCGGATTTGAGGGCATGGTGCGGCGGATGCTGATGAAGTTCAGCACCGGTCAGACCATGGCGCTGGCGCTGGCGATGGCGGTTCTGCCGCTGCTGGTGGTGGCGATGGCCAGCGATCCGCTGTGGTGCCAGCGCATTCAAAGCGCGTTCTATGTGGTGATCGGCGGGATCTTCCTGTCTGACGTGCTGAAAGGGCGCTCTGATACGGCGGCGACGTTCTGGCCTGCCGAGGACATGAAGGGCTTCTTGCCGAACCTGACGCGGATGATGGTGATCTACAACTTCAGCTTCCTGCTGCTGAACGAGACGATGATCCGCAGTCTGGATGTGTCGCATTGGTTGCTGTTCTGGGCCGTGCTGCCGGTGATCGGCCATTCGGTTCTGCGCGCGATGGTGTTGACGGTGATTAACCTGGACGACGATCAAGCCCGCCCGGTGTGAAATCCGCTAGTATAGTCGGCCGCTAGCCCGCGACGGTGCAGCCCTGTTTCTTGACATCGATGCAGCGGCGCAAGGCGGTCAGCACGCCCGCCGGGGCGTTTGACAGCGGCAGAAACCCAAGCTCGGACAGTTTTCTGGCGTAGATCTTCGACATCGATGGATCAAGGTTCAGCGCGGACTCGAAATTCGCATAAGCCTGATCCAGCCGCCCAAGCGCGATGTCGATCTGGGCCAGCGTGTCAAAGAACGCCGCCTCCATGCCGCGACCGCCGCTGTTCTGGCGCAGCGGTTGGGTCACCTGATCGGCCTCGGCGGCCTTGCCGGCCACAATCAGCGCCATGCCCTTGATGTTGATCCCGGTCAGGTTGTCAGGGTAGGCCTGCAGCAACGCATCCGCCTCGGCCATCACCATGTTCGGCGGCGCGTATTGCGAATAGGCAAGCAGCCGCAGCGCACGGATTTCTTCTTCGGTGCGGGGGTTCGGGCTGGCGATGGTGCCGGGCCGCAGCGTAAGGTCGGCGACGGCCACCACGTCCTGATACCGTTGCAACGCATAGAGCGCCGACATCTTGTTGCGGTAGGCGTTGTGGTAACCCGGATTGATCGAGATCGCCGTGTCGAAATAGCTGAGTGCGGCATCTGCCTGGCCAAGATCAATCAGGCAGCGGCCTTTGACTTCGTTGGCATAGGCATATTGCGGGTCAAGCCGCAGCGCCTGATCGGCGTCGTCCGAACACCGTTGCGCCATGCGCATGGTCCACCAGCCATCGGCGCGGTTGGCGTAGCCGTCGACATAATCAGCCACCGCAAGGGCAGCCGAATAGTGCGCAATGGCCCCCACGGTATTGCCACGGTCGTATTCAACGTTGCCAAGTTCGACCCATGCCCATTCATCCTCGGGGGCGTAGGACAGCGCCGTCTGCAGGGTGGTTGCTGCAGCGTCCAGGTCGCCAAGCATGCGCTGCGCTTCACCTTTCAGCGCAAGGGCGTAGGCGGCATCTTCGTCGGAGGCGGCGGCTTCGAACGCCTGATCGCAAAGCGTGATGCGCGCGGCGTAGTCATTGCTGCGATCAGCGCAGGTTTGTGACAGGGCGGGAAGGGCTGCAAAGCTGGCAAGGGTGGCAAGGGCGAGGACGCGCTGCATCGGGGGCCTTTGGAAAAGGGGTTCGGATGGAACTCGCGCGGCAGCGTCCATCACCTTGCATTGAAAATCAAGTCTTGCGCTGCCTGTCTTTGGGGGACGGTTGCCTGACGGGCGTCAGGGCACTGCCATGCCACGCCGCAGGACGGGCAGCGCCAGAAGCCGCGACCAGCGTGGGGTGCCGGAGGTGGACAGCGCGTTGCGCAGCAGCGCCAGCGGCAGTGGAGAAGGGCGCGCGAGGAACGCGCGGTAAACCGGGAATAGACCGGGCCGGGTGTAGGCGGACCAGTGGCACATCCGCCGGATTGCCTTGGCCGTGGGGTGACCCAACGCCCGAAGGGCGGCCCGATGCGCCGGAGCATCAATCTGCAGCGTCACCGCATTGGGCAGATCAAGCCCCGCGCCAATGGTGCGGGCACCGGGGCTAAACGGCGCGATCAGCCATTCATAGCCGCAGTCGAAAATGTCGTTCTCGCGCGAGGTGACGTTCAGCACCTCGACCTTGCGGCCAGCCGGAGAGGCAAGTGCCGCGGTTGCGGTGCTGACCAGTTCGGCACCGGCAAGCAGGACCATGCGGTGAACCGCGCCTTCGGGCAAGGCGGGCAGGGCTGTCAATGCCACCCTTGCGCCAAGGCTGTGACCCATCAGATCAATCGGGGCGGGGGTCAGTGCGCGCAGCTTGGTGATCAGGGCTGCAAGCGCGGCACCGGCGCGGGCGGCTTCGGCATGGGCGCGCCACAGTGTGCCCGACGCCTCCCAGCCGAAGGCGATGCACAGGCCGTCGTTGCCACGGCCAAAACCAAGGCGGCGGGGCCACGACAGGGTCTTACCCTTGCCGGGGGTCAGCGACAGGATGTTCAGGTGCGGGCTGAGCGGCGCATGACGCAGCGAATAGCGGTAGCCGTGGATCATGATCAGGATCGGCAGGCCGGGTGGCAGGGCGGCAATATGACCCGCCAGCACATCATCCAGCGGCCCATCGGGATGCTGGGGTTCAGTGCCGATGGCGTTGATCGCAAGGATTGGCATCTGTTGTAGCACCCGTTGCCTTGGCCGCTAAATCTGGCGTTGGGCTAACAGGGCAGTGCAAAGCCGCGATGACCGGACGGTGACGGAACCATGAACGCGCGCTGCGATCTTTGGCCGATTGACGGCGGGTGCGAACGGGATTAATCCAGCAACGTGGCGCTTTGTTACCGGATTGCGGGCCACGTTAAACAAACCGCTAAAGAGGTTCAGGGCAATGGCCCCGGCACCTCTGGTTGTCCGGGGTTTTTTCTTGGCCTGAGGCCGTTCCTGGAAAGATTGAACGATGACGAAAGACTGGAAGACCCGTACGAAACTGGTGCATGAAGGCAGCCGTCGCAGCCAGTACGGCGAGATGGCCGAGGCGATCTTTTTGACTCAGGGGTTTGTCTACCCCACTGCCGAAGCCGCCGAGGCGCGGTTTCTGAAGGCAGGCGATGACGAGTTCATCTATGCCCGCTACGGCAACCCCACGACGCGGATGTTCGAGGAACGGATCGCGGCACTGGAAGGCACCGAGGACGCCTTTGCCACGGCCAGCGGCATGGCGGCGGTGTCGGGTGCGCTGACCTCGATGCTGCGGGCGGGGGATCATGTGGTGTCGTCGCGGGCGCTGTTCGGGTCTTGTCTTTATGTGCTGGAAGAGGTGCTGGTGCGCTTTGGCGTGAAGGTGACCTTCGTCGATGGCACTGATCTGGACCAGTGGCGCGCCGCCGTGACCCCCGGCACCAAGGCGGTGTTCTTTGAGTCGATGTCGAACCCGACACTGGAACTGATTGATATTGAGAGTGTTTCGGCCATTGCCCATGCGGCCGGGGCGCTGGTGATCTGTGACAATGTGTTTGCCACGCCGATCTTTTCGCGCGCGGTCGAACAGGGCGCGGATGTGGTGGTTTATTCCACCACCAAGCATATCGACGGGCAGGGGCGCGCTTTGGGTGGCGTGGTCTGCGCCAGCCGAGAGTTCATCCGCAAGACGCTTGAACCCTACATGAAGCACACTGGCGGATCGATGAGCCCGTTCACCGCGTGGATCATGCTGAACGGCATGGCGACGCTGGATTTGCGCTGCCGGGCGATGGCGGAGGCGGCGGCGGTGATCGCGGCGCAGCTGCAGGGGCACCCGAAGCTGGAAAAGGTGATCTATCCCGGCCTGCCGAGCCACCCGCAGCACCGGCTGGCGATGGCGCAGATGGGGTCGGGCGGCACGCTGTTGGCGTTTGACATCAAGGGCGGCAAGGAAGCGGCATTCCGGTTCATGAATGCGCTGGAAATCATCAAGATTTCCAACAACCTGGGCGATGCCAAGACGATCGTCACGCATCCGACGACAACCACGCACCAGCGCCTGCCGCAGGACCAGAAGGACCTGTTGGGCATCACACCGGGGTTGATCCGGCTGTCGGTCGGGCTGGAGGATTCGAGCGATCTGTTGGCGGATCTGACGGCGGCGCTGTCGGCCTAGCGCTGCGCCTCGGATTTGCAGATTGCAAAGCCGCTGGCGCCGGATAGTCTTTTTCTGTTGCAAGGAAGCGGAGGGCTAAGCGGTATGCTTGATCTGGTTGCATCGGAGACGCTGTTCTCGACGCCGCTGTTGCGGTTCAGTCTGGCTGACCATGCGGTCCTGGACGCCGAGTTGCTGGCCGAAGGCGAACGGCAGCGTGCCGTTACCGAAGGCGTCGCCAAATCGAACCGGGGTGGCTGGCATTCGGAGGGCAACATCTTTGACAGCGACACCCCCTGTATCGTGCGGTTGCGGCAGGCGGCCGAGGCGTCGATCTGGGAGGCGGTGCGGCGAATGAAGGGAAAGGCCGATCCGGCGACCTTAAGCATGAAGCTGTCGGGCTGGATGAACATGAACCCCAAGGGCGGGTTCAATGCGCCCCATACCCATCCTGGCGCGCATTGGTCGGGGGTGTATTACGTGGCGCAACCGGCGGTCGAGACGGGGAATTCCGGGATGATCGAGTTTCTTGATCCGCGGTCAGATCTGCCGCATTGGCGGCTGTTCGAGGCCAAGGCGTTCCGGCCAAAGCGCAAGATCCGTCCCGCGGCGGGCGAGATCGTGCTGTTTCCGTCGTATCTTGTGCATTGGGTGTATCCCAACGAGACGGATGTTGAACGCGTGACCGTGGCCTTCAACGCCACGTTTCGCAGCCTGGCGGACTGACAACACAGCAGTCCGGGCGCGATGGAGGTTTGGCGGGCAACATGTTCCGGCAATGGCGGGAATGCGCCGGAACTGTTCGGCAATGATTGGACAGATGACCCGGCACGCCTACATCTTGTAGCCTGCGACCACGGAAGGAGCCGACCGATGAACATCCACACCCCAGAGATCGACCGCAAGCCATCGCGCGAAGAGGCGGAGGCGGCTTTGGCCGTGCTGCGCCAGTGGGCTGGAAAGGCATCCGACACCGAGATTGCGGCGCTGGATGGGGCGGTGGGCTATCTGGTGCCGGGGCAGGGTTACCCCGCGTTGTCGCGCACCTACCCGGCGGATTTCGTGGTGACCGAGGCCTACAAGGCCGGGCTGCCCGATCTGCAGAACGGCCCGTCCAGCCTGATCGTTGGGGCAAAGGCGGTGATCCAGCACGTCGGGATTTCAAACTTCCGGCTGCCGATCGGATTTCACACGCGCGAAAACGGCGATCTGACGCTGGAGACCAGCGTCACCGGCACCGTCAGCCTTGAGGCGGAAAAGAAGGGCATCAACATGAGCCGCATCATGCGGTCGTTTTATGCCCATGCCGACAAGGCGTTTTCCTTTGTGGTGATCGAGGCGGCGCTGGCCGATTACAAGCGCGACCTCGGCTCGTTCGATGCGCGCATCCAGATGCGGTTCTCGTTCCCGATGAAGGTGGGAAGCCTGCGGTCGGGGCTGTCGGGCTGGCAGTATTACGACATCGCGCTGGAATTGGTGGAACGGGCAGGGGTCGCCAAGAAGATCATGCATCTCGACTACGTCTATTCGTCGACCTGCCCCTGTTCGCTGGAACTGGCCGAACATGCGCGGCGCACGCGCGGGCAGTTGGCCACGCCGCACAGCCAGCGATCAGTGGCGCGGATTTCGGTGGAGGTCACGGGTGACGCGTGCCTGTGGTTTGAAGACCTGATCGAGCTGGCCCGTGAGGGCGTGCCCACCGAAACGCAGGTGATGGTCAAGCGCGAGGATGAGCAGGCCTTTGCCGAGTTGAACGCCGCGAACCCGATTTTCGTCGAAGATGCGGCGCGCAGTTTCTGCAAGGCCCTGCGCGGCGACCCGAGGATCGGCGATTTCCGGGTGGTGGCAAGCCATCAGGAAAGCCTGCACAGCCATGACGCGGTCAGCCTGCTGACCGAGGGCGACACCTTTGCCGTCGAAAGCCTGGACCCGCATCTGTTCCGCACGCTTTTCCACGTTGGCTGAGGCACGCTGTAGCGGGGCGATTGACGCGCGCCTCTGCGGCGGATAGCGATGCCGGATCATGGTGGATATTCGTCCCGTCGCCTATGTTATCGGACGCATCCTGATCGTCCTGGCCATCCTGATGGTGGCGCCTGCCATCATTGACTGGCGGGCTGGCCTGGAAAACGGCGTGAAGTTCCTGCAATGCGCCGCGATTACCGGGGTGGTCGGGGGGGCGCTGGCGCTGAGTTCGGTCAATTCGCTGGGGCGGTCGCTGGACACGCGGCAGGCCTATCTGCTGACCGCAGCGATCTGGGTGCTGGTGCCAGCGTTCGGGGCGCTGCCGTTTTACATCGGCGCGCCGGGGCTGAGCCTGAGCAACGCCTATTTCGAGGCGGTGTCCGGGATCACCACGACCGGGGCCACGGTGATTGTCGGGCTGGATGATCTGCCTGCGGGAATGAACCTTTGGCGGGGCATGCTGAACTGGCTGGGCGGGCTCGGGATTGCTTTCATCGCGATGATTTTTCTGCCGTTGATGCGGATCGGCGGGATGCAGTTCTTTCGCACCGAAGGGTTTGACACCTTTGGCAAGGCGCTGCCCCGCGCCACCGACATCGCGCGGCAGTTGCTGATTGTCTATGTGCTGCTGACGGTGGCCTGTGTCACCACCTATCTGCTAATCGGGATGACCGCGCTGGATGCCGTGGTCAACGGCTTTGCCACCATCGCCACGGGGGGCTTTTCGCCGACTGACATCTCCTTTTCCAAATACACTGGCGCGGGCGAGTATTTCGGGGCGTTGTTCATGTTTTTGGGCAGCCTATCCTACATTCGCTATGTCCAGCTGGTGAACGGATCGGCCTGGCCACTGTGGCAGGATCTGCAGGCGCGGGCCTATCTGCGCTGGCTGCTTGGCGCGGTGGTGATGGTTGCCGCCTGGCAGGTGTTCCATGCCGACATGGCAGTGGAGCCTGCGTTCCGCGAGGCGCTGTTCAATCTGACCTCGATCATGTCGGGAACCGGGTTCTTTTCTGGGACCTTCGGCGGTTGGGGCGCGTTTTCGATGATCATCGCCTTCGTGCTGGGCTTGATCGGTGGCTGCTCGGGGTCAAGTTCCGGCGCGCTGACGATTTTCCGGGTGCAGGTTGCGCTGTCAGCCTTGGGGCGCGAGATCCGTCGCATCTCGAACCCGAACAGCATTGACCCGGTGAAATACGCCGGGCGCACGGTCAATGCCGATGTGATGAGCGCGCTGATGATGTTCGTCACCAGCTATATCTTCATCATTGGGGTGCTGAGCACGGCGATGACGTTGTTCGGCGTTGACCCGGTATCCAGCCTGTTCGCAGTATGGCAGGCGATCGGCAACATCGGCTATGGCTATGGCCCGCTGATTGCGCGCACCGGGACATTTGTCGATTTCCCGACCGCCGCAATCTGGATCATGACTTTGGCGATGATCCTTGGCCGGTTGGGTCTGCTGGCGATTCTGGTGCTGGTGCTGCCGTCGTTCTGGCGGCGCTGATCAATCCCAACACGACACGATTGCCGTCATCCCGATGGCTGCCTCGGACAGATCTTCAGGGGCCATCGCGCCTTGGGCAGTGGATTTCAGTGGGGTCAGGCCCGCAGCGCCAAGCGTTCTGGCGATAAGGTCGGCAGAGGCCGCGTAGGACACCTCGGGCGGCAATTGCTTGCCGCCGAGCACGTCCTTTGGCAGCAGCATGCCAAGCACGGCGCCAGTGCTGTCCAGTACCGGGCCGCCGATATCGCCGGGCAGGGCGTCAATCGACAGGCGCTTGACGCCTTGTTCGCCGTTCAGGCCGGTGCTGTCTTCGAGGGTGCCGAAGGTCAGGACGGGCGAGGGCAAGCGGTCTTCGTAGGAATAGCCCGCAAGGGCCACTTCGGCGCCGATCCGGTCGGGAGCCTGCTGAAATTCAGCCACTTTGCGCGGGGACAAAGGGGTCTTCGGGGTGATCACGGCAAGGCCGGAGGCCGCGTCAGACAGGGTGACGGTTGCGTCTTCGGTCCGGTCGATGGTGATGCGACCGCAGTTGGTGACCGCATCAAGCGTGGTCAGGACCGTGCCGGTGGCATCGATGAACAGGCCAGAACGGCTGAACTTTGGCTTGCGCACTTCAAGGCCCGAAAGAAGCCCGCTTTTGGATTCAGGCGACAAAACCACCATGCCCGGATCAAGTGCCTGCTCGCCGGTGGATTTGAAGCTGGCCTCGACGGCCTGAATGATGCGGGTGTCGCGCGTATCGTTGCCGGGGGTGGAGATCAACATCCAGCCCTTGATCAGCCCAACCGACAGTTCGGCAAAGGCGGTGGTGTCGGCGGTGGCGGACGTGCCGCGGATGCGGAAGGATTTCTCGCCGCGGCTGCGCTCGCCGGTCAAGGGCACAGCTTTCAGCGATTGCAGGATGTCGTAGAGGCCGAAAAGGCTTGCCTGATCGCCCGGCTGCGAGATCAGCACGATGCTGACGCCAGAGCCGCCCTTGGCACGAAAATGCACGAAGGGGGGTTCGTAATGGTCAAATTCAACAAGGCCCAGCGGCAGAATGAGCTCTATCCCGGCTTCGGCTTCGTTCACCAAGGTAAAGCCGAAGCTGGCGATTTCGGACTGGTAGCTGGACAAAAGCGCCACGCGCTGTCTGGAGGTGAGCACGCCTGTCGGCTCGATGGCCTGCGCTTCTTGCCAGGCGGCCATGGAATTGCGGGTGCCGGGACCGAAGGCGCCGTCGATGGTGCTGTCATAGAAACCGAACCATTGCAGGGCGGTTTGCAGGAGTTTGCGATCATCTTCGGACAGCGATGCTTCGGAGGCGCGGGCCTCAGCGCGGGTCTCGTCCGGAAGCGCGGGTTCGGGAAGCGGATCGGGGGTGGCGATGATTTCGGGTTCGGGTTCGGGCAGGGGAAGGGTGCCGGATACCGGCCAGAACTGTTCACGGAAATCCGAGCCATCGGCGATAAAGCTGTCGTCGGGGATCAGGGCTTCGCGGCCAAGGGCCACCAGTTGCGCAGCGCCTTCGGCCACAGGATACGGCCCCAGCGCCACTGCGTACCAACCCGAGCGCAATTGATAGCCAACCGTTTCGGGAAACACCGCAGCGTAGGCACGGGCACGGACTTCGGCCACATCGCGTGTGGGATGCGCCTCGATCTGGACCCAGACCTGATCCTGGGCCTGAACAGCAAGGGAAAAGAGGCTGGTGATGAAGACTACAAAGGCAAAAACGACTTTAGACATAATCGGCTGGTCCTGACGCTGCGATTTACGGCCGCAACATGCGTGAAGCCCTCTGCAAGGGCAAGGGCTTATCCCAAGAGCGCGAAAGGGCGGGCCTGTCGGGAATTGACCCTCGCGCCCCCAGTGGATAGGGAGAGCGCAAGTCTGTCACGAAGGGTTTGTCATGGCCGAAATCCCCGCCGCCCCACGCAGTTTTCAGGAAATCATCCTGAGGCTTCAGGCCTATTGGGCAGCACGGGGCTGTGCGATCCTGCAGCCCTATGACATGGAAGTGGGTGCCGGCACCTTTCATCCGGCCACGACATTGCGGTCCTTGGGCAGCAAGCCCTGGGCTGCGGCCTATGTGCAACCCTCGCGCCGCCCGACCGACGGTCGCTATGGCGAGAACCCGAACCGGCTGCAGCATTACTACCA
>NZ_JANMET010000055.1:0-1892 GCF_031377265.1 Tabrizicola sp. | reverse complement strand
GGCACCGGCGTTGGCCCGACCATCGGCCTGCGTGCCGATATGGACGCGCTGCCAATTGAGGAAGTCACCGGTGCGGTGCATGCTTCGAACATCACCGGCAAGATGCATGCCTGCGGCCATGACGGGCATGTGACGATGCTGCTGGGGGCGGCGAAGTATCTGGCCGAGACGCGGCGCTTTGTCGGGCGGGTGGCGTTGATCTTTCAGCCTGCCGAAGAAGATGGCGGCGGCGGTGAAGTCATGGTGCAGGAAGGCATCATGGACCGGTTCGATATCGCGCAAGTCTACGGCATCCACAACGCGCCGAACGTGCCTTTCGGGCATTTTCAGACCACGCCGGGGCCGTTGATGGCATCTGTCGATACGGCCTATGTCTATGTCACCGGAAAAGGCGGCCATGCCGCCACGCCGCACGAATGCGTGGACCCTGTGGTCGCCGTGGTAGCCATGGTGGGCGGCATTCAGACGATCATCCCCCGGAACGTCTATGCCCTTGATGAAGCAGTGATTTCGGTAACCCAGATCCATACCGGGACCGCCAGCAACATCATTCCGGAAGCGGCGATGTTCTGCGCCACGATCCGCTGTTTCAAGCCTGACGTGCGGGCGTTGTTGAAGAAGCGGATCCACGAGATTGTCGAGGGTCATGCCCTGGCGTACGGCGTGACGGCGCGGGTCGATTACGACTGGGGTTACCCCGCAACGATCAACCATGAGGACGAGACTGAGTTCGCCGCCGAAGTGGCGCGCGAGGTGGTGGGGGGCGACGCGGTGGATGCCCGCGCCAACCGGGAAATGGGGTCGGAAGACTTCAGCTATATGCTGGAGGCTCGGCCGGGCGCTTATCTGTTCATGGGGATCGGACCGGGGGCGGGTCTGCATCACCCGGCCTATGATTTCAATGATGACGCGTCGCCGGTGGGGGCAAGCTTTTTTGCCCGGCTGGTAGAGCGGGCGCAACCTGTGGGGTGAAAGAACGCCGGGCAAGCCCGGCGCACGCCTTTTGTCTCGCCGACCGGGCAGGGCCCGGATCGGCTCGGGCGGGCTCCGCCGGGGATATTTGGCGAAGCGGAAGCCTTGGGCGAATCAGATGATGCCGGGCGCGGCGCATTTAGCCAAGGGTCTATGATTGGCATACCATATCTTGAACAGCGCTACCTTTGGTGGCGGGTCTGGGCTGGCAAAAATTTGATCAAAATGTTAGGGTGAGGCCACAGCAGATGGAGTGACCGATGACCGCCCTTGCCCTGAATTTGCCCGCGCCGAAGGATCTGTGGGAGATGGACCGCGCCCATGCGCTGCATCCATGGACCAACTTTGGCCCGTTCGAAAGGGAAGGTGCGCTGGTGATCGCGCGCGGTGAGGGGGCGTGGTTGTGGGATGCCGAAGGGCGGCGGTATTTTGATGCGGTGGGCGGGCTTTGGTGCACCAACATCGGGCTGGGGCGGCGCGAGATGGCGGATGCGATCGCCGATCAGGCGTTGAGGCTGGGGTTTTCCAACACCTTCGTCGACATGACCAACGAGCCGTCGGCGCGGCTGGCGGCTAAACTTGCGGCGCTGGCACCCGGCGATCTGAACCGGGTGCATTTCACGACGGGAGGGTCGACGGCGGTGGATACAGCGGCACGGATGGTCGGGTATCACCAGCATGCGATGGGGCGGCCGGACAAGACCGGGATCGTTGCGCGGGATCATTCGTACCATGGGTCGACCTACCTGTCGCAAAGCATCGGCAAGCGGCCCGGCGACCGGGTGGAGGAGTTCCGTTACAAGGAAGACGGCATCTGGCACCTGTCGGTGCCGAACCCGTATCGGCGGCCCGACGGGATGACGGAGCCTGAGTTCTGCGACGGGCTGGTGGCGGAGTTCGAGGCGTTGATCGCGCGGGTG